>NZ_QGTV01000006.1:0-183771 GCF_003182335.1 Chryseobacterium sp. AG844 | reverse complement strand
AACATAAAGAAATAATGATTCCGCGCAAGTTTAGAATTTTTAGAGAACAGGAATTATTTTTAGCGAAGAGATCCAGGTCTTGAATTTTTGTTTCTTTTGTTTTAAGACAAAAGAAAATAATCAAATAAAAAACGGTCCTTTCTTCATTTAGACACAAACAAATAGTTCTATTTACTACTCTAAAACTGACATTGGAACTCGCAGCGTTAAAAAAATAAGTCCTGTGAACGTTAAGAAAATTCTCCTGTCCGAAGCGCGAGCCCAATTCTGAACCGATTAAGAAATAATGATTCCGCGCAAGTTTAGAATTTTTAGAGAACAGGAATTATTTTTAGCGAAGAGATCCAGGTCTTGAATTTTTGTTTCTTTTGTTTTAAGACAAAAGAAAATAATCAAATAAAAAACGGTCCTTTCTTCATTTAGACACAAACAAATAGTTCTATTTACTACTCTAAAACTGACATTGGAACTCGCAGCGTCAAAAAAATAAGTCCTGTGAACGTTAAGAAAATTCTCCTGTCCGAAGCGCGAGCCCAATTCTGAACCGATTAAGAAATAATGATTTCGCGCAAGTTTAGAATTTTTAGAGAACAGGATTTATTTTTAGCGGAGAGCTCCAGGTCTTGAACTTTTGTTTCTTTTGTTTGACTACGTCGAATCTTCGATTTCAAGACAAAAGAAATTAAACATAAAAAAGCTGCTTCATCATGAAACAGCTTTTATATATTTAGTCTAATCTTATTTATCTCCCATCCTGAGCTCCAAACACCTTCTGCAAAATACTCGTAGTTCTCATGGCAGGTGTATTTCTGATCCCGCTTTCTTTATCTGCTACCATTTTGAAAAATCCATTGATAGTTTCTGTAGTAACATATTCATTAAGATCTGTGGTAACAGCCTGTCCGGTAAACGTATTATACTTTGAAATCAGGTTTTTCCAAAGCGTATCAGCACCTACCTTACCTAAAGAAGCTTTTACTTTAGGCTGAAAGACATTGAACAGCTGAGTCTGGGTTTTTCCCTGCAGATAGTTGGTTGCAGCATTATTACTGCCTAATAAAATGTTTTTAGCATCCGTAATCGTCATAGAAGTAATCGCGTTTGTAAAAATAGGAGCAGCCTCTGTTACGGCATCCTCAGCAGCTCTGTTTAATAATTTTACCCCTTCATCCGCAAGGCTTCCCATCCCGATTGAACGTAGGGTAGTATCAATTTTTCTTAATTTTTCAGGCATTAAAATCTTTACGGCTTCATTCTTGAAAAAACCATCGGTTACTGCCAGCTTTTTTACACCGTCCGTTACGCCCATACTTAAAGCTTCTTTTAATCCTGAGGAAATCTGACTGGAAGTGAGGTTTCCAATATTGGCCGAAGAATTACCGGAGGTGGTAGTGGTAGTCTTAGTAGAAGTTGCTGTACCATTATTTTTTACCGGAACATTAAGATCTACACCCGTTTTGTCTTTAACCGTAGATTTTATAATATCAAAAATTTGTGCATGAGCTGATAAAGAAAATAATAAAGCGGCTGCCAGAAAAATGTTTTTTTTCATCTTATTTTTTTACAAATTTAAACCTTTAATTTTTTTAAGTCGACTAAATTGAACAAAAAAACAAACCATAATAAACCGTATTTTATAGAATAATTTCTAGACAGAATGATTTAAAAGCTGTAAATACTTCATCTTATAGGGATCCCAACCCATAAGGTCTTTAATTTGTTTTTAAAAAGGCTCAAAGAGTTTTGAAAAATAATTATCTTAGCTCAAACCTTAACCCCATCTCATGATACGGACTTTTCTAGTACTCTTTGTATTGATTTCAAACATGATTTTTGCCCAAAATAAATTAAATCTAATTCCTTATCCTCAAAAAGTTCAACTTTTACAGGGAGAATTTGTAATCCCAAAAACTTTCGTATTAAGTGGTGATCTGCCAAAAGAGGAAACAGAATATTTCAAAAAGAGAATAGGTTCACAGGTAGAATTTCAATATGCTCAAAAGGGTGGTAATATTCATTTAACGAACTCTATAATTCCTCAGGCATCAGGAACAGATGCTGAACAGAAAAAGGAGTATTATTCATTAGAAATTTCTCCAAAACAGATCCATATAAAGTCTTACACTAAGCAAGGATACTTTCTGGCTCTTCAAACTTTGATCCAGCTTATTGAACAGTATAAAGAAGGAAAGAATATTCCGGCTATGAAAATCGAAGACCAGCCAAAGTTTGCATGGAGAGGAATGCACCTGGATGTCTGCCGCCACTTTTTCACAGTAGATGAAGTGAAGCAGTATATAGATTATCTGGCAATGTATAAACTGAATACCTTCCACTGGCATTTAACGGATGATCAGGGATGGAGAATTGAAATCAAAAAATATCCTAAGCTTACTCAGATCGGTTCAAAACGTAAAGAATCCATGATTGGGGCTTATGTGGATAATACTTTTGATGGAAAACCTTACGGTCCTTATTTTTATACACAGGAACAAATAAAAGACGTGGTGAAATATGCTCAGGATAGACATATTACCGTGGTTCCGGAAATTGAAATGCCTGGGCATGCATTGGCAGCATTATCGGCATATCCTGAACTGGCATGTACCAAAGGTCCTTTTGAACCTGCTACAAAATGGGGTGTTTTTGATGATGTTTTCTGCCCGAAAGATGAAACTTTTACGTTTCTTGAAAATGTTCTGGATGAGGTCATCAAATTATTCCCTTCCCGATACATTCATATTGGTGGTGATGAATGCCCGAAAACAAGATGGAAGGAATGTGCGCACTGCCAGGAACTGATTAAGAAAAATAATTTAAAAGATGAACATGGTTTGCAAAGCTATTTTATTCAACGGATTGAAAAATATGTCAACAGTAAAGGCCGAAAAATCATTGGCTGGGACGAGATTTTAGAAGGCGGATTAGCTCCCAACGCCGCTGTGATGAGCTGGACAGGCGTGAATGGAGGTATTGAAGCTGCAAAATCAAAACACTTTGCCGTAATGACTCCTGGTGCCTACTGTTATTTTGACCATTATCAGGGAGATCCACAGTCTGAACCTAATGCTTTTGGAGGATTTACGCCTTTGGAAAAAGTATATTCTTACAATCCTATTCCTTCCGAACTGAATGCAGAACAGAGTAAGTACATTATGGGAGTTCAGGCGAATCTGTGGACAGAATATATTTTAGATTTTAAGCAGGTACAGTACATGATTTTCCCAAGATTAATGGCACTTTCTGAAGTAGGGTGGGGAACATCAGATCCTAAAAAATATAAAGAATTTGAAAACAGAGTGATTAACCAGTTTAAAGTTCTGGATGGTATGAAGGTCAACTATGCCAGAAGCATTTATAACATCACCGGAAAAGTAATTCCTTCCAATAACGGAATTGCTTATGAACTGTCTACTTCGCAGAATTCAAACGGTATCCGATATACGCTGGATGGAACAAACCCTTCCATCAATTCTAAAACGTATCAGACGGCAGTTGAGATTCCTAATTCTTTAACTATTAAATCAGCTTATTTTGAAGAGGGGCAGTTGAAAAGTGCCGTGTCTACACAGCAATTTATCATTTCAAAGACTACCGGAAAAAAGATAACTTTAGAACAAAAACCTAGCGAAAACTATTCTTTTGGAGGTGCTTTCACCTTAGTAGATGGTATTATCGGAAATGTAAAACAGCTGGGTAAAACATGGCTGGGCTTTCAGGGTAACGATGTGGTGGCAACCATAGATTTTGGTCAGAAAACAGCTTTCTCAGAAGTGTATTTCAATACCCTTGAAAATAAAGGAAGTTGGATTCATCTGGCTAAGTCTGCAAAGATTTATGTTTCTGATGATAACACAAACTTTAAACTGATTAAAGAAATCGGAACCGCAGAAATTAAAAATACCAATGGAAAAATCAAACTGAATATAGGAATGCAGAACGCGAAATACCTGAAAGTAACTATTGAAAATGCAGGCATTATTCCGGCAGGAAATCCTGGTGCAGATTCCAAAGCATGGTTGTTTGTTGATGAAATTGGCGTAAATTAGAATAAAAAAATGCAGAACGACACGATACTTTCTTCAGAATTCTCATCATCACCAGAATTGGTAGAAAAGCTGTATCAATATGGTATAACGAAGAATTACCATCAAGGAGATATTATTCTAGATGAAAATGCTTCCATCCGTTCCATTCCTATTGTGATGAAAGGAATGCTGAAAGTGATCAGAACGGAAGAAGACGGGCGTGAAATTTTATTATACTACATCAAAGCCGGAGAAAGCTGTATCATGTCTTTTCTGGGTGGCATGCATAATGAAAAAAGCATTGTAAAAGCAGAGATAGAAGAGGATGCAGAAATACTTTTCTTACCCGTAGACAAAGTATCTTTATTCATCAAAGATCATCCGGAATGGCTGGATTATATCTTCAGACTGTATCATAAAAGATTTGAAGAGCTATTAGATATCATCAATGCCATCGCTTTCAAAAAAGTAGACGAAAGACTTCTCAACCTATTGCAGAAAAAATCTGAACTCACCGGCTCTGAAACGATTCATACCACTCATGAGCAGCTTGCCAATGAGCTGGGAACCGCAAGAGTAGTGGTGTCAAGACTTTTGAAGCAACTGGAAGAAGACGGAAAACTCATGTTAGGCAGAAATAAAATTACCCTCCTGAAAGCCCTGAACTCATAAATTCTCTCTCAATTTAATCAAAAATACTCATATTTCCCTTTCTTGGAAGGGTGGCAAAAGTTCAAAGAATTTTTGACGGGGTAGTTAAAGTCATTGCGAACCAAAGGTGAAGCAATCTCAAAGAAGCAGAATTACTCTAAATTCTTTGTGTCCTTTGTGAAATTATTCGTGTTTAAAAATCTCCTTATGTAACAAAAGTAGCTGTAGACTTTCATTCATATTCCCATTTTTGCATCAGAATTATTTGAATAGAAATGGAAATTATAGGATATACAGCGGCAGTTTTAATAGGTATTTCTCTGGGGTTAATCGGAGGAGGAGGAAGTATTCTCACGGTTCCTGTACTCGTTTATCTCTTTGGGATCGATGCTTTTCTGGCAACAGAATATTCCCTCTTTATAGTGGGGATGAGCAGTATTGCAGGTTCTGCATCGTATTTTAAAAAAGGACTGGTCAATTTTAAAATGGCGCTGGTGTTCGGAATACCTTCGGTAATCTCGATTTTTCTGACAAGACAATATATTCTTCCTCTGATTCCTGTAGAAATACTTCAAATACACGATTTTACCATTACCAGGAACATTTTTTTATTACTGGTTTTTGCCTGTTTGATGATTCTTGCTTCCTATAAAATGATTAAAAGCAATTCCTCAAAAGAAACTTTAGAAAACATTCAGGATGAAAATAATTTTTTTCTGGCAGTCGGACAGGGTTCAATAGTTGGTATTTTAACGGGACTGGTGGGAGCTGGAGGCGGTTTTATGATCATTCCGGCATTAGTGAATCTATTAAAAGTGCCCATGAAAACTGCAATAGGAACTTCCTTAATTATTATTTCTTTCAATTCTTTAATCGGTTTCCTCTCTTCAGTAAACCAGGTGAAAATAGAATGGAAACTGCTTGTTTCTATTACGGTGATTGCTGTTGCAGGAATTATAATGGGCTCAAAACTATCAAAAAGGATAGACGGTAAAAAGCTGAAACCAGCATTCGGATGGTTTATCCTGATCATGGGTATTTATATCATTACAAAAGAAATCTTCCTTTAATGTTCTTATGTAACAAAAGTAGCTGTACAGGAAAAAGCAAAGCAGGAAATTTGTATCAGATAACAGAATAAAGAATAAAAAATAAAATACAATGAAAATAGAACAGATTTATACAGGATGTCTTGCTCAGGGTGCTTACTATATTACCTCAGCCGGAGAAGCTGCTATTATTGATCCTTTAAGAGAAACACAGCCTTATATCAACAGACTGAAAGAATATGGAGTAAAATTGAAATACATCTTTGAAACCCATTTTCACGCAGATTTTGTCAGCGGACATCTGGATTTAAGCCATAAAACCGGAGCTCCGATTGTTTACGGGCCAACAGCCCATCCCGACTTTAATGCAGTTATTGCAGAAGATGAACAGATATTTGAACTAGGAGATGTTAAAATTAAAGTTCTTCATACACCGGGGCACACCCTTGAAAGTTCATGTTACCTTTTAATGGATGAAAATGGTGTTGAAAAGGCCCTTTTTAGTGGTGATACCTTATTCCTAGGGGATGTGGGGCGTCCTGATCTCGCACAGAAAGGAGCCAATATGACGCAGGAAGAGCTGGCGGGACTCTTATATGATAGTCTATACAATAAGATTTTGCCTTTAGATGATGATATTACGGTGTATCCAGCTCATGGAGCCGGTTCAGCCTGCGGTAAAAATATGCAGAAAGAAACCGTAGATACTCTGGGAAATCAAAAAAGAACCAATTATGCCCTGAATCAAAAGGACAGACAGAGCTTTATAAAAGAAGTAACGGATGGTCTTTTACCTCCACCGGCTTATTTCGGAATGAATGTGATGATGAATAAAAAAGGGTACAGCAGTTTTGATGAAGTACTTTCAAAAGGGTTGCACGCTCTTTCTCCTGAACAGTTTGAGGAAATTGCTGAAGCCTCAGGTGCTTTGATTTTAGATGTAAGATCCAATCGTGAATTTGCCAAAGATTTTATCCCGCAGTCCATCAATATAGGATTAGATGGTGATTTTGCCCCGTGGGTAGGCGCTTTAATTGCTGATGTCAACCAACCTATTCTGCTGGTCACTGAAAGAGGAGCTGAAGAAGAAGCGGTAACCCGGTTGAGCAGGGTAGGATTCGATCATATTTTAGGTTTTCTGGACGGAGGTTTTGAAAGCTGGAAAAAAAGCGGAAAGGAAACTGACTTTGTTAACCGTATCTCTGCAGACCAGTTTGAAACTGAAATCAAAGAGAAAGAAGCAAAAATCATTGATATAAGAAAAGAAAGCGAATACCATGCAGAACATATTCATGAGGCTTACAGCAAACCTCTGGCCTATATCAATGAATGGATTCATGAGATAGAGCCAGCAGAACATTTTTATATGCACTGTGGAAGCGGCTACAGAAGTACGATGGCAGCGAGTATCCTTCAGGCAAGAGGATATAGAAACTTTTCAGAAATTGAAGGAGGTTTTAAAGCAATTAGCTCCACAGAGATTCCTAAAAGTGATTTTGTATGTCAGACTAAAATTTTAAATAAATAGAAAAATGCTGGAGATTATAAAAGAACCGTGGCCGTGGTATATTGCCGGCCCGTTGATTGGGCTTACTGTGCCTGCCTTATTGATTATGGGAAATAAATCCTTTGGAATCAGTTCCTCACTAAGGCATATCTGTGCAGCCTGTGTTCCGGCCAATGTGAATTTTTTCAGATACGACTGGAAAAAAGAAGCCTGGAATTTATTTTTTGTCCTGGGAATCTTCTTCGGAGGATTGATTACATCCCAATTTTTGGTGAATCCCAATGAAATAACAGTGAATCCTGACCTGAAAGCAGAATTGGCAGGCTACGGAATTACAGATTACAGCAATCTGGTCCCGTTACAACTGATGAATTTCGAAAGCCTGTTGACCCTTAGAGGATTTATCATGATGGTTGCGGGAGGATTTTTGGTCGGCTTCGGAACAAGATATGCGGGCGGATGTACCAGCGGACATGCCATTATGGGACTTTCCAACCTGCAGTGGCCATCTCTGGTAGCAACAGTCTGTTTCATGATCGGTGGATTTTTAATGGCTAATCTTATTCTGCCTGCCATTCTATCCCTATAAGTAATTTAAAAAAGAGAAGTTTACATTATGAGCAAAGAAAAAGATATACGTCATCAGGATACTGTTTGTGTGAACGAAAGTGTCCTTACTCACCAATGGTATCACAACCTGAAATACCTTGCTGCCGGAATTATTTTTGGAATTATTTTCGTGAAAGCAGAGGTGATCAGCTGGTTCAGAATACAGGAAATGTTCCGCCTGCAGTCTTTCCATATGTACGGAATTATTGGAAGTGCTGTATTGGTGGGAATGATTTCAGTGTGGCTGATTAAAAAATTTAAAATAAAAACAATGTATGGGGAACCTATTACATTGACCCCTAAAAAGTTCAACAAAGGTCAGATCTACGGTGGATTGATTTTTGGTTTTGGCTGGGCGATAACCGGAGCCTGTCCGGGACCTCTTTTTGCTCAGATCGGGACGGGTGCTTTAGCCGTATCTGTTACCTTACTGAGCGCTATTGCCGGAACATGGGTATATGGATATTTCAGAGACAAACTGCCTCATTGATACCTTATAAATTATAAAAAAGACTGCAGATTATTTCTGCAGTCTCTCCAAGTATAAAAATTATGAATAAATAAAGTTCTCCGCACCTAAAGCCATATAAAGATTAATGCGCTCTATTCTGTACTGAAGTTCCAGATTGATGAGGTTCATTTCATTTTTCAAAAGATCTCTTTGTTTACGGATCAGTACAAAACTGTTGCTGGTACCGACCTTTATTTGTTTCTCGGTAAGAGAAATATTGTTTTTCAGCTCATTGACAGCATTGGTCGTATAAGCCATCTGTCTTTCAATAGATCGGAGATTAGCTAAAGATGATTCCACTTCGTTCAATGCATTCAGAACAGCTTTTGAATATTCTTCAACGACCTGTTTCTGCTGTGAGTTCTTTATTTCCACATTCTTTTTCAGCTTTCCACCGTTGAACAGGGGAGAAACCAATCCTCCGCCCACTTTTATTAAAGGGTTGGAAAATAAAGAATTAATAGATTCCACATTACTTCCGGCGCTACCCAGAGATGAGCTTATACTTAATGAAGGAAGTCTTGCCGCTTTAGCTTCCTGTACTTCATAAAAAGCCTTTTCGATCTGGAAATGACTCGCCTGTATGTCTGATCGGTTTTCAAGAAGTTCCAGAGGAAAAGATTCAGGAATACTGCTTTTTACAGAATTAAAGAAATTCTGGGTTGCCAGTTTTCCCTCCGGATACTTTCCGGTAAGAAGCTCCAGAGACCTTCTCGACTGCATATTGGCATTTTTAATCTTTTCAAGATAACCCTGCAGGGAAATAATTTCTGCAGAAATATTGGACACATCAATAGCATTTGCCGTTCCAACTTTCTTTTGAATGATGTAGAGTTTTTCCAGGTCTTTGGTCTTCTGAATATAGCTTTCAATCTTATTTTCCTGAATGTTTCCTGCAATATTCAGATAATAAGCTTTGGCAATCATCCCTGCAATAGATTGATGCAGCAGGGTATTCTGATGTTTTGCAGAAAAATAACTGCTGGTGCTGGCCATCTGTGAAGATTTATTTTTACCCCAAAGGTCAATTTCCCAGTTAGCTTTTAATGCAAGCCGCTGAACCTGGCTGCCGCTGACCAGATTATTCGAAGTGTTGGCCACAGCACTTACGCTCGGATAAAGGTCGCTTCCGGCAATTTCCATCGCCAGCTCAATCTGATTAAGCTTTTCTCTGGCAATAATAAGATCTGCATTGTATAACATTCCTTCTTTAACCAGGGCTTCCAGCTGTGAGGTCTTAAGATCATTGATCCAGTCGTAGGAAATTGATTTTGATCCAGCCTTTCTGTCAAAAATCCAGTCATCAGGAATTTGTATATGAGAAGCAATTTCACTCTTTTCTTTAAGCTGATCTATATTTTCCTTCGTAGCCTCTTTATAACCGATGCAGGAGCTTAAAGATCCAGCAAGTATGCTCACTAAAATTAACTTTTTATACATGTTAATGAAGTTTAGGAATCAGGAAGTTGATTTTGCTGTTGATACGCACCATTACTTTTCTGATAAGATGAAGAGGTTTAATATGATCAGAATAAATAACCGCAGTTCCTCTTGCTCCCACTGTAAGCTGTTTCTGATTATCTTCCAGTACAAATTTGGCAATAAGCTTTCCATCGGTTTCCGGCAATTGTCTTGCCGTATCAGGAAGTCCGGCTGTAGAACCATTTCCGCCCAGCATTCCTCCTGCATTATTCATGATCCCCTGGCTGGTAGCATCAATGACATATTCAAGTCTGGCTTTCACCACTTTTCCAGGTTCTGTTTTAAGAGCAAGCTCTACTTCATCTCCTTTTTTTACGGTTTCAAGCTCATTCTGAGCAAAAAATCCAATAACTGACTGCTGCTTCTGAATCAGAACAAATGCTGATTTGAAAGGCGCCATAATAGCTCCCTCATTCAGCTGCACATTCGGAATCACACCATCCGTAGGTGCCAGAACAACGGTTTGGGAGAGATTCCATTTGGCCTGTTCCAGCTTAGCCTGGATCTCAGACACTGATGAATTTTCTCCACCATAAGAAGCATTGGATTTTGTTTCCAAAGACTGCTGTTGTGACTGTGCAGCACTGATTCGGGATTGCAGATCACGTACATTGGTTATCGCCTGCTCAAGATCAAATTTGTTGGCAGCTCCAGCCTGTACAAGCTCCTGATATTGAGATACTCTTTTGTTGGCAAGATCAAGCTGAGACTGTAATGCAGAAATATTTTTTCTGGAGGCCGAAATGTCTGCATCATAAGAATGTACCGTGGCTTTCATACTGCTCAGTTTAGCTTCCAGTGATTTAATTTCCTGTAAATAAGGCTCCCTGTCGAGCATAAATAAAGTATCTCCCTTTTTTACTTCCTGGTTGGTACTCACATATACTTTTTTCACCTTTCCCAAAACCTGCGTAGTAATATCCACACTTCTGTTTCCCACCTTTACATCAGAGGTAATGGGGCAATAATAATTTAAACTTAATATCAAAGCGATAGATCCGAAAATAGGCAATGAATATACGATTACCTGTGTGGTAAATGTCCACGGGATCAATTTTAATTTTTTAATGAGAAGCCAGCAAATCCCGGCATATATTGCGACTAGTAATTCCAGCATGTCTTTTAATTTTCGATAGGTTTTAATTCTTCTTCAGGCAAATCTGTGTTGTCTTTCTCTCTTTCAGGAGCCGTCTGGTTTCCATAGTCATAGTTGGCCCAAATTAAGGCAACCGGCCATAAAAGACCGCCAAAGATCAGAGAAAGAAGACACATACTTTTGATAGCATTCAGCTGGGGATGGTTTTTCTTTTCTGCTACTTTTTCCGGGTAAATATGAACTTTCCAGAAGAGATAAATCCCTGCAATAGGCAATACAAATAAGATAAGCCAGGATGCTCCGTCGGCTATTTTGTCTTCAACATTGCCTGTAGAGGCCTGCACAAAATTGCATGCTAATAACAGGCAGAGAATGGTGGTTATTCTTTGCATAAATTAGTATAAAATGGTAATAAAATGTTGACTTAAGAAAATACAGATTCAGATCCCGATGAATATCCGGACAATCACATATTAATCCTGTTAAGATGTAAAGACTATTCTATAAGGTGGAATGCTTTGAAGATGATTATATTTTTTTTCATTTGGTTTTTTTAGTGGTGAAGAACAAGTTTTTGACCGGACAAAATTATACTGAATGCAACAATTAAAAATATTCTTAAGTTATTTTTTTCCTTGATTCTTTTTTTTATTGTCGCGGGCAGTAATACGGGAAAGGGAATTGGGAGTGATGCCCAGAAAATTAGCAATGTATTTTCTGTTGGCATTTTGACAGACAAACGGATGGCTGTTCAGAAAATCTTCATAACGGGAAAGCGGCGAGCTCCTGCAGAACTGCTCTGTGCGTGCTGATAAAATGCTGATAATCTGTTTCAACGATTTCAAATACAAATTGTAAATTCCTTTATGCTGAAAGGCAGTCTGCTCAAATTCACCTTTGTTAAAAAGAATAATCTGAGAATCAATCACGGCTTGTATAGTATACTTTTTAGTACCTTCAGCAGAATAAGATTCCGGACTCTCCAGAAAGGCAACCTCTTTTTCTGAGGGCAGAAAAGTATTAATTTCAACTCCATTTTCATCATCAAAGAAAAATCTCAAAAGACCATTGGTCAATATAAATAAATGGTTAAACGGCTGACCTGGCTCTAACAGTTTTTCTTTTTTCCGAAGAAGCTTAGGAGTACTGATGCTTGCAAGGACCTGGATTTCTTCATCCGATAATTCCTTAAAGCAATCCATTTTTCTAAAGGTTTTAAACATATATATTAATTAAAATAACCATTATAAAAATAATAAAAAATGGTAAAGAAAAATAGTGGGAAAACCATAAGATTTTCAACGGATTTTTTTAAGATATTTGCTTTGTATTAAATAATTCTTACATCCAATGAACAATAACCGAAGAAGTTTTATCAAAAAACTGGGAATTGCAACCGCAGCACTTACCATTAATCCTCTAGAACTAATGGCCGCAGAACGACCTGAAAGTAAAAAAATCATCAATAAACCTATCGTTCTTTCCACCTGGAATTTCGGATTAAAAGCCAACGAAGAAGCCTGGACCATCCTTGGAAAAGGAGGAAGAGCTTTGGATGCTGTAGAAAAAGGAGTCCGTCTTGTAGAATTAGATCCAAAAGAAAGAAGTGTAGGATATGGAGGACGTCCGGACAGAGACGGAAGGGTAACGCTGGATGCTTGTATCATGGATGAGAATTATAATATCGGTTCCGTAGCATGTCTGGAATATGTTAAAAATCCTATTTCTGTAGCCAGAGCTGTCATGGAAAAGACACCACACGTTATGCTGGTTGGGGACGGTGCATTGCAGTTTGCCCTTTCACAAGGTTTTAAAAAAGAGAATCTTCTTACTCCCGAATCGGAAAAAGAATGGAAAGAATGGTTAAAGACCAGCCAATACAAGCCCATTGCCAATATTGAAAACCATGATACCATCGGAATGATCGCTTTAGATGCACAGGGAAACCTTTCCGGAGCCTGTACCACCAGTGGAATGGCTTTCAAAATGCATGGAAGGGTAGGAGATTCGCCAATCATCGGAGCAGGTCTGTTTGTAGATAATGAAGTAGGTGCTGCTACAGCAACAGGTCATGGTGAAGAAGTCATAAGGACTGTAGGAACGCATCTTGTGGTTGAGCTGATGAGGCAGGGTAGAAATCCTCAGGAAGCCTGTAAAGAAGCTGTAGAGAGAATTGTAAAAATCAATCAGCGAAGAAATAAAAACCTTAAAGATATTCAGGTAGGGTTTATTGCCATCAATAAACAGGGAGAATATGGTTCTTACTGTATTCAGGACGGATTCAATTTTGCGGTGTACGATCAGAAAGGAAACCGCCTTGAAAAGCCTGAATTTGCTTTGAAATAATTAAAAATTCAATAGAAATGGGCTTCAGCCCATTTAAACAAATAAAAGATACCCATTGGCTTTAGCCAAAACATAAAACAAATATGAAAAGAACGATTATCGCTTCCTTGTTTATGATTATTGCTTGCAAGGAAGAAAAGAAGGAGATAAAAAAAGATGGTGAAATCCAGCCAATAAAAGAAAAAGTAGTTTTGCATAATGAGTCCAATGAGGCTGAAGAAGCCCAAAAATGGTTGGAAAAAAGTATTGTCGATTATTTTAAAGCCGATATCGGAAGTGAAGAAAAGAATATGCGGAAAATCACAACCAAAGACTACTTCGATTATAAAATGGATGCAATGAATGTTGACCTGGATGTAAGCGGAGGCCTTACTGAAAAAGAATTTCAGGATAAATGGAAAACCAGATTTGATGTAAGTAAAGCAGGTGTTGGAGCGGGCTTCCTGATTGCAGCACAGGATTGGGATAAAATTGAAGTTGGAAGCTGTGATTTAGAACTCTCCTCAACAGATGAATATCTCTTCAAGGTAGTGCTGACAGACAAAAATTTTAAAGCAGAATATCCGTCAGTAATAAAAGTAGTAAAAGAAAACGGTTCTTTTTTGATTGCAGATGTACTGCAGGACGAACCAAAATCAAATTAAATAGATACAATACAATGTCAAAAATAGAAATAGCTTGTTTTAATCCTGAATCAGCGATTATCGCTTTTGAAAACGGGGCAGACAGAATAGAATTATGTGATGGACTCAGTGAAGGCGGAACTACTCCGGATTTCGAAACGATGAAGAAGCTTCGTGAAAAAATTACAATCCCGATTTTTGTGATGATCCGTCCGAGAGGTGGAGATTTTACCTATTCTGATTCGGAATTTGAGCAGATGAAAAATGATTTGGTTCATTTAAAATCTTTACATGCAGATGGTTTTGTATTCGGGATCCTGGATGAAAATGATGAGATTAATATAGAGCAGAATAAAGTTTTAGTCGAATTGGCAAAACCGCTTCCATGTACTTTTCACCGTGCTTTTGATCGTGCTGCAAGTCTGGAAGAATCTCTGGAAAAAGTAATCGAATGTGGTTTTACAACCATTCTTACCTCCGGTCAGAAACCCAATGTATCTGAAGGAAAAGAGAATCTGAAAAAGCTTGTTGAATTATCCAACGGAAGAATAGAAATCCTTGTCGGAGGAGGTCTGCGTTCATCTAATATTGAAGAGATTAGAGCATTTACCCATGCGGGTTACTTCCATTCTTCAGCCATTACGGATGGTGGGGCTTTTGCCAATGCGGATGAAGTGGTTGCATTGAAGAATAAATAATATGCACTCAGTTTGTCATTCCAAGCGTAGCGGGAATCTAACCAATGAAAATAGAGATTCCTTCGTTCCTCGGAATGACAAAATCACTGGTATGATAACGACTCAAAATAAATTTATTGATGAATAGAACGACCCTTTTTGCTTTCCTTTTTATGCAGAATATCCTTTCCGCACAGTTTTCACAAAGAAGCTTGTCTTCGGAGAACTGGCAGTTTAAAAATTCAAAAGACTCAAACTGGTTTCCTGCGAAAGTTCCGGGAACCGTTCATTTGGATTTAATGGATAATAAGATCATTCCTGATCCTTTTAAGGATGAAAATGAAAAGAAAGTACAATGGGTTGAAAATGAAGACTGGGACTACCAGACCTCATTTACTATTTCACCTCATGAACTAAAGAACGAAAACATTGATCTGGTTTTTAATGGATTGGATACATTTTCTGAAATTTATCTTAACGGTCAGCTGCTGAAGAAAACAGATAATATGTTCCGTAAATGGAATATTCCTGCAAAACAATATTTAAAACCGGGTCATAATACATTGCAGATTAAGTTTACATCCGCTGTGAATACCGGAAAGGAATTAGCGAAAAAAATTCCGTTCACTATGCCGGAATCACCAAGAAGTTTTGTGAGAAAAGCACAATACCAGTTTGGATGGGATTGGGGACCAAGGCTGGTTACTGCAGGAATATGGAAAGATGTTCAGCTGGAATTCTGGAATAATGCTAAAATTATTACGGTTAAGGATATTCAGAAAAGAGTTTCCGGCACTTCTGATAATTTGCGCTTTGATGTTGAAATTTATGCTCAAAATGCCGGAGATTATACCTTGGATCTTAATAAAACTCATCAAAAAATATCTTTAAAAAAAGGGATTAATAAGATATCGGTTCCTTATGAAACAAAAGGGATGAAGCTCTGGCAGCCTAACGGGCGTGGTGAAGCTCATCTTTATGATTTTGAAGTGAAGCTTTCCAAAGATCAGAGAAATATTGATGCTAAAAATATCAGGATAGGCTTAAGGACCGTTGAATTGATTCAGGAAAAAGACGAAAAGGGAAAATCATTCTATTTTAAAGTGAATGGGGAACCACTGTATATCAAAGGAACCAACTGGATTCCGGGAGATAGTTTCTCACCCAGAATGACCAAAGAAAAGTATCGGAAGCTGATCAGGGATACCAAAGATGCCCATATGAATATGATCCGTATCTGGGGCGGAGGTATTTATGAAGATGATGAATTTTACAAAGCCTGTGATGAAAACGGAATCCTGGTGTGGCAGGATTTTATGTTTGCGGGAAGCTTTTATCCGGCAGATGAAGCGTTTTTAAACAATGTAAAAGAAGAAGTAAAAGACCAGGTCAACAGACTTCAGAATCATCCGTCCATTGCTTTGTGGTGCGGGAACAATGAAATTGATGAAGCGATTGTCAACTGGGGATATCAGAAACAGTTCAACTATTCAAAAAGCGATTCATTGCAGGTTTGGAAAGATTATAAGAAGCTGTTTCATGAGGTAATTCCTAATGCATTGGCAGAAAATCTGAAATCGGATAAAAATATATATTGGCCAAGTTCTCCCTCCATTGGTTGGGGACATAAAGAAAGTCTTACCGAAGGAGATTCTCATTACTGGGGCGTTTGGTGGGGTGAGCAGCCTTTTGAAATTTACAACGAAAAAGTAGGGCGTTTCATGTCTGAATATGGCTTTCAGGGTACACCTAGCCTTGAAACGACAAAATCAATGTTCTCCGGAACTCCGGATTTAAACCTTCAGAATCCAACGATAAAAGCTCATGAAAAGCACGCCCGTGGCTGGGACATCATTAATGAATATCTGAAGCGTGATTACAAAATTCCAACGGACTTTGTACAATACAACTATCTTTCACAGCTCTTGCAGGCAAGAGGAATGCAGATTGCTATTGAAGCTCACCGCCGTGCAAAACCTTATAATATGGGAACGCTGTATTGGCAGCTGAATGATTGCTGGCCGGTGGTTTCCTGGTCTTCCATTGATTATCTTGGAAACTGGAAAGCCTTCCATTATCAGGCGAAAAGAAGCTTTGAACCTGTTTTGGTATCAATAGCGGAAACCGAAAAAAGCTATGATGTCTATCTGATAAGCGATCTCCTGAAAGAACTGAAAGCAGAGACAAAATTTGAATTGATTGATTTCAAAGGAAAAATACTTTGGAAAGCCAGTCAGTCAAATCTTATTAATGCTGATGTAAGCAAGAAAATACGAACTATCAGTAAATTGGAATTGTCTCACTTTGATTTGTCCGCAGCTGTTTTAAAAATCAGTTCCGAAAAGGACACAAAATTCGAAAAGCTGTTCTTCTTTAGTAAACCAAAAGATCTGAAACTCTTACAACCTGATATTAAAATCAGAAAAATATTACCCACTGAAATTGAAATTTCAACAGATACGCTTGCTAAGGACATTTATTTAATCGGCGATACTCACTTCAGCGATAATTTCTTTGACCTGCTTCCAGGAACTTCAAAAAAAATTACCCTTTCAAAACCTTTGGAAAATATAGAGGTGATGAGCCTTTGGGATGTGATGAAGGAGTAATGGTCAATTGTAATTGATAATAAGAAAAAAACTCTTAAAAAGTCAGTCGTCAACTTTAAACCTTGACAAGGGTTATAAATTTCCGGCAGGTAGATCTCCAAACCTTATAGGTTTTGAAAACCTATAAGGTTTAATACTGGAAAGTTTTATTAGAAATTCCACCGAAAAAAATATAAATTTTACCCTTCCAACTCAAAAATCAGCCGTAAATTTGCCTCATATTTTATTACAGTTATGGTAAATTTTGTTCTGATTGCAGTGTGTATCATTGCAGGAATGATATTCAAAGCAACAAAATCTATCCACCCCGATGCTCACAAAGGCATCAATACCTGGATTCTTTATCTTGCTCTTCCGGCAGTTTCGTTTAAATATCTGCCCAAAGTAAAATGGACAACAGAAATGCTGTTCCCGATTGCAGCCACATTTTTAATTTCTGTGTTCTGTTTCTTTTTTATGATGTTTTACAGTAAGAGCAGGGGATATTCAAGGCGTTCCAGAAGTACATTAGAATTGGCAAGCGGATATAGTAATACTTCGTTCATCGGATTTCCATTAATCAGTGCTTTTTATGGGGAAGGGCTTTTGAGTATTGCAATCATCTGTGACCAGACGATGTTCTTTGCCCTTTCAACCCTGGGAATTATTGCTGCAGTAAAAGGGGGAAGTAAATCAGGAAAGGTGAGCGCGGCATTTATTTTAAAGAGATTAATAACATTTCCACCATTAATTGGCTGTATTTCTGCTTTGGTATTGTCTCAGTTCATTGACTTTACCGTTGCAGAACCATTTTTTGATAAGCTGGCAGCAACGGTAAGTCCGTTAGCTCTGTTTTCAGTCGGGTTACAGCTGAAATTCAATGGATGGAAAAAGCTGATCCCTCAGATGTCTATGTCGATGCTTTATAAATTGATTCTGGCACCCGCAATTGTTCTGGGAATGGCTTTGTTATTCGGAATAAAAGGAGATGTGGCAAAAATTACAGTATTTGAAGCAGCAATGCCAACCTTGGTTACCTCAAGTATCATTGCAGAACAGTTCAGGCTGAATACAAAATTGACCAACCTGATCATCGGAGTCAGTATCATTGTAGGATTTATTACGTCTGCATTCTGGTATCAGATTACAGAACTTCTTTTTTAGTCATTCATGAATCCTTTCTTCGATCCTTTCTGAATTTGTGTTGTTCTTTTATCCACACGCTTTGTCATTCCGCAGGAATCCAGCCTGTCATATCATTATTTTTGATCAATGTAATTCTAGACATTAAAAAATATCTGAATGGGTTACATTCCTACGGAATGGACAAAAATAAGGAGAAAGTAAAGAATAGAATGCAGTTTCAGGTTCTTGGTTAAAGATTACTAAAGAATCTCCACAAAGTTGCAGTTCTCTCAGGAAAATTCTAATTTTACACTTTAAATATTTCCCTTGCAATACGCTCAAATTATTTTACCCCTCAACCTGAAAGGATCTTTCACTTATAAAGTTCCTCAGGAAATGATGTCTGAAATCCAGCCCGGAATGCGTGTTCTGGTACCATTTGGTGGAAAAAAGATCTATACGGGAATCGTGTTTGAGCTTCATGATAATGCACCGGAAAATTTTGTGGCCAAAGAAGTCATCAGCATGCTGGATGATCAGCCGATTCTTCCTCAGGAACAGATTGATTTCTGGAACTGGCTTTCGAAATACTATTTGTGCAGCCTCGGAGAAATTTACAGGTTTTCGTTTCCTTCTTCTTTAAAACTGGAAAGTGAAACCTATTTAAAACTAAAACCAGGAGCCATTATAGATTTTGAAAATCTGGATGTTAACGAAATGTATCTGGTTCAGGCACTGGAAGTACGGCAGTTGATTAATCTTACAGATATTGAAGCTTTTATTCCTAAAAAAGATATCATCAGAACCATCAATTCTCTGATTGATCTTCAGTACATTGAAATTGATGAGAAAATTGCTGAAAAGTATAAAGCCAGAGAAGTTGCTTATGTGAGAATTAATGATGAGGTTCTGGCCAATCAAAATCTTACGGATATTCTTTTAAAACTGAACAGAGCGCAGAAACAGAAAGATCTTTTCCTTCTTATATTGGAAAAACAGACGGAACATCCTGACGTTCCTATCAAAAAATCTGAACTGTTTGAAGACGGTTACTTCGGAAGTTCCCACTTCAAACCTTTGGCAGACAAAGGTCTTGTGGAGGAATACTTTATGCAGAAAGACAGGATTGAAAGCTATGAAGGAGAAATCGAGGAGCTTGAAGAACTTTCCGAACAGCAGAAAACAGCAAAATCTGAAATTGATGAAGCTTTTGAAGAAGGGAAGAATGTTCTGCTTCATGGCGTTACTTCATCTGGGAAAACCCATATTTATTTAGAAAAAATTGATGAATGCATCCGTGACGGAAAGAATGTTTTGTTTTTGCTTCCGGAAATTTCGCTTACCAAACAGATCACCCAAAGATTAGAGAAGAAGTATGGAAGGCAGCTCGGTTTTTATCACCAGAAACTGACTGATTTTGAAAGAGTGGAAGTATGGAGAAGAATTAAGCAAAACGACATCCGCATTCTGATCGGAACCCGTAATGCTTTGTTTTTACCTTACCGGAACCTGGGCCTTATCGTAGTAGATGAGGAACATGATTCTGCGTACAGACCAAGAGAGGTTTCTCCTTATTTTAATGCTAAAGATGCGTCTATGGTGTTAGGAAAGATGTATAAAGCCGGAGTCATTCTGGGATCGGCTACCCCATCAGTCGAAAGCTACTACAGTGCCCGGAAAGATAAAATGAAATATGTTTTTCTGAATGAAAGATTCGGGAATGTTAATTTGCCGGAATACGAACTGATCAATTTCAAAGAAGCTCAGGAATCTAAAAAGGTTTCTGGAAATTTCTCGCTGAAGCTTATTGATGAGATAAAGAAAACGGTGGATGAAAAGAACCAGGCGATTGTCCTTCACAACCGCCGTGGTTATTCCAATGTCATAGAATGTGAAAGCTGTGGCTATGTGAACTACTGTTCCAATTGTGATGTGGTCATGACGTATCACAAAGCGGCAAATGAAATGAAATGCCACTATTGCGGGCAAAGAGCTTCAAAACCGAAAACCTGCCCGAAATGCAATTCTGAAAAGCTGAACGAAAGAGGAGTGGGTGTAGAGCAGATTCACGAAGAAGTTTCCAGGCTGTTTCCGGAAAATGAGGTGGACAGGATGGATGTGGACTCTATGCGTAAGAAATTTGCTTACGAAAAACTCTATGAAAAGATTGAAGACGGAGAAACGGATATTATTGTAGGAACCCAAATGATTTCTAAGGGACTGGATTTTGATCATATTGAACTCGTTACCATCCCAAAAGCAGACTCCTTATTATATGTACAGGATTTCAGAGCGGAAGAAAGAGCGTATCAACTGATCACGCAGGTTTCAGGAAGGGCCGGAAGGGTTTCAGGAAAAGGGAGGATCCTTATTCAGACCTTTAATCCTGATCATTCTGTATTTCAGCTCATCAAGATGAATAATCCTGCCAAGATCTATAAATATATCCTTACAGAACGTCAGAAGTTCCATTATCCGCCTTTCACCAAGCTGATTATGATTGAATTGAAACACAGAAGAGAGGATAAAGCTGACCGGGCATCACAGTTTCTGGGTTCTATTCTCAGAAAATACCTTCCTGAAGAATGTGTTTTAGGTCCGGAAAGAGCACAGATTGCAAAACTGAATAACTTCTATCAGTTCCAGATTATGCTGAAGCTTCCCCGTGGGAAAAATTATGAAAAATTCAAAAATATGGTTTTGATAAGTTTGAAAGAATTTGATGAAATCACTGCATATCAAAGCATTAAAAAAGATGTTTTTGTTGATTTTTAACAATTTTTAACAAACTTTACACTCTTTTATAACGGGGCGGTGGTCCGTTATATAACAATAATTTCTACTTTTGGACGTTGATTAAGTGTTTGGCTCTTTTACTGAATGATTTAACCTTTCATTTTTTATAGAGTCAAAACTACAGAACAAAAAGAAGATAGATGGTAAATTTCAGAAAATATATTTCAAGTGCGGCGGTGTTGGCTTCTGGTCTTTTCCTGGCTCAATCTACCGTTTCTACCGTTCTTTATTCCCAGAATTATGACAATCAGAAAAGCAGTTTAAACCTGCCTTCACCCGTTAGTACGATAGTGGAGAAAACTGTTTTGTCAGCAAAAGAACTGGTAGACATTAATGTAAACACAATGATGGCGGATCCTGTGCTGAAAAATGCAACCTGGGGATTCGTAGTGTATGACCCGAAAACGAAGAAGGTTATCTCTTCGTACAACGAAAATACTCCTTTAGTACCTGCTTCTACAACCAAATTGCTGACAACGGAAACGGCTTTAAATATGCTGGGTGAAAACTACCGTTGGATGACTCAGCTGGAGTACTCAGGAACTATAGATGAAAACGGAGTGTTGAATGGAAATCTTTATGTAATAGGAAGCGGAGACCCTTCTTTGGGAACAAACAAAGCAGGTGCAGCATCTTATAGAGATATTATTTCAGATTTCTTAGGCGGTGTTTCAAGAGAGGGAATCAAAAAGGTAAATGGTGATATTATCATTCAGACAGCGCTTTTCAAAGGCAATATTTCAGTGCTTCCGGAAAATGTTGTATGGTTGGAAAACAATAACTATTATTTACCTGCAGGAAGTACCCGCGATATCAACCCGGCCAACGAAAAACTGATCGTTAAAAAAGGTGGTTTCTCTACAGAAAAGAAATTTTTCTACGTTTCTCCTTACAATCATCAGATGGTATATGCTGATAAATATGAAGGAAACGGAGTTTTAACAACCAAGCTTCCTGATGCACCGGCTTATCTTGCCAACTCTTTCAGAACAACACTGGTGAAAAGCGGAATTCCTGTTACCGGAAAAGTAACTCCGAAAATGACAGATGCAGCCCCTGAAAACAGAAAAATGCTTTCAGCGTATAAATCACCTACTTTAAGTGATATTATTTATTATACCAACCAGCACAGTGATAACTCACTGGCAGAAGCTTTGCTGAGAACCGTAGGATATCAGAAAATGGGAGATCAGACTTCAGAATCCGGAAGAATCGTGGTGACTAATCACCTGAAAGATGCAGGTTTTGATATGGTTGGACTTAATTACATTGATGGGAGCGGGCTTTCAAGAAGTAATAATGTAACCCCGATTTCTCAGGTGAAATTTCTTACTTCTCTGATGGATCAGAAATACTACAGATCTTATCTGACTTCTTTGCCTATCGGAGGACAATCCGGAACATTGAAAAGAATGTTCAATGCAGGAGGTAACGGACAGGTTTTTGCGAAAACAGGAACTTTGAACAAAGTAAAAACATTAGCTGGTTATCTGAAAACCAATTCAGGAAAAACGTTGGTTTTTTCTTTAATGGTGAATAACTATTCCGGATCAGTAGATATGGTAAAAAAGAGGATGGAAAAGATTCTTGAACCCGCACTGGATTTGTAAAATTTTTTTATTTTATATATTATAACAGCCTTTTAATCATGGATTAAAAGGTTTTTTTTATATTTGATTAAATTTTTCTAAACATGACAAAATTGTACCTTTTGGTGTTGGGATTGTTATTGTCTCAACAATTTTATGGCCAGAAGCAAAGGCAAAATACGGATATGAAAGGATTAATCGAAAAAGAGAAAAAATCCTTCACCCAAAAGATGAATATCGGGAATATCAATCCCAATACCCTGAATTACGACCTGCAGTATCAGAGAATGGACGTCAGCCTTGATCCTGCAGTGTATAATATTTCAGGTTCGGTAACTTCACATTTCAAACCTACACAAAGTATGGGAAGCATTTATTTTGATCTTTCCAATTCATTAACGGTTTCCCAGGTGAAATACCACGGAACTAACATTACAAGCTTTCAGCAGCTTCCATCAAAAGAACTGAAGATTGATTTTCCTGCCTCGATTCCTGCCAATACACTGGATTCTCTTACCATTTATTATGCTGGAGCACCGTCCACAAGTAATGATGCATTCAAAACTGCTCTTCAGAGCGGAACTCCGGTTCTTTCTACTTTGAATGAACCTTATGGCGCCCAGGACTGGTTTCCGACAAAGCAAAGTTTAAATGATAAAATTGAAAGATTTGATTTTAAAATTACAACTCCATCAAACTACAGCGTGGCAGCCAATGGAAAATTAATGTCTGAAACTTTTCCTACAGGAAACACCAAACTTACGTTCTGGAGAACAATGTATCCTACACCGGCTTATCTGATTGCGCTGTCTATTACCAATTTTGTTAAGCTTAATGATACCATCGGAAACCCTCCGTTTCCTTTTGTGAACTATATTTATCCATCCACGAATTCAAATGCCACCAGTATAGCCAATATTAACTGGACAAAACAGGTAATGAATACTTTTGAAACGTATTTCGGCTCTTATCCTTTCCGTAATGAAAAATACGGACACATGGAATTTATGTTTGGCGGAGGAATGGAACATCAGACCATGTCTTCCATGGGAGGTTGGGGCAAACAGCTTATTGCCCATGAACTTGCCCATCAGTGGTTTGGTGATAAAGTAACCTGTGGTGCATGGAATGATATCTGGCTGAATGAAGGTTTTGCAACTTTTGGAGAACACCTTGCCAATGAAAAACTATTGATGACCAATACAGAATTTTTAAATTACTTACAAGGTCAATCTAACTACATTACTGCAAGTACAACAGGAAGTGTGTATGTCCCGGATTCCGGACTTTCCAGCATCAACAGGATATTTGACAGCAGATTGTCTTATGCTAAAGGAGGATATGTGCTGAGAATGCTGAAATGGATTTTAGGTGATGCTGCGTTTTATCAGGCACTTAAAGATTATCATGCAAGACCGAACCTGGCATACAGTTATGCTCGTACTGCTGATTTTAACGCTTCTTTGCTTCAGTCTACCGGAACAGATTTTACAGAATTTTTCAATGACTGGGTTTATGGCGAAGGATATCCTACGTATACCATCAAGTGGATGCAGGGCGGAAATCAGGCTCTATTTAAAGTTTCTCAGACACAAAGTAGTTCTACGGTAAGCTTTTTCGAAATGCCTCTGCCAATTAAAGTGACGGGAACTTCAGGGCAGACTGCTTACTTTGTTCTTAATAATACATCCAATAACCAAAGCTTTTTACAGTCGGTAACATTCCCGATTGCAAGTGTTCAGTTTAATTATGAATATCAGATTCTTGAGAAAAACTCTACAGTGGTTCAGGATAATACGTTAAGTGTTTCTTCTGTGGAGAAAGAAGGTTTTGGTTTGTATCCGAACCCTGCAAAAAATGAAATTAATCTTAAAGGAATTAATAAGGCTATGGACTTTACGATTCATGCCATTGATGGGAAACTGGTAGGAAAAGGAACGTATCAGCCAGGTAAAGCAATTGGAATAGCAGAATTGGTTCCGGGAGCTTATTTTATTACGATTGATGAAAAAAATATCAAATTTATCAAACATTAAAAATAACAAACGGCAAAGTATGAATGAGTACTTTTACCAATCAATCAAAATATAACAAAAGAAGCTTTCAGATTTGAAAGCTTCTTTGTTTTCTTGCTGCTCTGGCTCCTCTTTTTCTGGCCGTTTTCACTTTGTATTCAAACCATTTTTCTTTGAATATTTTACGCATGAGATTATCAAAATGTCTGGTGATCACAAGATTTTTAAATCCACGCCATTTTTCAAGTGGACTTGAGGGAAGTGCCCTTACTGATATGGAATATCCTTCTGTATCATATTGAATATAATGCCACCAGCCGGAAGGAATATAGAGGGTTTCTCCGGGATGAATAATAGCTTCATAGCCATTTAAATAGAGAAGGGCCGGATATTTTCGGTAATCAGGGTTTTTAATCTGAGCCAGACTGTGGAAGTTGTAAGGGAGTTTATACATAAAATCAGACTGTTCCCACGGGAAGAGCCAGATCCTCTTGATTCCCTGGAATTGGGTGATAAAAACATGGGACATGTCAATATCAATATGGTTTCTGGTGACAGAGCCTTCTCCTCCAAAAAACATAAAGGGCAGCCATTTCAGTATTTTACCATTCGTTACATCATTGTAGATGAGGTCATTCTTCAATTCAGGTTTTATTTTCAATAAATTAAATAAGAAAAGCCTGTGTTCAGTGGGAGCAGATTGGATGAGATCCAGATATTCTGAAAATGTTGTCTGTGCAATAGGATCACTGGCCACTCTGTCCAGGGAATCAAGCTCACTTCCGTAGATGTTAACTTTATGATCTCCTGCAATCTCTTTGAAATACTCATAATTCCACTTTTTAAAAGCTGGACTTTCCGGATGCACAAAGTCTTCAATAATAACCGGAACTCCCGGCTTCATGTGGGTGTTGATAAAGGTTCCTGAACTGATCGTCTTTATTTTTTGTACCGGCTTTAGTCTCATGCATTAAAATTTTAAACAAATATAACTATTATCCTACTAAATTTGTAGACTAATAATGTTAAAAGTGAAAGCCTTTTCAATTTTTTAGAATTAAACTGATAAAAGGTTTTATTTTACTGCCTTTTTAGTAAATTAGCACATCTAAAAAATTACTAAAAATGATCTCTGAAAAATACCTTCAACATTTACAGAACGAACTTCAGAATATTGAGAATGACGGACTTTACAAAAGAGAAAGAATCATCACTTCTCAGCAGAGTGCAGAAATAGAAGCGAACGGAAAAAAGCTTTTGAACTTCTGTGCCAATAATTATCTGGGATTATCCAACCATCCGGAAGTGATGAAAGCTTCGCAGGATATGATCCAATCTCACGGATACGGAATGTCTTCTGTACGTTTTATCTGTGGAACACAGGATATTCACAAAGATTTGGAGAAAAAGATTGCTGATTTCTTAGGTCTTGAAGATACCATCCTTTACGCAGCAGCATTTGATGCCAACGGAGGTGTTTTTGAACCCCTGTTTACAGAAGAAGATGCTATTATTTCAGATGAACTGAACCACGCATCAATCATTGATGGTGTTCGTTTGTGTAAAGCGGCGAGATACAGATACAAAAACAATAATATGGAGGATCTGGAAGCTCAGCTGATTGCAGCTTCTGAAAAGAACCACCGTTTTAAAATTATTGTTACAGACGGAGTATTCTCAATGGACGGTATTGTTGCAGATTTAAAAGGAGTTTGTGATCTTGCCGATAAATATGATGCTTTGGTAATGGTAGATGATTCTCACGCAACAGGTTTCATTGGAAAAACAGGCCGTGGAACTCACGAAGCGAATGAAGTAATGGGTAGAGTAGACATCATTACTTCTACCTTGGGAAAAGCCTTAGGTGGTGCTTTGGGAGGATTTACTTCCGGTAAAAAAGAAATCATTGATATGCTGAGACAGCGTTCAAGACCTTATTTATTCTCGAACTCTTTAGCACCTGGTATCGTAGGAGCTGCATTAAGAGTATTGGATATGATTTCAGATGATACCTCTCTTCGTGATAAAGTAATGGAAAATGCAGAATATTTCAGAACGGAAATGAAAGCGAAAGGCTTTGATATTCCTGATGGAGATGCTGCTATTGTTCCGGTAATGCTTTACGATGCACCGCTTTCTCAGAAAATGGCAGAAAAGCTTATGGATGAAGGCATCTACGTCATCGGATTCTTCTATCCTGTAGTACCGAAAGGAAAAGCAAGAATCAGAGTTCAGTTATCTGCGGCTCATACCAAAGAACATCTGGATAAAGCGATTGCTGCTTTTGAAAAAGTTGGAAAAGAATTAGGAGTGATCTCTTAATTATTGAATGGCGTACAGCAATGAAAATATAATGTTCGGCTCGGGCAGCTTTGCTGCCCCGAGCCGAACTATTTTTTATATAAAACTGTTTTTAATTATCTTTTCCTGATCAAAAGAAATTTATTTTTAAGAATTAGATAAAAACTTATCTTTGTGCCTGATTAAAATTGATATGTTTTTAAAGTCCAAATATCAGGTTGTCTTTTCGAAGCCAAAAAAAGCGATACTATCTAACATTGAAGAAAGTATATTTAAGAGCTTTCCTGATTATAATGGTAAAAAATTTAAAGGTGAAGTAACTGATGATGGATTTGAAGTAAAAGTGATGGGGAATGAATACTTGTCTTTTATAGGAAAATTTGTTTCAGACAAAAATAATGAAGAGCTTCTTAAAGTATCCATTGGAGTTAAATATTTTGATGTACTCATTCTTGTTCTTCTTTTAGGGATTTTTGTTCCTTTTTATACGGATGGAAATTCTGGAACCACGTATGGAATTATATTGATCTCTCTTGGGCTGGCTATTTTTATGGGATATTCTTATTACAATAATGTAAAGGATATGAAAAAGATTTTTTTTGATGTACTGAAGAATTTCGACCAGGATTGTAAAATTATTTCTATCAATAAATTTATTTAATAAAATGCTTTACACAATAATCAAAGCGCTGCACATTATTTTTATGGTAAGCTACTTTGCGGGAATCTTTTATCTCGTAAGGATTTTCGTTTACTATAAAGATACCGATGAATTTCCGGAAGAAAAAAAGAAAATTCTGAGAGAGCAGTACACTTTTATGGCCAGAAGGCTGTGGAACATTATCACAGTTCCTGCCGGGGTAATCATGGCGGTCTGCGGATTGGTGATGATCTTTTTAAACCCGGGATTAATGAAGATGGGATGGTTTCATTTAAAACTGACCTTCCTGATCGGACTTGCCATCTATCATTACTGGTGCTGGAAAAAAGTCCTTCATTTAAAAGAATTACATGGAAGTACACTACCCATTGCCAATATCAAACTGAGACAGGCCAATGAAATTGCAACGTTCATTCTGTTTCTGGTCGTATTTACCGTTATATTAAAATCAATGGTGATTGAATACTGGTGGCAATTAATTGCAGGATTTTTCGTTCTTGTATTTCTGATTATGATGACAGTGAAACTGGTTAATAAAAATAAAAAAAACAAATAATTGTAGAGTAGGGCGCATGTCCGAATATATTCATCCTTTCTACATCTTATAAAAAAACTATGATTGCAATTTTAAAGAAAGAACTTTGGAGTTACTTTGGAAACTGGAGCGCATGGGTGATTATTGCCGCTTTCAGTTTGATAGCGACTCTTTTTCTGTTCTTTTTCGACAACGATTCTAATATTTTTGAGATTGGAATGGCCTCATTGCAGAGCTATTTCGTATTGGTTCCATGGCTGTTGATGTTTATCATCCCGGCCCTTTCTATGAAAACTTTTGCGGAAGAACAGCAAACCGGAACATTGAACTGGCTTTTTTCACAGCCATTAAAAGTTTCAGAACTGGTAACAGGTAAATTCCTTTCCGTATGGATTGTAGGAATTTTATGTCTTATTCCATCATTAATTTATCTGTACACTGTATATGTTCTGGGAGTTCCTGCAGGAAATATTGATCTGGGAATGACTTTCGGAAGTTATATCGGACTGATAATCTTAATCGCAGCATTTTCAGCAGTGGGAATTCTTGCTTCCTCTCTATCTCAGAATCAGATTATGGCTTATCTGCTGGGTGTTTTTATGTGTTTCATCATGTATTTTGGGATCGAACAGCTGGCAAGTTATAAACTATTGGGAGGTGCAGATTTTATCCTTCAGAATATTGGCTTTTATCAGCATTTCTTAGGCTTCACAAGAGGACTTATTGATGCTAAAGATGTGGCGTATTTTGTTCTTGTCATCGGCGCTTCATTAGTATTGGCTAATCATTTTATTAACAAAAAGAAGTAGAAGTATGAAGAAGTTCAATGCTAAATCTCCACTGGGAATTTTCTTAATTGCAATTGTTCCTTTGGTTATTATCCTGACCTATTCGGGAATCAGATTAGACTTAACAAAAGAAAAAAGATATACCCTTTCTGATAACACCATCAAAGTATTGGAGTCTGTTAAAAAGCCTCTGACGGTTGAAGTGTATCTGGAAGGTGACTTTCCGGCAAGTTTCAAACAGCTGCAAAGCGAAACGAAATTTATGCTGGAGGAATTTAGAAAAATTAATCCGAAGATTGATTTCAAATTTATTGATCCCATTAAAACAAAAATGTCTCAGGACACTTTGATGGCCATGGGAATGCAACCGTCTATTCTTCCGGATGTAAAAGACGGGAAAATCTCACAGATCACCCTTTTCCCTTACGCTGTGATTAAATATGGAAATGATGGGGTTTCTATTCCTTTAGTGGTTCAGCAGGCCGGAATTGATGCCGATCAGCAGCTGACAAGATCGATTGAAGGACTGGAGTACAATCTTGTTTCCAACATTAAAAACATTGCAACCGCAAAGAGAAAGAAGGTCGGAATCCTGGTCAACCATGATGAGCTGAATCCGGATGAATTCCAGGGATTTGTACAGCTGGCCATGGAAAACTATGATGCAGGACCTATCATTCCTAAAAATCAGACTGAACTTTCACTGGAAGATGTTCCGCTATTAAAGCAGATGAGTGCCCTGGTGATTGCGAAACCAAGAAAAGCTTTTACTGATAATGAAAAAGTAATTCTGGACCAATACATCATGAACGGAGGAAAAACCCTTTGGATGATCGATGCAGTAAATGCTGAAATGGATACGTTAACAAGATCCAAAAAAGTAATGCCTTTCCCTGTCGATATCAATATGACAGACTTCTTTTTCAATTACGGGCTGAGAATCAATCCCGCGTTGGTAAAAGACGTGAAAAAGTTTGCCCTGTTAAGACTGGTTACAGGAGAAGTGAGTGGAAATCCTCAGTACACAAGCTTACCATGGCCTTATTATCCGCTTGGAATTGCCGAAAATAATAATCCGGTTACAAAGAATATCAACCCTGTAAAATTTGAATTCCCGACTTCCATCGATACTTTAGGAGGTAGAAAGAATATCAAAACAAAAGTCCTTTTCGAATCCAGTGAACGAACATTATTGAAACAGGTTCCGAATTATGTGGATCTGAAAGAAATTGCAAGTGTAGACAGTCTTGGACAAATGGAGAAACCAAGTACACCGAAGATCTTCGCTGTTGCATTGGAAGGGAAATTCAACTCTGCCTATGCATCGAGAATTGAGAGAAAATCTTACCCTGGGTTCAAAACATCCAGCCCGGAAAACAAAATGATCGTGATTGCAGACGGAGATGTAGGAAGAAATAAAGTAATCAAAGGAAAACCACTTCCTTTAGGAGTAGATTTATTGACGAACGAACAATTCGGAAACGAACAGTTCCTGAGAAATGCTTTAGATTATCTTTTGGATGACAGCAATCTGATGGAACTGAGAAACAGAAACATTGAAGAAAGACTTCTTGACAGGCAAAGAATTACGGAAGAGAAATCCACATGGCAGTGGCTGAACTTGTTGTTTCCATTGGCCATTATCGGCCTTATCGGAGGACTGTTCTTCTGGTTAAGGAAAAAGAAATTTGGATAAAGCATAAAAAATTCCGGAAGATGTTCTTCCGGAATTTTTATTTTGACAACTTGAGTAGTTGTTCAGACTTATAAAAAATGTTGAATATATTAAAAACCATTAAGAAGGATTTAAGAAATAAAGTATAGTTAAGATAAATCATTCCGATTTTTAAGCTTAAAGCGAAGCTTATCTTAATACTCTCAACAACTTAATACAATCTTAATGTTTCATAAATAAAAGTCTAAAACAAATTCTGAGTTGTATATAATCTTAATTAATAATTTATCCTTCCAATATAGGAATAAGGTGTTCCCAGTTCAGCTGTTTTGCATAATCCAAAGCTGTTTTTCCTTTTTTAGACGGGATATTTTTATCCGCTCCGGCTTCTAAAGCAACTTGTACAGTGGTTAAATTTCCTGCAATCGTTTCTTTGTGAAGAAGCGTCAGTCCGTCTTCATCGGCTTGGGTAAGTTCATCCGGATATTGTTGTAAAAACTTTGCAAATTCCTCCTTCATATTTTTACTCATCGGATGTTCAATAAGATTTTCCGGATTTTCTTTCTGGTTATTGACAACAAGGATGTCATTAAAGTCTCCGAAATCCAACTGCCATGCATTATCATGTTCCTTTCTTTCTGCAACAGACATGTCAGCACGCATTTTCTGTATGGTAAATCCGCCGTAAGCTTTCGGAAGTGGAGAAGATGAGGATGAAAATAACTTGGAAAGTCCCTTTGGTTTCTGTACACTTGGAGTGATGGCAAAAAGCCAGTCACTGATATTTTGTAAAGGGATTTCAACATAATCACCCACCTGCACGTTTTTAAGGCTGTTGGGTTCATTAATCAAATATCCTCTCACGTGATCTCCGTCAAAAAATATTTCATTAATCCACATATGTTCTACCAGGCTTTCTCCGGTTTCTTCATCCTGTTCTTCAAAAGCTGTTTTAACGCACGATACATTAAGTCCGGGAATGATTCTTCTGTATTCCCAGGACTGTTCGCGCCAGAAATACTTAAAGGTTTCCTGAGCTTTTCTGTAAGCTTTAATCATTTCCGGATCATTTCCGTCTGCAAAAAAGATGGGATTCTCTTCCATTTAATAATTAGGTGTGGTGTGTGAAAGAATATAAGATTATTGCTGATAGGCTTGTTTGGGAAGTAAGGCTGCTGTTTTGTAATAGCTGATGTCAGTAGGGATCTGTGCCTGAAGATCTTCGAAAGTATCATAATCATAATGGATCCAGTTTTCTTCATTGTCCGGGTCGGGTGTTTTATCTACAGCCAGTTCCAGTTTTCCGTCTTCCTGATAGCTGCATTCTATGGCTGCGTATTTTTCACCGTTTTCGTCATTCGTATACCAGCATTTTATGGTTCTTTCAAGGTGTGGCTGTTGAGTCTCATTATCGATGACCTGTGAACAGATAAAGTTTTCAGGATCGTCCGTTTTGAAAACAGTTTTGGAAATGAGGGGCAGATCATCTACGGATAAAGAATATAATGTATTGGTAGAAATAATATAGCCGTCGGCAGTTTCTTTTCTTTCAATATCAAAAAAGTCAGATTTTTCTTTAAGATAATCCACTACCTTCGCCTCGTCTTCCTCGTCACTTAGAAAATAATTGATGTTGTAAACACTGTCTTCATTGATGAATTCAATTTCTTTCAGGAAATCGGAGCCTTCTTCATAATAATACAGATGATATTCGCTTAGCTTCACAGCTTTACTTTTAGAGATGATTTCTCCAAAAATGTTTTTGTACACTTTTCTCATTTTTAATCATGTTAGTTTGTTTCATCTATTAGTTTAAGTGGTAGTGCAAAGATAAGTTTTCTTTTTTTATCTCAACCTGAAGTATAAAGTGGTATTTATTTCGTAAGTATTCTATATATCCTTTATAAAATCCTCATATTCGTAGTAAAACCTTTCGAAACCGTCCATTTTGTCCACAAAAAATTCAAAAATTTCTTGCCAGGTATTTTTATTAAAAACGGAAACATTATGTTTTTCAACCCATATCCTGCTGATGATCTTACCGTTTTCAAGAGTGAAATATTCTTCCTTCTGAAAATCTCCGATGAAATCTTTTAATATATCTTCCAAAGACCAGATCTTCTCATAGTAGGCATTCCGGAAAATTTCATCTTTCATTTCGATATCCAGAGAAACTTCTGCTTTTTTATTGTCGGCAGAAAACTTAAATGCCATGTCCTTGATTTTGGTATCATAAAGAATCCATTTTCTGGGAAATGATCTTCCGAAAGCTGTCCAAAATTCTTTTTTTAATTGCTGTGCTTCTTGTTTGCTGAACATATGGCAAACATAATGATTTAATAGGAGAAAGGCAAAATTGTGGTACCTAAAACCGTAAAATTACGGATAGATACACCGACATTTTTTTCGTTTGTTATTCCTGTTTTCAGGTCTTTTTCAAATATTAAACAATTTTCGTATTTTTGCTTTAATGCTTTCAAAAAAATCTCAATATGCTTTTAAGGCGCTGTCATATCTTGTAGAAAAAAGAAATGACGGCCCGATTCTTATTTCTGAAATTGCGGAACATAAAAAAATTCCTTTAAAGTTTTTGGAAAACATCCTTCTTGAACTGAAAAAAGCGGAAATCCTCGACAGTAAAAAAGGAAAGGGTGGAGGATACTTTTTTAAAGAAAATCCGGAAAATGTGAAACTGGCAAAGATCATCCGTCTTGTCAACGGTCCTATTGCGATGCTGCCATGTGTAAGTCTCAACTTTTATGAAAAATGTGAGGACTGCAATGAAGATCACTGCGGGCTTCATGATGTCCTGATAGAAGTTCGTGATGCTTCACTGAATATTCTGGAAAGTAAAACTTTAATGGATCTGGTAGATTAACCCGGTCCTTTTTTTTGAATTAATAGTCTACTTTTTTTGTAGGATAAATATTTTATCAGATATTTGCACTACTTCAAATGAATAAACTATGATTTCAAAAGAAGAGATAAACCAATTACAAAAGCTTACACGCTCCATTACTGCAATGCATTCTGATGCTGCATATGGCATACCTGAAAATATTTCCTTGTACAGAAGCGCAGAAAACATACGATCGTTAAATATCCTTATTTTCAATGTGACGGATAATCAGGAAATACAGACCAAAACGATTTTTTAATATGGTGATTTCAAGAAAAATTCAGGTAAGGTTGAATGTCCTTTTGGTGACGGCTGCTATTATATCCATTGCTGTTTTTTCCATGTACGAACTGGGATATCTGGAAGAATTACAGATTATTCTGGCCAAGGATCATTATATTTTTTACTGGATGCTCCTGGTAGGTGTTTTTGCAGAAATTGTGGCTGGTTCCATGGGAATGGGATATGGAGTTATTTGTACCACAACCCTTATGCTTCTGAATATTCCGCCGCATATTGTAAGTGCGAGTATTCATTCTGCAGAAAGTTTCACCACTGCTGCGGGAAGCCTCAGTCACATTAAACTGAAAAATGTAAGCAAAAGTCTGGTGAAAAAACTCGCTATTCCGGCTGTGATAGGAGCAATTATCGGAGCTGTCAGTCTTACTTATCTTGGAGAATATTATGCGAAAATCACCAAAACACTCATTGCTTTTTACACCTTATACCTTGGATTCCAGATTCTTTCGAATGCTTTTAAAGAAAAACAAAGCAAAGCATTGAAAAGAAAAACCAATCTGACCAGACTTGGCGTGATAGGAGGCTTTATAGATTCCTTTGCCGGAGGAGGCTGGGGGCCTTTGGTGACCGGAACACTCATTAAAAATGCATTCACCCCAAGATTTGCCGTAGGAAGTTCTACCGTGGCCAAATTTATTCTTACCATAACGGCTGCCGTTACCTTTTTCTTTACCCTGGGAATCCAGCACTGGAATATCATTCTCGGGCTTTTGATCGGAGGAATTGTGACCGCTCCTTTTTCAGCAATGCTTACTGCCAGGCTTCCTGTAAAGAAAATGTTTGTGATTATCGGTACTCTGGTTATTGTGATGAGTTCTATAACTATTTATAAATCAGTTTTTAATTAAAAATTATGTTGGATGTGGAAAAATAAAAGGGTTAAAAAGGTTTTCGGTTTTGAAAATATTTTACTTTTACATCACTAAATATTAGAACATGAATTTACATATCATTGCACTTTTTAAGTTTAATGAAAATTATCTGATGGACGCTGTAGAGCTGTTTCAGAACCTTGTGAAAGAAACAAGAAAAGAAGAAGGCTGTCTGCAGTACGATCTTATTGAGGATAAAGATAATAAAGGAACTTTCTTCCTGATCGAGCTTTGGGAAAGTGTTGAGCATCACAACAGGCATAACGGTCAGGATCACCTTTTGGATTTCCGTAAGGATGCTTCCAAAATTATGGAAAGCTCTGCAGAGGTTTATAAAGGGTTTAAAATATATTAATGGTATTGAAGGATTTAAAGATTTAAAAATTTAATGATTTAAAGAAGAATCTTATATCAATAGAAAATAAAAGGCGGTTTCAACAATCTGAAACCGCCTTTTTATTAGAAAAAATAGAAAGTATTAAAATAGAAAGTTTATTTTACGATAAGCTTTTTCGTCTCCGAATGGCCACCGTAAGTAATTTTTACAAGGTAATTTCCTGAAGTAAGGGTAGAAAGATTCAAATCCTGCTTATAAAAACCAGCCTGGTTGGTAAGTTCAGCTGAATAGACCTTTTTCCCGGTCTGGTCATAGACCTCTACATTTCCCTTATTACCTGTTTTTTCTTTAACATCAAAAAGAACCGTTACTTTTTTATCTGCCGTAGTTGGATTAGGATAAATACCGAATGATGCTTTTTTTCCAACTTCAGTTATCCCTAACGTTTCCGTGATCTTTTTGTATTTGAAATACATATTTCCTGTACTGGCACCACCATTGGTTGTGAAGTACATTCTGTAGTAATCATTTCCTTTTTTGACGTAGTAGACCACATCATTTTTCACCGTCCCGATCCCTTTCCAAGAGTGTCCTACCGTAGTGATAGCAGATGAGAAACTTGCATTGGCAGGAATTGCATACGATGCTGTTTGCTGTGCTTCAGGCTGAACCATTGCCACTTTTACGTTCGGGCTTTGAATCGCTCCGGAAAGAGGGTACATCTGCACACCCATATAGAACGTGTAATATTTGGTGAATACGAAATCCCATGCCGTTCTGGAAGGCTCAAGATTGGGAACTTTTTCTCCGGTATCAAATGAGAAATAGTTGAAATATGAATCATCTGTCCCGTTGGCGATGGTTCTGGTTTCCGTAGCTCCCCATGAGGTCCCGTTCCATTTTGAATACTTGAAGGTATATCCTGCAAAAGCATCTTCAATGGCAAACTTGATATAGGTTCCTGAAGCATATTTTAAAACAAAAATAGCTTTCCCCTGAATGTGGTGGTTCACCGGGTTATAAACGCCCCATCCGGTTGAAGGAATATTGGGGTTTGGAGAGGTTACTGGTCCCTGTTCAAAAGCTCCCTGGCTCCAGTCAGTGGTCTGGTCCGGATTATAAAGAGGATCTCCCCATGAAGCTTCATTGCTGATGCTGATGTTATCCCAGTCTGCTAAGTTGGTTGATGCACTGAATACTTCAATATCCTTAGCATCATTGACTCTGGATCCGAATGCATAGTTTGAATTTCTATAAAAAGCAATATCCCACGTATTGGCTGGCTGAGAAACCATATTACCATCTGCAAGGTTTACAAACACGCGGTTTTGGTATCCGCTTCCCATGGTCATATTTACCTGTGAGTATCCCAACGCGTCAGTCTGCGCCAAAACAGTCTGCTGAACAGACAATGCCAGTACTGAAGCCAATAATAGTTTTGTTTTCATAATTTATTTTTTAAATCCTTATTTAGAATGATTCCACAAAAATATATAATTATTTTTAATCAGTCTAAATAAAAACATGATTTTTATCGTGTTTTTATTTTAATTCTTATGATAAACAGAGAAAATCGGACATAGAAAAGCCGGCAGGATTACTCCTGTCGGCTTTAAAAAGGTCATAATAGTCTGATGAACCTTATTTTTTAATAAATTTTGATTGGATCAATCTGCCTTCTGCAGTCTCAATATTCATATAATATACTCCTGTCTGAAGCGTGCTGATATCAAATCTTTGTCCGTTCAGTTTCCCTTCCGCTGCTTTTTGTCCTGCTGCAGAATAGATCTGAATGTTTTTAGGATCTTTTTTGACAATGAATTCTATTGCAGACTGATCAGAATTTAAGGCAAATCTGAAATTTTCTGTCGATTTATGGTTGTCTGATACGCCTAAAGAAGCGGTCGTGTTATACACTACATTATCCACCTGAATGGCTACGTGAGTAGCAGTAGGAGTGAACTTAAATACAATGTATGAACCTGTGGATGCCGGAATATTAACACTGATATTCTGAACTGTACCAATAACTGATACATTAATAGGACTTCCTACAGGAACGAATGTTGACATATCAGCAGGATTGGATGCTATTCCTATCTGAATGCTTCCCGGGCCGGGAGACGGTGATACTAAAGTAGTATCAAATGTCAGTGTTTTGTTTCCGGTCGGAGTTTCAATCTGTGGTGTAATAAGGTAAGAGGAACCAGTTGCATTGTTTCCTGCATACGACTGGACAAACCTGTTGGAATCTCCTGCTACAATCATTCTTGGAGGTACAGGAGGAAACTCACCGGTGATGGGTGCAACAATGGCAGACCATCCAGACTGTGGGAAAGTGGTATTCCCTGCTGTAAAATTGTTGAAATTTTCATTGATGTTGGATACCTGAGCATTCGCAGTTAAAGCAGTCAACATCAGAGCTCCTAAAAGTAATTGTAATTTCATAACATTATTTTTATTTAGAATTATTATACAAAAATATATAATTATTTTTAATGAGTCTAAATAAAGTTTTATATTTGTCGAAAATTTGTACCCTTATGAAGAAGAAAGTGCTTTCCGTTCTATCATTATCCGTGGCTCTATGGATGAATGCACAAGAAAAGGATTCTCTTAATCAAAAGAAAATTGAAGAAGTTGTTATTACAGGACAGTACATGCAGCAGTCCATTAACAAATCGATATATAAGGTTGATGTTATTGATGCAGAACAGATCAAAAATATGGCAGCAACGAATGTTGCAGAGGTTTTGAATCAAAGTCTGAATATACAGATCACTCCGGATACCCGCTCAGGAAATTCCACCGCCAACATCATGGGACTTAACGGAGACTATGTGAAAATCCTTATAGACAATATACCGGTAGTAGGGGATACAGGACTGGGAAGTAATATAGACCTTACCAAAATTACTCTAAGCAATATCGAAAGAATAGAAATTGTAAAAGGAAGTATGGGGGTTGAATATGGAAATGGTGCCGTTGCCGGGGTTATCAACATTATTACCAAGAAAAACAGTACAAAAAAGATCAGTGTTAGAGGTTCGATACAGGAAGAAACAGTAAGGGATAACTATGATCTTAAGAAAAGAGGAAACGGAAGGCATATTCAGAACCTTAATGTAGATTATAACATCAGCAATGAATGGTTTGCCAGCATCAATTTCAACCATAACCAGTTTATGGGATATGAAGGGGAAAGCAAAGGCTACAAATATTTCGGGCAGGATAACCAGAGAGGGTATGAATGGAACCCGAAAGATCAGTATGATGCGTCTGCTTTATTAAGATATACCAAAAATAAAACGACATTCTTTTACAAACTGTCTTATCTGAATGAAAAATTCAACTTCTACAATCCGGAGGTCAACAGAAATCCTCTTAATGATGGTTTGGGCGGTGTTTCGTATGAAAGCAGAGACAGAAGATATAATACCGACCGATGGATTCACCAGTTCAATATTCAGACTAATCTGGGACACATCCGGTACATGGGCGATTTCTCGTATCAGAACCAGGACAGAAAATACTACGACTATAATTACGATATCCCGAACAGACAAATCAAAAGCCGCCAGGAAGAAAAATCTTATTATAAGACCGATGTCATCTACTCCAGAGGAATGTTCAGCAACTTCCTCGACAGCAAGGTTTTTGACTTTCAGTTAGGATATGAATTAGACTATACCAATGGCTATGCCGCTTTAATTGCCGGAGATTTCTTTGGTGAAGCGGTAAAGAGAAAAATATTTACCTACTCCAATTTCCTTTCTGCAGAATGGAATGTGTCAGACAAATTCTCTTTAAGACCGGGAGTAAGACTTTCCCTTAGTGAAAACTTTAATAATCAGTACAACTATTCTTTATCAGCAAGATATAAAACCTCTGAGAATTCAAATCTTAGAGCAGTGGTGGGATCGGCTAACCGATTCCCAAAATATGACGAGTTGTACACCTATTTTGTAAATCTTAATCATGATGTACAAGGAAATCCGGATTTAAATCCTGAAAAAGGATTCTCTGCTGGACTTTTCTGGAATCAGAACTTTTCAGCAGATAATGGCTGGAAGATCGCTTATGGAGTAGACGCATTATACCTTGATGTACGTGACAGGATTGAAATGGTAATGGTAAAGGAGCCTTCTACCTATAAATATATGAACCTTAATACCTATAAAAATCTACTATTCTCCGCTAATGTAGATTTCAGAAAAGATCAGTTTGCCCTGTCTTTAAGAGGATCAGTAAACGGAACATCAGTATCGATGATTGATTTGAAATCTTCTTCCCCAACAGACTTTCAGTATCTGGTACAGGCAGGCGCTTCAGCAACTTACAAACTGAAAAGTACCGACACTAATTTTGCCCTTTACTACAAATTCACAGGTCCGGACAGAATTTATGTGTCCGATGGAGCTAATGACTTCCGCCTTGGAAAAATAGATAGTTTTCATATGATGGATTTCATCGTAAGCCAGCCTTTCTGGAAGAAACATTTTGAAATTTCTGCAGGAGTGAAAAATATATTTGATGTCACAAGATTAAACTCTACGGCAGTGGCCGGTTCAGCTCATACAGCTGCCAATGGGTTTGTTAATTTATATTATGGCAGAAGCTATTTTGCCCGATTAATGTTTCAATTTTAAATAATACGTTACGATTATGAAGTATTTAAAAATAGTATCTGTTCTTTCCATCATGGCTGCCACACAGTCTTGTCTTTCTGCAGACGAAGATCCGGTTCCGGTTCCACCTATGACGGGATCTGAAGTAAGTGTACCAATTGGCGGCCCTACAGAACCTAATCAGGTTTGGATTGATTTAAGTGACTATACCAATCCGGCGGTCAACAGCAGGACAGACTGGGATCTTGGTTTTTACAGCGGCGATGCCTACAGAGTGATCATGAATGGATCTCTTGCCATGACGGTAATCAAAATACCCAACGCATCAGACATCAGTAAAGTAAAGGAAGCTGATATTTCAAGTTTAAAAGATATTGCCCAGGTAGGAACATTTGATGCTGCCAATATGAAATATGTTGACAATCCTAATGGTGACTTCCTGAATCAGACTTCAGGAATTGATGCCATCAAAGAAAATGATGCTGATAACCCAGTGTATCTGATCAATCTGGGGAGAGAAATACCTTCTGCCACCAATATCGGGGCAGGTTCAGTTTCATTGTCCGGTGATCCGAGAGGATGGAAAAAAATTCAGATTCTGAGAGCTCAGAACGGATACAAAATCCGTTATGGTGACGTGAACGCAGCAGAAGCAGACATCAAAGAATATATCATTACAAAAGATACAGAATACAGCTTCTCATTCTTCAATCTGAAAACAGGAACCCCGGTAAAAATTCAGCCAAAGAAAAAGAAATGGGATCTGGCATTCACAACGTTTACCAATGAAGTGTTCATGGGACCTACAACCAGCGCAGGAAGCTATTTTTATGCAGATTTTGTAACAACCAATACTTTGAATGGAGTAGGTGCTTACCAGGTAACAGTTACGGGAAGTCTTGATGCTGCTTACAGTTCATTTAAACTGAAAGATGTAGAGCCTTCAAAATTTGTTTTCAATGACCAGAGGGCTATCGGGGATAAATGGAGAACCACTACCGGTACGGCATCCAATCCTGTTCCTTTTGTGTATGCAGACCGTTTCTTTGTATTGAAAGATGCTGAAGGTTTTTATTTCAAGCTGAGATTCAATACCATGAAAAATACAAAAGGTGAAAGAGGGTACACCAATTTTGAATTCGAACCTTTATAAATAATCAAATAATAGTATATCATGAAAAAATTCATCCTTGCAGCTTCTGTTCTTGTAGCAGTATATTCTTGCAAAAAAGCAGAGACAGGAGCAAAAGAAAATACAACAGAAGCCAGTTCAGAAGCACCCAAAACCAACAATAAAATAGTAACATTAAACGGAGGAATTACTGAAATCGTAGCTGCTTTAGGTCACGAAAAGGAAATCGTGGGAACTGATGTTACCAGCACCTATCCTACGTCATTAAAAGCTACAGCGAAAGATTTAGGACACATGAGATCAATGACAATTGAACCGATCATGGCTGTAAACCCAACATTGATTCTGGCTTCTGATAAAGATATCAATCCGGAATTAATGGGTAAAATCAAATCCTCAGGGATTCAAACCGAAGTTTTCAAACAGGAATATACGGTTGAAGGAACCAAAAAACTGATCGAGCAGGTAGCAAAAGCGATCGGAAATACAGATTATCAGAAATTAAATGATAAAATTGATGCTGACTTAAAGCAAGTACAGCCTATTGCTAAAAAGCCCAAGGTATTGTTCATCTACGCAAGAGGAAATATGCTGATGGTGAGTGGTAAAAATACCCCAATGGCTTCATTGATTACCCTCGCAGGAGGAGAAAATGCAGTAACTGATTTTGAAGATTTCAAACCATTGACACCGGAAGCCGTTGTAAAAGCTAATCCTGATGTGCTATTTTTCTTCGAAACCGGTTTACAGGGAGCAGGAGGAAACGAAGGAGCGCTAAAAATGCCGGGAGTATCTCAGACCAATGCAGGTAAAAACAAGAAAATCATTGCAATGGACGGAGGTTTGGTATCAGGTTTTGGACCAAGAGTAGGAGAAGCAGCAGTAGAATTAAACAAACTTTTAATTGAAAGCACCAAGTAAATTATACTTTTATCTAATGATAAGTGCGGTACTGCTTGCCATTATAGCAGTACTGTCACTTAATACAGGAGTTTATGATTTCGGAGAAAATTCTCCGTTCAGGGCTCTGTGGCAATTTATAAAAGGAGATTCCGGTTTGTCACTCAGTGATAAATATGTGATCTGGGACGTAAGGGCAGCCAGGATTATCATGGCCATTTTAGTAGGAAGTATGTTGTCGGTTTCCGGGACGAGCCTTCAGGGACTTTTCAAGAATCCTCTGGCAACGGGAGATTTAATAGGACTTACATCAGGAGCAACATTGCTGGCAGCTATTGCGATTGTTTTAGGAGGACATTTCAAAGAATATCTTCCTGAAGCTGTACAATTTTCACTGGTAGGAATAGCCGCTTTTATCGGTTCTTTTTTATCCATGATGCTGGTCTACAGAATTTCAACAAGCGGAGGGAAAACAAATGTAGTCATGATGCTGCTTACCGGAGTTGCCATAACGGCTATCGGGTTTTCGATAACCGGATTTTTGATCTATATCTCAAAAGATGAACAGCTCAGAGATCTTACTTTCTGGAACCTGGGAAGCCTGGCCGCAGCAACATGGACGAAGAATATCATTCTCGCCATTGTGATCACCATCGCCTACATCATTTTATTACCCAAAGGAAAAGCCTTAAATGCAATGATGCTGGGAGAAAAAGATGCACAGCATCTGGGAATCAATGTGGAAAGACTGAAAAAGCAGATCATCATCACCGTGGCTTTAATGGTGGGAACGTGTGTGGCATTTTCAGGTACCATTGGTTTTGTAGGGCTTATTGTACCTTATATTTTAAGGCTTTTATTCAAATCCAATTATGTTTTTATTTTGCCATTATCGGCAATGTGCGGAAGCATTTTGTTATTAACGGCAGACACATTCAGCAGAAGTATTGTGGCACCGTCAGAACTGCCAATCGGAATTTTAACAGCCTTAATGGGAGGACCTATTTTTATCGCTATTTTGGTTAAATTTAAAAAATCACTGTAATGATCAAGGCACACCAGATAAATTATCAACATAAAGAATTCAGGATTCTGGATGGGGTAGATGTCTCTCTGGAATACGGCGAATTTCTGGCCATTGTGGGACCGAACGGAGCAGGGAAGTCAAGCCTTTTGAGTGTATTGGCAGATGAAGTGAAATCCGGAAATAACAAAGTTCTGTTTAAAGATAAACCCATCAGAGAATGGAATATCCGGGAACTTTCTAAACACAAAGCCAAGTTCTCGCAGCATAACAGCAATGATATTCCGCTTGAAGTAAAGGACGTGATCATGATGGGAAGGTATCCTTATTTTGATGCCCGGCCCGGAAAAGAAGATCTTGAGGCGATGAATAATATGATGTACGAAACCGATATTTTTCATCTCAAAGAAAGAGAATACAATACCCTTTCGGGAGGAGAAAAGCAGCGTGTACATCTTTCCAGAGTGATGGCTCAGCTTGAAAATGACATCGCCCACAAACTGGTTTTTCTGGACGAACCATTGAATAATTTAGATATAAAACATCAGTACAAAGCATTGGAAATTATAAAAAATTTCACCAAAAAAGCCAACAGTGCTATTGTTGTTTTGCATGATCTGAACCTTGCTGCACAGTTTGCAGATAAGATTTTATTAATGAAATCAGGACAAGTCTCTGCCTATGGAACCCCACAGGAAGTTTTTACTGAAGAAAATATCAGCAATGCCTATAATTTTCCCTGTACCATCTGCGGACACCCTATTACCAGTAACCCAATGATCATTTTTGGATAACCATGGAAAAAGACGAACTCAAAATCCTCGCACAGAATCTTGCCAACCCTCAGGGTGAAAAAGGCATCGAGATTGGTGAAATGATGAATGCCACTAACATCAGCATGACCTTAGAAAGTATCAAAACCCTTGTGATTGATGACGGCCAGCAAATCCTTGAAATAGGACATGGGAATGCCGCACACCTGAAAAGTATCATGAACCTTGCCAGAAACCTGAAATACACAGGGACTGACATTTCCGAAACCATGCACAATGAAGCCAAAAGGCTCAATAAAGAATTTGAAAGTCAGGCAGAATTTGTTTTATACGAAGGGAAGAAACTTCCTTTCAAAGATGAAACTTTTGATAAAATATTTACAGTCAATACCGTGTACTTCTGGGAAAATCCCGTGGGATTCTTAAACGAAATCTATAGGGTTTTAAAAGATGACGGAACATTTGTTCTTACGTTCGGACAAAGAGAATTCATGGAAAAACTGCCGTTTACGGAATATGATTTCACCTTGTACAGCAACAGTGAAATGGAAGAGCTGGTCTCCAAAAGCCAATTTAAAAGGATGAAAACTTCTGAAAGAGAAGAAGAAATAAAAAGTAAAACAGGAAACGAAACCATACGAAGAATTTATACAATTTTAACCATAAAAAAGTAAAGTAATGAGCACATTAGTTAATGATTTAAAGGAAAAATGGGAAGCTCTGAAAGCAGAAAATCCACATATCAGAATAAGAAATGCAGCAGCACAGTTAGAAGTAAGTGAGGCAGAATTATTGGCAACAAGCATAGGAGAAGGCGTTACTGTCCTGAACCCGGATTTCCAGGGAATCCTTACAGAAGCTGAGCAGTTGGGAAAAGTAATGGCGCTTACCCGTAATGATGAATGTGTTCATGAAAGAAAAGGGACTTACCTGAACGGAGATTTCAGCAGTCCTCATGCACAGCTTTTTGTGGGTGAAGATATTGATCTCAGAATTTTCCTTAACCACTGGAAATTTGCTTTTGCAGTACTGGAAGGAGAGAAGAAAAGCCTTCAGTTTTTCGGAAAAGATGGTCTGGCACTTCACAAGATTTATCTGACGAAGGACAGTAATGAAGCTGCTTTCAATGCGATCGTAGAAAAATTCAGAGCGGAAGATCAGAATCAAACATTGGCTTTTGAAGCAATCGCTCCAAAACAGGCTGAAAAAGCAGATTCAGACATTGATGTGGAGGGATTCAAAAAAGCATGGACGGAATTGAAAGACACCCATGATTTCTTCATGATGACCAGAAAATATGGAGTAAGCAGAACGCAGGCATTAAGATTGGCTCCGGAAGGATTTGCTAAGAAAATTGATAATGCGAAAGTGGTGAATATCCTTGAAGATGCTTCTGAAAAGAACGTTCCAATCATGGCTTTCGTTGGAAACAGAGGGATTATCCAGATACACACAGGAAATGTGAAGAAAACACTTTGGCACCAGCAATGGTTCAATGTAATGGATCCTGATTTCAATTTACATCTTGACGTAACGAAAATTGCAGAAGCATGGATCGTGAAAAAGCCGACTGAAGACGGAGAAGTAACCGCTATCGAAGTATTCAACAAAGAAGGAGACTTTATCGTTCAGTTCTTCGGAAAAAGAAAACCTGGAATTCCTGAGCTTCAGGAGTGGAAGGACCTTGTAGCAGCTTTAGAGAAATAATAATTAGATGATTTGAATGAGACCGTTTTGTTTGTAAAATTCAAAGCGGTCTTTTTTATTGCATGCGATCTGCGGGTGATGAAATATTTGTGTAATTTGTGATTAAAAATAAAATAAAATGAAACATATTTTCATAGCGATATTGCTGGCTGGTTTCTGTGCATTGAAGGCACAGGACTTAAAAGCATATCAGTTTTATGATAAAAAAGGAAAAGAAATAAAGACAGAAAAGCTGGTCAAAGAACTGGCAGATTATGATGTGGTCTTTTTTGGGGAAAATCATAACAGTTCCATCAATCACTGGCTTCAGCTGAAGATTACAGAAGCGCTGTTTGCGAAAAAGAACGGACAGCTGATCTTAGGAGCGGAAATGTTTGAAAGAGATAATCAGGCACAGCTGGATCAATATTTAAACGGAAAATTTGATGCAAAAACATTAAAAGATTCTGCCCGTTTGTGGAGCAATTATGCAACCGATTACAAGCCTTTGGTAGATTTTGCTAAGGATAAAAAGCTAAATTTTGTTGCTACCAATATTCCAAGAAGATATGCCTCCCAGACCGCCAAAGAAGGTCTTGAATCTTTAAATAAACTAAGCGAAAAAGAGAAAACCTACATTGCCCGGTTGCCGATTAAAGTAACGTTAGACACTCCAGGATATCCGGAAATGAAAAAAATGATGGGTGATCATGCCGAAGGAACAAAAGTGATGAATTTTATTTCAGCTCAGGCTACAAAAGATGCTACAATGGCTGAATCTATCCTGAAAAATTACCAGCCCGGAAAGACCTTTATCCACTACAACGGTAACTATCACAGCAAAGAATTCGGAGGAATCTATTGGTATATCAAACAGAAGAATCCAAATCTGAAAATGGCCGTAATTTCTGTTTTTGAATCAGACGATCTTGAATTGAAAGTACCTGCCAAAGATTATATCCCGACAGATTTCAATCTGATTATTCCTGCGGATATGACGAAGACTTTTTAAACCTTCGTATCTCTGAGAGAAAAATATTCAATAGGGTCGGGCTTAAGCCCGACCATTTTTAATTAAAAGAGGCAACGGCTTTAGCCAAAACTTAAAATTCATTGCTAAATAAATTATTTTTACACCACAATATTTACCTTTGTATCAGATTCAAAAACATATGAAAAAAATCCCCATCCTGCTGATCTTTTTTACCGGATTTTTTAATGGTCAGAAACTCACTCCCAGTGAAGTTTCAATCATCAATCAGGGAGATGTAAACACGGCGTTACCCATCTATCAGACGACGGATAATAATCAGCACCAAACCCTGCTGAACATTTCTTCAGAAGCAGATCCTCTTGATCCGAATACAGCTGTTCTGGTAAAAAGGATGAAAGAATCTCTTCTTTCAACAGATGGCGGAGTAGGTATTGCAGCCCCACAAGTGGGAATCAACAGGAAGATTATCTGGGTGCAGCGTTTTGATAAGGAAGGAACACCGCTGGAATATTTTATTAACCCGGTCATTGTTTGGCGATCTGATCTTCAGAATCTCGGTCCTGAAGGTGATTTATCTATTCCTGATTTCAGAGATCAGTTCTACAGAAGCAAAGTTATCCAACTGGAATATGTGGATTTGAAAGGGCAGAAATATTCAGAAATTGTAGAAGGTTTTACTGCGGTGATTTTCCAGCATGAAATCGACCATCTTTTCGGTATCCTGATTTCCGACAAAAAAGAGAAAGAGAAAAATGATTCCTATAAAAAAGTAGATGCCTATCAGAAAAGTGATGTAAATAAAGACAGGAGGTAATTACGAATTATAAATGATAAGTTATGAATGATGACAAGATTGAGTACTATCCATATTTTATAATAAAATCTTCTCCATCTTCATAATCTGCAGGATACACATAGGTAATTACTCCGATATCTGATTGTAAAATTTCTTTAAGCTTATGGAAGTACATATCCCTTTTCTCTTCAGTTGTATCCATTGTTAGGCTCATGATAAGTCTGTCATCATCTGTAATATTAGCACCCACCATTATTTTTTCCGGATTATCATGGTATTTATTCCAGTAAAAAGTTTGGTCAAGGGCAGGGTTTTCGATGAAATAACCAATCATTTCGTCCTCTGTTTTAAAAATATAATCTTTGTCGTGTCTTGGGTAAGTATAATTGAGATTTAATTTTTCATATCCGGGAATGAACGTATTCAAAACCAGATCAATCGTCTTTCTTGATTTTTGCCCTGCATACACCTGGCAAACAATATCTATAATGATTTCCATTGCGTAAAAATATTCAATAATGATGAATTATGAATAAAATTCTTAACCATTATGAGCATATAAAAATATCCTCAATGATCTGCGTCATCTGCGCGAAAATATAAAAATAAAAAGGAGCTGTTTCCATGGAAACAGCTCCTTTCGTTATAACTATGCTTAAAAAAATTGGATTAATTGTTGTTGGTTACTGAAAGTTTCACCTCCATATTATTTCTGGTCGCATTAGAATAAGGACAGATCTGGTGTGCTTTTTCTGTCAAAGCCTGTGCTTCCTCAATAGAAACTCCAGGGATGTTCACATCCAGTTCTGCTGCCAATCCGAAGCCGCCATTCTCAAGCTGACCTATGCTCACCTGAGCAGTCACTGTTGTTTCACCTGTTTTTACTTTAGAAAGACTGATCACTCTGTTCAGTGCGCTGTCGAAACAGGCAGAATATCCCGCTGCAAAAAGCATTTCAGGATTGGCAAAATCATCATTGGCTCCTCCTAAAGCTTTCGGCATTCTTACATCAAGATCCAGCACTCCGTTTTCACTTTTCACATGTCCGTTTCTTCCTCCTTTTGCAGTGACCTGAGTGGTATATAATGTTTTCATTTATTTTCTATTTTGTTTAATATTTTTAAGACTGTGTCTTTAAGGTGCAGCAGCTCTTCCGGTTGTATTCCCAGTTTTTCCTGAATTTTCCCCGGAATTTCACAAGCCTTTTGCTGAAGCTGTTTTCCTGCTTCGTCTAAAAATACTTCAACCACTCTTTCGTCCTCTTTTTTTCTTTTTCGGATAATAAATCCTTTAGACTCCAGCCTTTTAAGAAGAGGGGTCAAAGTACCACTGTCCAGAAACAGTTTTTCTCCGATATGGGTTACCGTAAGTCCGTCACCGTCCCATAATATCATCATCACAAGATATTGCGGATAGGTAATGCCCAGCTCATCAAGAAAAGGACGGTAAAGGCCTGTAATTTCTTTGGCAATGACATACAATGGGAAACAAATCTGGTTTTCCAGTTTAGGTGTTTTAGGATTTTCCATAATTTTGGGGTGCGAAAGATTCGATGAAGGTATTACTTTTTTATGATAAATTCATCCATTGGAATTCTGACTTTTTTCATAGTAGAAAGCCAGTCATTAGCTTCATCACGGTATCCAAGATATAAAAGGCTTACACTTTTTAATCCCAGTTCTCTTAGTCCCAGTACTTCATCTACCACCTCATTGCTGAATCCTTCCGCCGGAGTACTGTCGATTTTAAGTTCTGCAGCCTGTGCAAGCGCAATTCCTAAGGCAATATAAGTCTGGCGGGCAGTGTGGGCAAAATGCTCTTCAGGAGTCTGTGCACCATATATTTCTTTAATTTTATCGGTATAGCTTCCGAAGCGGCCTCTTGGAAGATCTCTTACATCTGTATGATAATCGTAAACTTTGTCAATTTTTTCATTAGAATAACTGTCCCATGCTGCAAAGACCAAAACGTGAGAAGAATCTCTCATTACTTCAGGGTTTAAAGCACCCGCCACCATTTTTTCTTTCAGTTCCTGATTTTCCACTACAATAATTCTGAACGGCTGTAAGCCCGATGAAGTAGGAGCCAGTCTTGCTGATTCTAAAATCGTATTAAGGTCTTCCTGTGAAACTTTTTTGGTAGGATCATAAGCTTTTACAGCATGTCTCCAGTTTAGATTTTCTATTAATGACATTTTTCTTTTGTTTTAAATTAAACTACTTATTGATGATTCAATGTCAGTTTTGAACTGACTCAATTAACAATACAAATATATGGCCAATTTAATTGTGTGCAATTTAATTTTGAGTGATTTTATTGATGACAATTATTGATGGACTTTTTGCCTTTCCACTCAATTCCACAAGAACTGGATTTTTTCAAAGCCTTTGAATTCCAATCTTTGCCGTAGAATTTTAAACTTAAAACAATGCAGAGATTTAAAAACAAAACCGCTTTAATTACCGGAGGAACCAATGGGATGGGTTTGGCTACCGCTCAGAAATTCATTGAAGAAGGAGGATCTGTGATCATTACCGGACGAAGCGAAGAAACGGTGAATAGTGCTTTAGAGAAACTTGGAGAAAAGGCTTTTGGAATTGTTTCCAATGCCGGAAATATAAAAGACCTTATGAACCTGCAGCATGAAATCAGAAAATATACAGAACATATTGATCTGGTTTTTGCCAATGCAGGATACGGAAGATTTGCACCTGTGGAATATGTGGATGAAAATCAGTTTGACGAATTATTTAATATGCTGGTGAAAGGACCGTTTTTTACGGTACAGCAGATGTTGCCATTAATGAAAAGCGGAAGCTCTGTTATTTTCAATACTTCAGTGGCAACGGATATTGCGATGCCTAATTTTTCGGTGTATTCTGCAGCCAAATCTGCAGTGCAGTCAATGATCAAAACGTTTGCTGTAGAACTTACAGAACGTGGAATCCGTGTGAATGGAGTAAGTCCCGGACATATCAAAACCAATATTTTTAATAATACAGGTTTAACCGGAGAGCAGATAGAAAGCGCTATTGATGATATTATTCCGACAATTCCTTTTAAAAGACAGGGAGAGCCTTCAGAAATAGCCAGTGTAGTTCTGTTTCTGGCTTCAGAAGAAGCGTCCTATATCCATGGGGCAGAAGTGAAAGTGGATGCCGGAATTTCTGTGATCAGATAATCCGGATTATTTGACCTCTTTAATTTCTTTAATGATATTGGTTTTATTTTCAATACCAATATTATAGGCCTTACCTTTTTTAAAGCTTTGGGTAGCTTTTTCCATAAGGCTCTTGTATTCCGGTGACTTTTTAGAGAGATAAAAAACCTGCGCACTGATTCCAATAGCGACGCGTACCACTTCATTGGGTTTATCGGGATCTTCCATAATGTTTGAAATCGTGGCATTATTGTACCATGTCAAGTTCTGTGAACTGGAGTTACCGGAACAGGATGTAATCATAATAAAAAGTAATAGTAAATAGGACCAGGCTTTCATAATAAAAAAGATTAAGTAAAAAGCTCCTGCAATATATCAAAATATCAGCAGGAGCTCTATATAAATTAGTTAGAATCCACAGCTCGCTACACTAGGTGCAGGGGAAGGAGAACATCCGGAAAGGGATGAGAATATGTTTAATACACAGTTGGTATTTACATAATTGTTATCATATAATAAAGATCCTGATGGACTTCTGTAGTATACGTTTCCTGCAGTATTGGCATAAGAAGATACTGAAGCAGATCCACAGCTTGTATTGGTGCAAGCAGCTCTCCATGCAGAATCGGTTACCGGTCCGCTGGAGAATAATGACGGATCAATAATTCTTTTTTCAACAATTCCTGAAGCATTTTTGAAGCTTACTAAAATCGCTACGTGATATACCCATGATACACAGCATGTTCCTGTAGATGCTCTAAGGTTACCATACACGAATTGCTTTTCACAATCGTAGCCTGCATTCAAAAGGATTTGTCTCATTTTGTGCGCTCTTGCATAGCATCCATCCACTGGATATCTGAATGTGATACATGGTGAAGATGCCGTAGAAGTTCCACAAGCCTGGTTTTTGATCTGGGTAAAAAGACTGTTTAACGTAGCAAGATTTGGAATAACACTTACTGCCTTGTTACTTTCTCCTCTTTCTTCCTTGTTGAATACCGATTTGAAATAACGGATGTCATCAGCAGTTGCTTTTTCTACTTTCGCAATTTTATTGGTATTGGCTTTAAGGAAAACATGAACAGGAGTTTCGTTTTCAACAGCCTGTCTGATCATGGAAATATAACCTGCATTCTCTTTACTGTCCGCAATTTCGTACGGCTGTGCAGTAACCATAAATGAGATTTTAAATTTTCCATCTTCTTTTTCAATCCCTACCGGAACAGTTTTGCCGAAATCTTTCATTGCAATTTCATTAGACTCCTTGGCTACAAGATTAGGATCCTGGTTGGCAGCTGAATCTGAGCAGGAATTCACTGACAGTACCGTCACGAATACCATCATGGATAACAGAAATTTTTTCATAGTTTTTATATTTTGTGGTTAGTTTTTCAGTGAACTTTTTAATTATGATAGTTCACTTATTTGTGACATTAAAAGTAATAAAAATTAAAATATATGCAAGATTTTTTTTGAAAAAAATACATTATTCTGTTGTTTTATTGATTTTATAATATTGAAAACAACTAAAAAACCTTAGGTTTTTAATAGTAGAATTTTGAAACATAGAAAATTTTAAAATAATGTTTTTTTAACCTTGCAGTCTGGATTCCTACTGAATAACAAACGTTGTGGATAGTCAAGGTGAATAAAAATAACATTATCATAAAACTAAAAGCCCGGGTTCAATCGTTGAAACCGGGCTTATTATATTGTATTAAACTTGACTATTTATAAATCAATTCTGCCTGAAAAACATCCGCGAAATGCTTTCTGATCTTTGCTTTCAGTTCTTCCATTTCTTCTGGTGTCAGTTCTCTTTCAAGCTCTCTTTTTAAAGAAGTAACCTGCTTATCTTTGATCCCACATGGAATAATGTATTCAAAATAACGCATATCCGTATTCACATTCAGTGCAAAACCATGAAGGGTAACCCAACGGGAAGCTTTTACCCCCATAGCACACATTTTTCTGGCGTAAGGTTTTCCAACATCCAGCCATACTCCGGTTTCTCCTGGTGAGCGTTCCCCTTTAATGCCATATTCGGCAATGGTTCTGATGATCACTTCTTCCAGATTTCTCATATATAAATGAATATCCGTGAAAAAGTTTTCAAGATCCAGAATAGGATAACCTACAACTTGTCCATAGCCATGATAGGTAATATCTCCACCGCGGTTTACTTTCACGAAGGTAGCCTCAATTTCTTTCAGCTTATCAATACCGGCAAGCATATTTTCTTCATGTCCGCTTTTTCCTAAAGTGTATACGTGAGGATGCTCTACGAAAAGAAGGTGGTTGGGAGTAATACTATGCTGTTCCGCAGGAAGATCTCTGTTTTTTATTTTGGTATCAATGATGTTTTTCATCAGCTGTTCCTGATAATCCCAGGCTGGCTGATATTCTTTGATTCCTAAATCTTCAAATTCTACTGCTTTATTTTGATTTGTATTCATTTCAATTTTTGATATACAAATTTAGTGAATTTTACCCTTTTATGGAATGGATAAAATCTATGGCACTTTTCTTCCAGTCTTTATCCTTAAGCAAAATATTCACAAAAGCGGTTCCGATGATACCGCCATCCGCTTTTTCCGTCACATTTTCGAAGTCATCTTTCGATTTAATTCCAAACCCGATCATCACCGGATTTTTAAGTGGAAGAGCAGCGAGCCTGGAAAGATAGTCCTCGTTCTTTAAAACCGCATTTTCATTTCCGGTAGTGGAAGAAGAACTTACTGCGTAAAGAAATCCTGAACTTAATGAATCCAGGTAGATCATCCTTTCATCGGAGGTTTCCGGTGTTACAAGAAAAGTGAAATTAAGATGATATTGTTTTAAGATATGTTGATAGTTTTTCTCAAACTCAATAGGAGGAAGATCAGGAAGGATCAGCCCTGAAACTCCACTTTCCGAACATGCTGCACAGAATTTCTCAAATCCGAAACTCAGTACCGGATTGATATATCCCATCAGAATAATTGGAATGTTGATTTTGTCTTTGATGGCTTTTAGCTGAGATAACAGTTTTTCGATCGTCATTCCGTTTTGTAAAGCCAGTTCGTGAGCTTTCTGGATGACAGGTCCGTCTGCTACAGGATCAGAATAAGGCATTCCGATTTCAATCATATCAGCCCCGGAATCCTGAATCAGTTGTATAATATCAGCGGTATCTTCCAGTTGTGGAATTCCTGCTGTGAAGTATATATTTAGTTTTTTCATTTTTTATTGTATTAAAGTATAACGTACAAAGTACAATGTATAAAGTAGTATTAAACTCAGGTGAGAAAGTACATTGTACATTTTACATCCGACATTTTACAAATTCTTCAGATACGTTTCCATATCCTTATCTCCACGGCCGCTCAGGCAAATGACCACAACATCATTTTCATTAAATTTCTTCTTATCCAGAACAGCCAGCGCATGAGAGCTTTCCAGTGCAGGGATAATTCCTTCCAGTCTGGTGAGTTCAAAGGCACATTTCAAAGCTTCATCATCATTAATACTAAAGAATTCAGCTCTTTTTTCTTTAAATAAATGCGCATGAAAAGGCCCGATTCCCGGGTAATCCAGTCCGGCAGAAATAGAGTGGGGTTCAATAACCTGGCCGTCTGCTGTCTGCATCACAAGACTTTTGCTTCCGTGAAGAACACCAAGCGTTCCCAGGAAAGTAGTAGCAGCGGATTTTCCGGAATCCACTCCCAATCCTCCGGCTTCAGCAGCAATGATTTTCACCTCTTTTTCCTCTACGAAATGATAAAAGGTCCCTGCTGCATTACTTCCTCCACCTACACAGGCAATCACATAATCCGGATTTTCTCTTCCGATTTTCTCTTTAAGCTGTTCCTTGATTTCCTTTGAAATAATACTCTGGAATCGTGCTACAAGATCTGGAAAAGGATGAGGTCCCACTACACTTCCAATCACATAATGAGTCGTCACAGGATTGTTGATCCAGTCTCTTAATGCTTCATTTACTGCATCTTTCAGGGTTTTTGATCCTGAAGTTGCTGCTACAACTTCTGCCCCAAGCATTTTCATTCTTGCGACGTTTGGGGCTTGTCTCTGGATATCAATTTCTCCCATATAAACAATGCACTCAAGACCAAGCAAAGCACACGCTGTAGCTGTGGCAACACCATGTTGTCCTGCTCCGGTTTCAGCAATGATTCTGGTTTTTCCAAGACGTTTTGCCAACAGAACCTGCCCCAGAGCATTATTGATCTTGTGAGCTCCCGTATGGTTGAGGTCTTCCCGTTTCAAATAAATCTGTGTCTGGTATTTTTGACTTAAGTTTTTAGCAAAATAGAGGGGCGTAGCTCTTCCGACATAATTTTTCAGTAAATCCTGATATTCTACCTGAAAATCTTCAGATTCTATGATTTCAAGATAGTTTTTTTGCAGTTCTTCTACATTAGGATAGAGCATTTCGGGGATAAAAGCACCTCCAAACTCTCCATAATATCCGTTTTCATCGGGGGTTTTATAATTCATTTTTTATTCTTTAGTCATTAAATAAGCGTTGTTTTGTACACTCAGCTGGTTGAGCAGCTCTTTTCTTTTCTGCGAGGTATGAAAAATCAAAATATCATCATCTTCAGAATTTACCCACTCCGGGCCGACACTTTCTTTGATCATTTTGGCCTTGTCATGGAGGATTTCTATGTCACATTTTTCATAAAAGGAACGAAGATCAGCGTGGCAGAAACCAATTGTCTCTAAATTTCTCTGAATAACATTTTCTTTGAAATTGTTTACCAATGCAGCACCATATCCTTTCTTTTTATGAGCAGAAACAAGTCCTACGGCTTCCGCAAAGGAATAACCGGTGTCTGCTATTTGTAAGGTGAAATCAAAGTTCACTCTCATAACGGCCAATATGCTTTCATCCATATCCATCAGAAAATGAAATTCCGAGTCTTTAAAAAAAGAGCGGAAGTAGGATGATTTCATGGTGTTCCATGCAGAAATATCCCAAAGTTCCAGGATGTGTTTTATTTGGGCTTCTGTTAAATCTTTCGTTTCTTTTACGTGATATTTCATGGGTTCAAACTATTAATAAATGTGAGATGGTAATCGTACTGCTGTTTGGTAATCAGCTTTTTATAATATAATAATTCTATTTTATGCATTAAGTCAATTAAGGTTGCTTTATCTATTTTCGACTGATACATGGTAATGGCAATTTCAAGGTTGTCAATCAGAAAATAAGGATCGGAATCCTCGTAAAGCAGAAAAATTTTAGAATAAATTAATCCCAGGTCATACTTTACACTGGATTTTACATGGTTTTCCAAAAATTTATCTGAAATAATAACCAGATAATAACTGTTCCATAAGCTGATTCTTTCAAAAAAATACTGGATATCACTTTCTTCAAAATCTTTAATAATACAAATGAAATCGGACAATAATCCACCCGCTTCCCAATGTTCTGTATTGCTGTCGTTCTGTGCAACAAAGTGGTACAGATTCTGGATTTTTTCATTCCCGAATTTAGGCGGAAATAATGTTTTATAAAATGTCTTCTTTAGCAAATGTATATTCATCCTTGTGTTTTTTATGTGTTATTTATTTTGTTGAAATTGGGTTTTAAATTTTTTTATCCTGTCAATATTTTTACTGCCGGGCTCTGTTTCAAACTTTGAATTGATATCCAAAGCGAAAGGCTGTTGCTTCAATGTTTTTACATCACAGATATTATCTTCAGAAATTCCGCCGCTTAGAAAGTAGGGCAGTGGAATCTCAAATTCATTCAGCATATTCCAGTCGAATTGTTGTCCCGTTCCGCCAAAGGCTTTGCTGTCAGTATCGAATAGGTAGTAGGTGATAGGTTGCAGATTACAGGTTGCAGGTTGCAGATCAAGAATTTGTGTTATTTTATTTTGATTTTCTGCCGTATTACTTCCTATTCTGATGACTTTAATGATTCCAACCTCAGGATTCAGTTTTTGTCTTAGTTCAGCAATAAAATCATTGCTTTCATCACCATGAAGCTGTACAAAATTCAAATCCGCACGCTGAACGACCTTTACAATGATATCTGCTTCTTCATTAACAAAAACGCCCACTTTTCCCTGGTGGTCAATACTTGAGAGTTCTTCCAGACTCAGATGGTTCAAAACATATCTCGGTGATTTTTCGTAGAAGATAAAACCGAGAAAATCTGTTTTCATAGCAATCAATTCCTGAATCTGATCCGGTTTTGTAAGACCACAGACTTTCAGGCGAGATGGCAGGTTTGAGGTTGTAGGTTGCAGGTTCATTGTTGATTATTATTGAGTTTAAATTTGAGAAGCGAATTCTTCAAAAGCTTTGGCCGGATCTGTATTTTTCATGAAATATTCACCCATCAGGAAACCATCAAACCCTTTTTCTTTTAAAAACTGAAAATCTTCAATGCTGTAAATACCACTTTCTGCAACAGATAAAACTTCTTTCGGGAGTTGATTCTTCAACTGAACCGAATGCTGAAGATCTACTTTAAAATCTTTAAGGTTCCTGTTATTGATCCCAACTAAATCGATTTTTGAATTAAAATGTTTCAGTTCATCTTCTGTATGAATTTCCAGTAAAACCTCCAATTTCAGTTGGTGAGCTAATTCGGTAAATTCCTGTACCTGAGCTGGTGAAAGACATGAAGCAATCAGTAATACTACATCAGCTCCAATACTTTTGGCTTCATAAAACTGGTATTCATCAATCATAAAATCTTTTCGCAGAATCGGAATATTGATGTCATTTCTTACACTGAGAATATCATTTAAATCTCCTCCGAAAAAATCATGATCAGTCAGGATAGAAACCCCGCTGGCTCCAGAATTTTTGTAAGCAGAAACTACTTCCAAAGGCTGTACACTATTGTTTATGATTCCTTTTGAAGGAGATTTTCTTTTAAACTCAGCGATAATTCCGCTTTTATTTTTGATGGATTCTTTCAGTGAATAGGTTGGTCTTCCAAAAAAGGCTGTATTTTTTAATCGGTCAAGGGAAATGCGCAATTTTGCAGCAGCAACTTCCTCTTTTTTCCGTTCAATAATTTGATCCAGTATAGTCATTTTTGTGTTTAAGTTTGGTCAATGCTGAATTTTGCTTCGCAAGTGAATAATGAATTTAATTAATCAGGAGATTAAAACTGTTTAATGCTTTTCCGCTTTGCAGGCTTTCCTGAGCAAGCAGAAGACAGTCATCGTACGTTCCGAATTTATGGGTGTTGTGCAGCGCTGCTGAAGCATTGGCAAGAATTACTGAGTTCTGCTGTTCTGTACCGTTTCCTTCCAGAATATTCATGAATATTTTTGCCGTTTCCCGAATGGAGTTTCCTGCTTTAATATCTTCCAGCGTTACCGGATTGAAACCTAAATCTTCTGCAGAATAAATTTCTTCTCCGTTTTTGGTGATGATTTTGCTGTCGCCGGTAAGACTTATTTCATCATATCCGTCAAGACCATGCACCAGAATAAATTCACGTGCTTCCTTTTGAAGAAGATACTGATAGATTCTTGCAATTTCCAGATTATAAACTCCAATCATGGAAAATTTTGGTTTTGCCGGATTTACCAATGGACCCAAAAGGTTAAAGAATGTCCTCAATCCCAGCGACTTTCTTAATAATCCGACAGATTGCAGCGCAGGATGAAAATAGGGAGCATGCAAAAAGCAGATGTTTGCCCTTTCAAGATCTTCATTCAATTGCTCTGAGCTGTTTTTAAACTGATATCCCAGTTCTTCCAGTACATTCGATGAACCTGTGGTGGTGGAAGCTCCGTAATTTCCATGCTTTGTTACCTTTTGTCCGGCTCCGGCTACAACAAAACTGGCCAGAGTTGAGATATTGATGGTGTCTTTTCCATCACCTCCTGTTCCTACAATATCAATCGCATCACTGGCATCGATGTTTACAGGAACAGCCATTTGTAACAATGCTTCTCTGAAACCTTCCAGCTCTTTCAAGGTGATATTCCGCATCAGGAAAACACTGATAAAAGCAGTCACTTCCGCAGCGTTGAATTTATTCTGTGCAATCTCAATCATGGTAGCCTTCGCTTCAGATTTTGAAAGCGTATTATGGTTGAACAGGTATTGAAGTATTTCTTTCATTTGTGGTATTTTTATGGTTGTTGAAGGACTTTCTAAGGTTTTCATGACAACAGAAAGTTTTTAATGATTACTTCTCCTTCCGGTGTTAAAATGCTTTCAGGGTGAAACTGTACTCCGTGCGCATCATAGGTTTTGTGCTGCAAAGCCATGATCATTCCGTCTTTATCTACAGCCGTAATTTCCAGTTCTTCCGGGAAATCTTCAGTATTGACTGCCCAGCTGTGGTATCTTCCCACTTCCAGTCCTGAATGTAAATCCTTAAATAATTTGGTGTCTTCTTTCACCAGATCGGTAGTGGTAGCCACTCCGTGAAAGATTTCAGACAGGTTGATCAGACTTCCTCCGAAAGCTTCAGCTATGGCCTGCTGTCCGAGACATACTCCAAGGATACTTTTTGAAGGAGCGTATTCTTTAATAAGGTCTAATAAAATACCTGCTTCTTCAGGAATTCCGGGACCGGGAGAAAGGATGATTTTGTCGTATTTTCCAATCTCTTCAAGGGTAATTTCATCGTTTCTTACCACATCTACTCTTTGGTTCAGAATTCTTTCAATAATCTGAACAAGGTTATAAGTAAAGCTGTCGTAATTGTCAAAAACGAGAACTTTAAGTGGCGTCTGCTGAGTGTTTATATTGCTGTTCATTGCTTTTTTTGTTAGATAGTTGCTGGTTGTTTTTTGTTGCTAGCTGGTGGGTTTATTTTTCAACTATTTTTTCTGCTTTTTCTACTGCTTTTTTCAGTGCATTCAGTTTGTTGTTGACTTCCTGTAATTCACTTTCAGGGACAGATTTTGCTACAAGACCGGCACCAGCCTGGTAAAATAAGGTATTGTTTTTACTTAAGAAGGTTCTGATCATAATGGCCTGGTTGCAGGTTCCGTTCAGTCCGATGATTCCTATACAGCCGCCATAATAGCCGCGGGAATCTTTTTCATATTGATTGATCAGCTGAAGCGCTTTATGCTTGGGTGCACCGCTTAATGTTCCCTGAGGGAAAGTAGCGGAAACCATTTCCAGAGGATTGATGTCACCAGCAACATCTGCAGTCACCTCACTTACCATATGAATAACGTGCGAGAACAGTTGGATTTCTTTAAGCTTGGTAACCGTTACATTTTTTCCGAGTTTTCCAAGATCATTTCTTGCCAGATCCACCAGCATGGTATGTTCTGCATTTTCTTTAGGATCGGCTTTCAGGACTTCAATAGCTTCAAGGTCAGCTTTAAAATTCCCCGTTCTTTTGGATGTTCCTGCAATCGGGTGAATAATGGCTTTATTGTTTTTGATGATTAACTGGCTTTCAGGACTCGATCCGAATAATTTGTAATTTCCGTAATCAAAATAGAATAAGTAAGGAGAAGGATTGATATTTCTCAAAGCACGATACACGTTGAACTCATCACCTTTGAATTTCTGCTCGAATCTTCTGCTGAGAACCAGCTGGAAGACATCTCCGCGCATACAGTGTTTCTGAGCTGTCTTTACCAGTTCAATATATTCTTCATCTGTAATATTAGATGTTTCTTCGCTTATTTTCTCAAATGGGTAAACCGGAGTATTCTGATTTTTAATGAGGTTTTCCAACAGATGGAATTCAGACTTTACGCCATCAATACAGTTTTCTATAATATACATTTCATCATTGAAATGATTGATAGCAATCACATATTGGTACAATCTGTATCTTAAAACAGGAATCTCTACTTCCTTGCTTTGTGCTTTAAGGCTGATGTTTTCAAAAAACTGTACTGCTTCAAAACTTGTGTAGCCGAAAAGGCTCTGAGCCGTCTGCTCAATAGGATCATTGGTTTCTTCACATTTAAAAATCTGGCGAAATTCTTCAAATACATCTGTAATATTCCGCTCCATAATAAATTGCTTTACGGGAGCAGAAGAAGGAAGTTTGATTTCATATTCGTTAAGATTTTTCACCTCAATTCCGGCAATGGCATTCACGGCGATGAAGGAAAAGTTATTATCAATACTTTTTGAATCTGAACTTTCCAGAAGAATCGTATCACGGAATTTATCCCTGATCTTAAGGTAAATATTCATGGGAGTATGAAGGTCTCCCAGTGTTTTTTTTGAAACGGTTTTTATCGTAATTGTTTTGGTCAACATTTTATTGTTTTTTGTGAGATTAGGAATAAAAAAAGGCTTTAACGGTATCCGTCAAAGCCTATATATTGTTTTTTGATTATTTCTGCTGTAATTAACAACATGACAATACCTCCAGACCCGACGAAGAGTTTGAAAGCCACCACCAAATATTGTTGTTCATTTTAAACATGGGACAAATGTAGAAATTTTTTTAATACAAAGACTAAAAAATTTCTGAAAATAAAAAAACTTAACATTGAAACCTCTTATTTAAGCTGTTTGAGTTCTTGTTTCAATACTTTGATTTTTTCTCTGTAAGTTTCATCATCATAGTCTTTTACATAATCTTCCAATGCAGCAATATATTCTTCAATGAATTGTTTATTTGTTCTGTCTGCTTCATATTTGATTCTTGCAGAATTCACAGGAGCCATTTTTTCATTTTGTAATACAATTTTTCCTTCCCTGGATTGGTCATAAAGGATTACCATGTTTTTTTCATATCCCGGAATGTATTTTACAGGAATATCCTTATCACCTGGAATTCTGATTGAATTTCTGATAGGATAAATGGCTGCAGTAGTAGTGGAGAAAAAGGTAGTGGTATATGTTCCGTCCTGTTTCTTTACAATAGCCTCATAATCGTGGATATACATATCATTCAGGGTAGAATTGGTTTCTACATCAGAGGTGATAATAGCTGTGCTTTCTACTCCGTATTTGTTTAAAAACCATGCATTTAGAAACTGTCCTCCAAAACCATTCAATATAGCAAGTGGAATGATCGGAATCAAAAACCATGCTTTTTTGGTCAGATAGGAGAGCAATCCAAAGAATGCAAACAACAGAACCACAGTATAAAAACCATGATGGCTGGTGAAAAACAGAATTTTTGAAATTAAAACCATGGATTAAATATAATTATAATAATCTTTTATTTAAACGCTGAGATCACAAAGATGTTATTAAATGATTATTAAAATGATCGCAAGGGCGTTTCACTCAGCAAAAGACGCTGTCATTAATTAAACGAAGTGCCCTTGTGAATAAAAAACAGAGTTTTATCATCATTACCTTGCGAACCCAGCGTTTGAACTATTTATTGTACTGGCTCAGATAAAGGAATGTCAGGAGTTCCACTATAGAAAACAATCAGCGTTGCGCCGAGGTCTCCGGTTTTACCTCTGTGGCCGGTATTAACCATTTCAGGAAGCACCTGACCTTTTCTTATCCATTGCGTTTTTCCATCCTCTTTTCTTTCAATCTGAATTTCACCCTTTTCTACATAAGCAGCATTGATGACGGGATGTTTATGCCAGCTCAGTGCCGAATTGGGAGGTACAGCAATTTTAAGAACCGAAATTTCCGGCTGAGTTGCGGGGTAAGCAGGATACGTAGTTCCGTCCCAGGATTTTGTCGTTTTTAAAAGAGTCACCGATTCAATTTTATCAGAATATTCTGATTGTGGTTCATTGGATGAATTATCACATGAAAAAAGGAGAGAAGAGAGTATAGCAAAGCAAGCGGTACCCAATACATGTTTTCTGGTCATACATTTTTAAATTAATACGTTGATTTTTGGCTCGGATCATCCGATATACAAAAATACTAACCTAATTTAAAATTCTCTCATGTTTGAATTATTTTTTTATTAGTTGTTAAAATCCTGATCTCAAAAATATTTCCTAAAGAAAACATTTGTCATAAGTTTAAAAGTTTATTTTTTATATTTTTGCTTCCAAATTAGAAAAAAATGAAAAAAGTATTAGCAATCGCATTTATCGGAGGTTTATTATTGGCAAGCTGCAAAAAAAAGCCAGATCACTCTTTACAGGATAGCAACACAATGCTTGAGGAACCGGAAGCAACTACTGTGGTAGATTCTACTGCTAAAACTGCTGCTCCAGCTGCTGCAACTCCGGCTGCACCTGCACCTGAAGCTGCTAAAACAGATTCTACAGCGAAGAAATAATGAAAAAAATACTTTTGGCAGGAACACTGGGTCTTATGATCATTTCCTGTTCTAAAAAAGAAAATACAGCAGAAGTGGCATCTTCTTCTGAAACTACAGCTGTTTCAGAACCTGCTCAGTCTCATCTTTCCGGTGATCAGATCATGGAAACATTGGACTGCTCAGGCTGCCATTCTGTGAATGAGAGAATGATAGGACCTTCTTATCAGGAAATTGCAGGAAAGTACTCTGAAAAGGATACTGAACTGCTGGCTTCCAAAATTATAGAAGGCGGAAGTGGAGTATGGGGAAGTGTCCCTATGGCTGCTCATCCTCAGGTATCTAAAGAAGATGCCAAAAAAATGGTGGAATATATTTTAAGTCAGAAGAAATAAAATATGTCCGCTGAAAAATCCAGTCTGCACACAAGAAATCTGCATCGTCATCCCTACGATTTTGATCAGCTTATTTCTTGTGTGCCGGAACTGAAACACTATGTTTTTACAAATGCCTATCAGACGGCAACCATTAATTTCAGCATTCCACAGGCTGTTAAACTGCTCAACAAAGCCCTACTCTTACATTTCTACAACATTAAAGGCTGGGACATTCCTGACACCAATCTTTGTCCACCGATCCCGGGAAGAGCAGACTATGTACATTATATTGCCGATCTATTAGGTGAACCACTTAATAAAATCCCGACAGGAAATTCTGTAAAAGGATTAGACATAGGAACAGGCGCGAATCTCGTGTATCCTTTAATCAGTTGCAAATCTTATGGCTGGATCATGCTGGGAACGGATATCAATCAGGATTCTTTGAAAAATGCTCAACACATTCTGAATCAAAATGAAGATCTTTCCTCTGTTATTCAGTTAAAAAGCCAGCCTGATGCTGATCATATCTTTACCAATATCATTGGTCCGGAAGACAGATTTACTTTCACCATGTGCAATCCTCCTTTTCATGATTCCGAAGAATCTGCCATGAAAGGGAATATCAGAAAAACAAAAAATCTTAGTAAATCAAAGAAAACGAAACCTCTTTTTAACTTCAGCGGACAGCAGTCTGAACTTTGGTGTGAAGGTGGTGAACTTGCTTTTATTACTAAAATGATCAATGAAAGCAGATTGTTTTCATCACAGGTTCTTTTGTTCACGTGTCTGGTTTCGAAAAAAGACAATCTCAATAAACTCAACAATCTTTTAAAGAAAGTAAATGCTGTAGAGGTGAAAACCATCGATATGGCTCAGGGACAAAAAGTAAGCAGAATGCTGGCGTGGACGTTTATTCCCCGAAAAGACAGAAAAAGCTGGTTGATTTAAAATTCAAAGTTCAAAGTTTAATGTGATAGCACAATCATTCAAATCTTTGATCTCTAAACACGTATCCCGAACCCCAATACCCCGCATCTTTACCACTTTTTAAAATTTCTTAAAAAAGCCATTGACGGTCATGTCAAAAATGCCTAAATTTGTACGCTTTTAGAAAAATAAGAAATGCAATTATCAGAACAAGAAATCATTAGAAGAGAAAAGCTGAATAAGCTTACTGAAATGGGGATTAATGCGTTCCCTGCGGATGAGTATATAATTACAGATACTACAGAATCTATAAAACAGGATTTTTCTGAAAGTAAACAGGTGAAGATCGCTGGTAGATTGATGTCCCGCAGAATTCAAGGAAAGGCTTCTTTTGCAGAATTGCAGGATTCTAAAGGAAAAATCCAGGTTTACTTCAACAGAGACGAGATCTGTCCGGGTGAAGATAAAGAACTATATAATGAAGTATACAAGCACCTTCTGGATATCGGTGATATTATCGGTATTGAAGGAGAATTGTTTACCACTCAGGTAGGAGAAAAGACGGTTTTAGTGAAAAACTTTACGCTTCTTACAAAGGCTTTACGCCCGCTGCCTCAGGCTAAAACTGATGAAAACGGAGTAGTACACGATGGTTTTACAGATCCTGAATTAAGATACAGACAGCGTTACGTAGATTTAACGGTAAACCCACAGGTAAAAGAAATTTTCGTGAAGAGAACAAAATTGTTCAATGCCATGAGAACATTCTTTAATGATGCAGGATATTTTGAAGTGGAAACACCAATCCTACAGTCAATTCCTGGTGGAGCAGCAGCTAAACCGTTTATCACGCACCACAATGCGCTGGATATTCCATTATATTTAAGAATTGCCAACGAATTATATCTGAAAAGACTGATCGTAGGTGGTTTTGACGGAGTATATGAGTTCTCTAAAAACTTCAGAAATGAAGGAATGGACAGAACCCACAACCCTGAGTTTACCGCTATGGAAATCTATGTAGCGTACAAAGATTATAACTGGATGATGGATTTCACTGAGAAATTACTGGAATTCTGTGCTATCCAGGTAAATGGAACTACAAAAGCTACCTTTGGGGAACATGAAGTAGATTTCAAAGCTCCTTACCCAAGAGTTTCCATGACAGAAGCGATCCTGAAATTTACAGGTTTTGATATCACCGGAAAAACTGAGAAGGAATTATATGATTTCGCGAAATCTATCGGTATCGAAGTAAATGAGACGATGGGTAAAGGAAAATTAATCGATGAAATCTTCGGTGAGAAATGTGAAGGAAACTTCATCCAGCCGACTTTCATTACAGATTATCCGATCGAAATGTCTCCACTGACAAAGAAACACAGAAGCAAAGAAGGCTTAACAGAGCGTTTTGAATTAATGGTATGCGGTAAAGAAATCGCGAATGCTTATTCAGAGCTTAATGATCCGATCGATCAGAGAGAGCGTTTTGAAGCTCAGATGGCGTTATCTGAAAGAGGAGATGATGAAGCCATGTTCATCGATCAGGACTTCTTAAGAGCTCTTGAGTACGGTATGCCGCCAACTTCAGGATTAGGTATCGGTATGGACAGATTAATCATGTTCTTAACGAATAATGCCTCAATCCAGGAAGTATTATTCTTCCCTCAGATGAGACCTGAAAAAGCAGTTCCACAAATTGAATTAGGAGAGGATGAAAAAGTAATCCTTGAAATCCTTAATTCTCAGGACGAGCCAATGGCTTTGGCTGAAGTAAAAGAAAGAAGCCAGTTATCCGGTAAAAAATGGGATAAAGCTTCCAAGACTTTGACAAAAAACAATATTGTGAAAGTAGAGAAAATTGATGAAAATCTTTTGATGAAACTGGCTTAAGATTTCTCAGAAAACATAAACAAAAAAGGTACAGTGTTATGCTGTACCTTTTTCTTTTTTCCATTTCCGGAGCTGTGCCCTGAAGTTTTTAAAGGGAGCTACGGTATTGATATGAATCCATTTCCAAACCGGCCACTGGGCGGGAGTAGTTGCCCATTTTCTTTTGCCAGGAATAAATAGTATATCATCATCAAGGCTTTCTATCCAGTTGATAATTTCATCCACCTGATTTCGAAGCAGTTCTCTTTGTTCTTGTAAAGTATGAGAACCATATTGATTATAAAAAGACTGGTACAATCCTCCCAGGTTATTCCATTTGTATTCAGGAGTGGGAGTTTTTACTTCAATTCCTTTGCTTTCATCAGATTCCCACTGTAAAAGTAGGTGAGTCCAACCCAATTGATAGGAAATATTTTGTGATGGAGTTTTATCAACTCCCGGCTGCCGAAGATCTTTTTCCTCTTCTTTTATATCATTAAATTCCTGATCATAGAGCAGATATCTTTTCTTTAGCTCTTCAATGAATTCTGTTTTATCTTTATACCCCTGCATACTTACTATTTTCTCAACTTACTGAAAGAAGCCATCAGATAAAATAAGAAAGGAAGAATAAACAATGAACCCAGCATCAATGCCCATCCCAATGCAGCGATAGTTTTTTCAGGAGCCATATGTTCCAGTAATGAAAGATGCTGTCCGTTCCCTAATAAAATAATATCCGGATTATGCTGATAGGTTGCCGCAACCAGAATCATCACTATCTGGAAGCCAGCCAAAGCACGTACAGGAAGTAGTTTTTGACGGTTCATCGCTCTTAGAATAAGCAACAAGGCAATGGTGGCAAAAGCAATCGCCATAATACCCAAAGGCTTTGAAAATACCCACATCAAAAGTGGAATATCGGAAATATAAGCAGCTACGAATACCAGTATTCCGGTTATCACAACAAAGATCATGGTCTGCTTGGATTTTCTGATCATTAACAAAAGATCGGCCTTATCACGGGTTTCTCTTAATGAAAAAATAGAAGCAAGATAAGCACAAAGGGCTACAGTAAATAAGCCCACAGAAACCCCAAACCAGTTCAGCCAGCTGAACACATACAAATCCAGAAAGCCTACAGCATCAGGATTGATAGAATGTGAAACCGTTGCAGCAGCTATTAACCCTAAAAAGAAAGGTGTTAAAAGGCTTGCGTAGTAGAAAATATGAGTGTATAAAACCTGCCAATTGTCTTTCACAGCATCATAATGCCTGAACGTAAAAGCTGTTCCTCTTGCAATAATTCCTAAAAGCATTAAGACTAAAGGAATGTGAAGATAAGTAGACATAGTGGTATAAATCTCCGGAAAGCCAACAAAAAGGATAACGATGGCAATAATCAGCCACATGTGATTGGCTTCCCAAACAGGAGCAATAGATTCATACATAATCTCATGGGTTTTATGGCGGGCTTTTTTATTGGTGAACATTTCTACAATACCTGCTCCAAAGTCAGCTCCTCCCAGAATAATATAAAGACAGATGGATAGCCAGAGAAAACCTATTACAATGTAAATCATGATTTTTTGTTTTTATCGTTAAACTGAGCATCAGTAGGATCGTAAAGCTTCGGTACCATTTGAATCTGTCTCTTTAAAAGGAAAACAAGGATCAATGATAATGATACAAAAATAGCCGTGAAGAAATAGAATGAATACTGTATTCCCGGCATAGGAGTTACCGCATCTGCTGTCCTCATAATTCCATAAATAATCCAGGGCTGTCTTCCGACTTCTGTTACCGTCCATCCCGCTTCCAGAGCAATATATCCAAAAGGTGTTGCGATTAAAAAGGTTTTTAGTAACCAGTTTTTATTCAGCCATTCTTTTTTGAAGAAGAAGGCATATAAATAGACAGCTCCGATAACGATCATCACCACACCGAAGAAAATCATAATCTGAAAAGCATAATGAACCACAGCAACCGGAGGCCATTCATCTCTCGGAAAATCTTTTAGTCCTTTTACTTCAGAATTAAAATCATTACTTACCAGAAAACTCAACACTTTTGGAATTTTCACAGCATATTTTACTTCTTCTTTTTCTTCGTCAGGTATTCCTCCAATCACAAATGAAGCCCCTTTTTCAGTTTCAAAATGAGCTTCCATGGCAGCCAGCTTGATCGGTTGTCTTTCTGCAACGGATTTAGCAGCAACATCACCGCTCAAAGGGGCTCCAAAAGCTCCGATAAGAGCAAAACCTACGGCAATTCTAAAAGCTTTGGTATGAAACTCAATATTCCTCTTTCGCATAATCATAAAAGCGTGAACTCCTGCAACTGCAAATCCTGTTGCACAAAAAGCAGCAACTGTCATATGAAGGGCCTGCGGAAACCATGCATCATTGAACATCGCTTTGATAGGATCTATATTAAGATACTGTCCGTTAATATAATCAAAACCGGTGGGAGAATTCATCCATGAGTTGGCTGCTACCACCAGAATTCCGGAAGCCAGCCCGCTTACTCCTACAAGAAAACCACAGAACCAGTGAAACCATTTATTGAATCTTTCCCATCCGTATAAAAAGAAACCAATGGCAATCGCTTCGATGAAAAAGGCTGTTCCTTCCAGAGAAAAAGGCATCCCGAAAATCGGACCTGCATGTTTCATAAATCCGGGCCATAAAAGGCCAAGTTCAAAAGAAAGCATTGTTCCTGAAACGGCTCCCGTTGCAAAAAGGATAGCCACCCCTTTACTCCATGCTTTTGTAAGTCCTTTATATACCTCGTTATTGGTTTTCAGATATTTCCAATGGGCAAAAGCCATCAGAAAAGGCATCACCATACCCACACAGGAGAATATGATATGAAAGCCCAGAGAGAGTGCCATCTGAGCGCGTGCTGCGATAAAATCATCCATAATTTCAACTTTTCAGTTAATAAATTTAAGCATAAATTATTGATGTTGAATATGATTTACAACAGTTGCTATCTCACCAATACATTTTAATTTTGTTTCTTTTACCGGCTCACCAATCCTTATGTTTTTCTAAAGAAAACTCCACATTTTTTTGACACTTTTTAACTTTCATACCTCGAAAAAAATCACGATATTTGTGAGTCTTTGCATATAGCAGGATTTTTAATTTTTAATATGAGTCAAAAACAATATACAGCTAGTAGTATTCAGGCATTGGAAGGAATGGAACACGTTCGTATGCGTCCTTCAATGTACATTGGTGATGTAGGAGTCAGAGGACTTCACCACTTGGTTTATGAAGTAGTAGATAACTCTATTGACGAGGCATTGGCAGGGTACTGCGACACGATCTTCGTTAGCATCAAGGAAGGAAACGGAATTGAAGTAAGTGATAACGGTAGAGGTATCCCGGTTGATTTCCACGAAAAAGAGCAGAAATCTGCCCTTGAAGTGGTAATGACAAAAATTGGAGCCGGAGGTAAGTTTGACAAAGACTCTTATAAGGTTTCAGGAGGTCTTCACGGAGTTGGGGTTTCGTGTGTGAATGCCCTTTCCAATGAGATGATCACTACGGTTTACAGAGACGGAAACGTTTACCAGCAGATTTATTCAAGAGGAAAAGCCCAGACAGGTGTTGAGGAGATTGGTCACAGCGAAAAAAGAGGAACCAAGCAGTTTTTCCAGCCGGATGATACCATCTTTACAGAACTAATATATAATTACGATACATTAGCAAGCCGTTTAAGAGAGCTTTCTTATCTTAATAAAGGAATTACCATTACTTTAACGGATGAAAGAGAAAAACTGGAAGACGGATCTTTCCGCTCTGAAGTTTTTCATTCTGAAGGCGGATTAAAAGAATTCGTTGCTTATATTGATGGCAACCGTGAATCTATCATGGAGCATGTGATCTTCATGGAAGGTGAAAGAGATGATATTCCTGTTGAAGTAGCAATGCGTTACAATACTTCTTTCAACGAAAATCTTCACTCTTACGTCAACAACATCAACACTCATGAAGGAGGAACTCACCTTGCAGGTTTCAGACGTGCTTTGACGAGAACCCTTAAAAAATATGCTGATGATTTAGGAATTCCACAGAAAGAGAAAGTAGAAGTTACAGGAGATGATTTCCGTGAGGGATTAACAGCTGTAGTTTCTGTAAAAGTAATGGAACCTCAGTTTGAAGGACAGACTAAAACAAAATTAGGAAACTCTGAAGTTTCCGGGGCTGTAGATAAAATTGTAGGGGAAATGCTTACCAACTTCCTTGAAGAGAACCCAAATGAAGCTAAGCTGATTGTTCAGAAAGTGGTTTTGGCTGCAAAAGCAAGACAGGCTGCAAAAAAAGCCCGTGAAATGGTTCAGAGAAAATCTCCGATGGGAGGTTCCGGTCTTCCAGGGAAATTATCAGACTGTTCATCAAAAGATCCGGCAGAATCTGAAATCTTCCTTGTAGAGGGAGATTCCGCAGGGGGTACGGCTAAGCAGGGAAGAGACAGACACTTCCAGGCTATTCTTCCGTTAAGAGGTAAAATCCTGAATGTAGAAAAATCTATGCTTCATAAAGTATATGATAACGAAGAGATCAGAAATATCTATACTGCTCTTGGGGTTTCTGTGGGAACTGAGGAAGACAGCAAAGCATTGAACCTGGCAAAATTAAGATACCACAAGATCGTGATTATGACCGATGCCGATATTGACGGATCTCACATTTCAACACTGATTCTTACTTTCTTCTTCAGATATATGAAGGAACTTATTGAGAATGGTTATATCTATATTGCTCAACCACCTTTATACCTGTTAAAGAAAGGAAACAAAAAAGTATATGCTTATAACGAAAAAGAGCGTGAGGAATTTACTTTAGAAATGTCTCCGGACGGAAAAGGAGTAGAGGTACAACGTTACAAAGGTCTTGGAGAGATGAACCCTGAACAGCTGTGGGAAACTACATTGAATCCTGAACACAGAATTCTGAAGCAGGTAACCATTGATAATGCAGTGGAAGCAGATAGTATTTTCTCAATGCTGATGGGAGATGAAGTTCCGCCAAGAAGAGAATTTATCGAGAAAAATGCGAAATATGCAAAAATTGATGCATAATCCTTTTTAAAAATATAATAAAAAAGCTTCTGATTATTTAGAAGCTTTTTTTATATTTGGATAAACCAAAAAAACAATAATATGTTAACTCTTTTACAAACAGATCCTTACAACGGAGCAGATGCGGCTTCTGGTGCAGTTGCTGCAGGATTAGGGATCGGAACAATGTTCTTCGGGCTGCTTTGCTATATATTCTATGGATACTGCATGTACAAAATTTTCCAGAAAGCAGGAAGACAAGATGCCTGGGCTGCCTTTATTCCTATTTACAACACGATCGTATTACTGGAAATTGTGAAAAAACCGATTTGGTGGATCATTCTTTTCTTTATTCCACTGGTAAACATTTATGCATGCTGGGTGGTATATGACAGACTTGCCAAAGGCTTTGCGAAAGAAACACCTCTGTACACCATTCTGATTCTCCTTTTCGGATTTATTTTTATTCCTGTATTGGGATTGGGAAGTGATCGCTTTGACAGTAAGCTGGTCCCGAATGACTAAATAGAAAGAAAAAAATTAAAAGACTTCAGCAATGAAGTCTTTTTTTATTGATCATCGATAGGATTGTAGAATTAATTGTACTTCCTGTTATTATTAATTCTACAGTATTTGAATCATATGGATTGTAAATTATTATAAATTTGAGTGCAGACAATTTGAAGTTTATCCCTTCATGTTACAGAATATATATTCTTATTTCAATATAGAATGAATATAAATATTCTGTTTTAACTTTTCAGAAATAAGCAATGAAAAGTTGATAATGTGTTCATTGCCTTATAGGTACATTTAAAACAGTACTTTTTTAAGTATTAGGTTGAAGGCTTCACATGTTGGAGCCTTTTATATTTTTTTTAACAGTTATTAAGATTTTATTATTTTTGTACTATCTTAATAACTATGATGAAAATATTAGTCCTCGGGGCATTATCTACCGCCTCATTATATTTCGCACAGAGCTATCCTGCCTCTGCCATTCCTGAGAATTTAAAGAAAAATGCGAGTGTTGTAATCCGAAAAGAAATTACAACCGTTCAGATCAATAAAATCGATGAAATAAAATATCAGAAAAATAAGATAATTACAGTCTTAAATAAAGATGGTGACGATGAGGCAGTAGCTTACATCCCTTATGATAAATCAAAAAGTATTTCAAACATAAAACTTACGATTTACGATGAGGCCGGCAAAAAAATTAAAAGTGTTTCAAAATCTGATTTTAAAGACGTAGCGAACAATCCTCAGGGAGTTTTTTATTCTGATAACAGGATATTGGTTTATTCATATACACCGGTGCAATATCCTTATACTATTGATTTTTCCTATGAAGCTGAAGATGAAGATACTGTTTTTATCCCGGATTTTGTACCTTTTACTTCTACTAAAATATCTCTTGAAGAAGCACAGTTTAAAATCGTTAACACTTCTGGAATAGAACTCAGATCTAAAATTTACCCTTCAAAATACAATTATACCTCTGTGATAGAAAGCGGTAGTGGAAATGATAAAACCTATTCATACAAAAATGTACCTGCTATTGACGATGCTTTTATGATTCCAGAGCCTGTTAAAATCTTACCTGCGGTCAACTTTGCACTTACAAAATTCAGCCTTGCAGGAAAACAGGGAACTTTGAATAACTGGACAGATTTCGGAACCTGGATTTACAATGATCTTTTGGTACCTGTTTCTGCATCTACTCCTTCTATTAAAGCTGAGGTAGCCTCTTTACAATTACAGGGATCTGTAGAAGATAAAGTAAAGAAAATTTATCAGTACATGCAGAACAAAAGCCGATATATTGCTGTGGCTTTGGGAATAGGGGGATGGCAGCCTATGATGCCGGATGAGGTTCAGAAAAAAGGCTATGGAGATTGCAAGGGGCTTACGAATTATATGAAAGTTCTTCTGAATGAAGCAGGGATTCCTTCCAACTATTGTATTATTACTTCCAGTCGGTCACAGGTTTCTTTTGATCCCGAATTTCCTTCTATGGGAGGAAATCATATTATTCTTATGGTTCCAACAGAAAAAGGAAATATATGGCTTGAAAATACCTCTCAGCAAATTGCTTTTAACCATTTAAATTACAGTACTACCGACAGAAATGTACTTGCTGTAACTCCGAAAGGAATCGAACTGATCAATACACCGGTGTATAAAGCTGAACAGAATAAAGAAAAACAAACATTGAGAGTTAATCTTAATGAGGATAACAGTATTATCGGCACCGGTAACTTTTCTTATACCGGAAATCAATATGATGATAATCTGAGATTTGCCAACCTTAATCCTAAAGAAAAGAATGATGCAGTTAAAGAAAGGTTTAATATCCTGAACTTTGAAAAAGTTGAAATGAAAAATTTTAATAACGACAGAGACAATGCCGTTATTACCTATGATCTGGATTTTAAAACCAATAATTTCTCTAAAAAAGCAGGAAACAGCCTATTGTTCCGATCTGTGCCTATTTTTAATGATGCAGTCTTTAAAACTGATGAAAACCGTGAGCTTCCTTTTGAAGTAGGCATGTCTTATGAGGATGAATATGAAATTGCCTTTGTGCTTCCTTTAGGATATAAAGTTGATGAAATTCCGGATAACGCAACCATTACTTCCGAGTTCGGATCTTATAAGCTAAGCTTTGTTAAAAGTGATGATCAGGTAAAAGTGATCAGAAAAATACAGATTAATAAAGGGCTGTATCCAAAGGAAAAGTACAATGACTATATCAGTTTCAGAAAAAAGATCCTGAATATGGATAATTCAAAAATTTTAATAACAAAAATATAACCATGAAAAAAATAATAATATTGCTTCTTTGCTCAGCCGGCACAATACTGGTAAATGCTCAGAAGAAATATGAATTTCTGAATCCTCCGAAATTTAATGATGCAGATTTATCTAAAACCAAATCATTACTGGATGAAAATGCTCCTGCAGAGATCTTGTATAAATCTGCTTATTTTATGATCGATAACAATACCGGTAATCTGCATAAAAGATATTTTTACAGAGTTAAGATTTATGATAAAGATAAAGCTGAAGATTGGCTGAATCTCGAAATCCCTATCTATAATATCGGTTCAAACAGAGAATCACTGGGTAAATTCAAGGCTTTTACCTATAATCTTGAAAATGGAAATTCTGTTCCTGTAAAAGTAGAAAAGAGTTCTCAATATAAAAGCAAAGAGAATAAATATGTTACTCTCACAAAATTTGCATTCCCAGGTGTGAAAAATGGATCAATCCTGGAGTATCAATATGAAATTGTATCTCCGTTCAGATTTATGATTCCTGAAGTATTGATAGAATCCGACACGCCTTCTCTGAATACAGAATACGTTTTTGATACTCCAATTAATATGTCATATAACGTAAATTATACAGGGGGAATTACTCCTAAGTACAGAGAAATGGAGGAAAGATACCTATATGGTGCACAATACAGAACCTACAGATTTGCTTATGAAAATCTGAAAGGCTTTAAAACTGAAAAATTTGTAAGAAATGACAGAAACTTCAGAACAAAAATCAGTGCTGAGCTGAATTCTACAAATTTCGGAGAGCTTAAGCTGTATTCTTCCTCATGGGATCAGATTGGAAAGAGATTGTATGAAAGTGAAGATTTTGGAGGAGAACTGAAAAGAACAAAACTGGCAAAAGAAAATATGCCGGCAGGAATTTCAGAAATGAAAACGGATCTTGAAAAGGCAAATGCTATTTTTTCCTATGTTCAAAAGACCTTTACCTGGAATAAAGATAAAGGAATCTACACAGAAGATGGCATCAGGAAACTGTTGGAAACTAAAGTTGGGAACGCTGCAGAAATCAATCTTTTTCTTGTGATGATGCTTCGCGAAGCAGGTCTTAAAGCTGATCCGTTGGTAATTTCTACAGTGGAAAACGGGTTAATCAACCTGGTTTCGCCTAATATTTCCAATATGAATTTTGTATTAGCAGCGATCAGTATCGATGATCAGCTGCATATCTATGATGCCACCTCAAAACAATCTTCTCTGGATGAAATTCCTCTTAAAAACTGGAATCAATATGGAATTTTAGTCACCAAAAACAAGACTCTTCTGATTCAAATGGCCAATGTGAAGTCAAGTAATACTTTCCTTACAGTCAATGGTAAAATCAATGATGACGGAAGTATTTCAGGAACGTATTCTGACAGAGATACCGGCGCCTACGCAATGTATGTAAAAGACAGCTATGACGATAATGCCGAGAAATACAAAAAACAGTACAAGGAAAACTTCTCCATGGACTTTACGGATATCGATTCAAAAGTCTTAGAAAATGGAGACTTTGAAAGCAGTATGAAATTCTCTTCTCCCAACCTGATTGACAGAGTAGGAAAGAAAATGATCATTAATCCTATGCTGTTTTTAAACAAAAGTTCCAATGAATTTGATCAGACGGAAGTAAGACAATATCCTATCGATTTTGGATCACCGATCACGAAAGTAAAAAAAGTAACTCTTGAAATTCCGGAAGGATATGTGATTGAGGAAATGCCTAAAGAAAAAAAGATTGTTACAGAAGATAAAGAAATAGAATATACCTATTCTATCGTACAAAAAGGAAATAAGCTGGAGGTAACAACCACTACAAAAATTAACAGTTCAGATTATCCGAAAGAGTATTATCCTGCATTTAAACAAATCTGGGGCGTTGCTTCGAAATTTGAAAATCAGGTAATCAGTCTTGTTAAAAAGTAATGTTCGACGTGATCTGAGTAAAAAAATATATTTTTTTCCAAAACCATTCATCTTTTGAATGGTTTTTGTATATATACTCAAAAAATAAATTATGAAAAATACGATTGCTGTTATAGCATTATCTTCTTTCCTGGCAGTTACGGCCTGTAAAAAAAATGAAAAGGCAGAGCAAGCAGAAAAAACAGAAAATAAAGCGACTGAAGAATTTGTAGTGGACTCTGTGAAAATCAATGACTCTACAAAAATTACAGACTCCTTAAAAGTGAGCTACACTTCAAAACTATTGGTTTTTCCTTCTTTAAAAGATAAAAAACTACTGGACAGCATCTATTTTCAGAATGAAAAAATTAAAGACTTTTCCAAAGCCGGTCTTCAGGCTTATCTGGACAATGAAAAAAATAGTTATTTCAATTCTGTAAAAAATGATAATCAAGACTGGGCTTCAGATGTCACTTATGCTCAAAACTGGTATTCAAGCTCACATATGAATCTTATTTCCAACACAAACGGGTATATGCATATCCAATACGTGGGAAGCGGATATGAAGGTGGAGCACATGATAATTACGGATTTTCCGAAAGGGTTTTTGATCTCAAAAACAGTAAAAAATTAGAATTGACAGACATTACTTCAATGCCTAAAAATAAAATTGAAGCCATTCTAATGAAAAATATCGATAAAATGAATAGTGGTACGATGGATGGTGACGGAGAAGTGAAAAACTCAGAAATGCTTTTAGTGGATAAAATTCCGGCATCTGATAACTTTTATTTTGATGATAAAAACCTGTATTTTCACTACAGTCCTTATGAAATTGCTGCATTCGCTGCCGGAGATATTACCATTCCGGTTTCATGGGAAGACCTGAAAGGCACATTAAATGCAGAATTTAAAGAAAGAATGAAAATTAAGTAAATTAATGCTTCCAGTTTAGGAAGCATTTTTTAATTTTGCTGTAATGGACAAAGTAGCTTTTATTATCAATCCTTTTTCGGCCAAAAAAAACTATCAGCCGTTTTTGAACGAACTTAAAGCAAAGGTTAACAATCCTCTGTATTACGTTTCAGAATCTATTCCCGGGACAGATGAATTTATCCAGTCTCACTTCGGAAAGGTAGATATTTTTGTGGCAATAGGAGGGGATGGTACCATTTCTACAGTGGCCAGGAACCTTATTAATACAGAGAAAATTCTCGCAATTTTCCCCGCTGGTTCAGGAAACGGTTTTTCCAATGAAACACAATTCAGTAAAAATCTGGACGAACTTTTAGAAAAAATAAAAGCAAAAAATTCCAGGAAGATCGATACATTTACCGTGAACGACAGGCTTTCCATCAATGTTTCGGGAACAGGTTTTGACGGTAAAGTGGTTAAAGAGTTTGAAAAAACAAGCCGTGGATTCAAAAACTATATCAAAGTTTCTCTGAAAACCTTTTTCAATTACAAGCCGATCAAAGTGAAGTTTTTTGATGAGGAATATCAGCAGTATAACGGAAGATATCTGATGATGAACATTGCCAATACCCGGCAGTTTGGTAACAACGCCTATATTGCACCAAAAGCCAGTAAAAGTGACGGGCTGGTTGATATGGTTTTAGTAAAAAAATTTCCTTTGACGTATTCTGCGCTGTTTGCTTTCAGAATGTTTACCAAAAGACTGAAAGATGATGAGTATGTGACCTATCTTCCGGTCTCTGAAATATCATTTAAAGTCAATACGAAAAACTGGCATCTTGACGGTGAATTCAATAAGATAAAATCACCAATTCATGTTAAAGTACAGCCTTCAAGTTTGAATATTTTGATTTAAAGCCAGTTACTGGTGTGGGTTAATCTGTTTCGGGTGATATTTTACACACAACATTAAACCTTGAACTTTGAATTCTATCCCTATTCCCCTGCCATCTGCCATCTATCTACACTTCCAATTTCTTTTCCACTTCAGCCGGATGTTCCAGACAGTATTGAAGCTGTTTTTTATCAAGTTGTTTTTCCCAGTTGGCTACTACAACTGTAGCCACTGAATTTCCAATGACATTGGTTAAAGCTCTGCATTCGCTCATGAACTTATCAATTCCAAGAATTAAAGTCATTCCTGCAATCGGAATTTCAGGAACTACGGCAAGTGTTGCTGCAAGTGTAACAAATCCGGCACCTGTGACACCAGCTGCACCTTTTGAACTTAACATGGCTACCAAAAGAAGCATCAGTTGCTTTTCGAGAGGAAGGTGAATATTTAATGCCTGTGCAATAAAGAGAGAGGCCAGTGTCATATAAATATTTGTTCCGTCAAGATTGAAAGAATATCCGGTAGGAACTACAAGGCCTACAATTGCCCGTGAGCAGCCGGCTTTTTCAAGTTTTTCCATAATTCCCGGCAGGGCAGACTCTGAAGAGCTTGTGCCCAGAACGAGAAGAAGCTCTTCCTTAAGATAAAAAAGAAGTTTGAATATATTGAATCCATTATACCATGATACTGCTCCCAATACAATAACAACAAAAAGGATAGATGTAATATAAAAGGTACCTACCAGGAATATTAGATTCAGTACAGAGTGAAGTCCATATTTTCCGATGGTAAAGGCCATAGCACCGAAAGCTCCTATCGGGGCAAGTTTCATGAGCATATGGACGATTTTAAATACCGGAGTTGACAGATCCTGTAGAAAATCGGTTACTTTCTGGCTCTTTTCTTTTGTTAAAACCAAAGCAACTCCCATTAAAATAGCCACCAGAAGAACCTGCAGGATATTATCACCCACCAAAGGGCTGAATAAAGTCTCCGGAATAATATTCATAATAAAACCCGTAAGAGTAGATTCATGAGCTTTTGCCTGGTATTGTGAAACGTCACCCGAAAGGGTAGCAGGATCAATGTTCAAACCATGTCCCGGCTGCAGAATATTTCCTACCACTAATCCGATGATAAGAGCAAGGGTTGAAAAGGTAAAAAAATAGATCATTGCCTTGATTGCAATTCTGCCTACTTTTTTCAAATCGGTCATGTGGGCAATTCCTAAAGTAAGGGTTATAAAAATTACCGGAGCGATAATCATTTTTACCAATTTGATGAATCCATCCCCCAATGGTTTCATCTTTTCTCCCAATTCAGGGTAAAATTTCCCAAGAAGAATACCCGCAATGATGGCGATAATTACCTGAAAATAAAGCTGATTGTGTATTTTTTTTGCTTTCAAAGAACAGTCGTTTTGTTTTTTTAAGGGCGAAAATTAAGAAAATTTATCTGAAAACATGACAAAAGTCATTCAAAAGAATCTGTTGAGCTTATTTGATAGATTGATTACAAAGTCAGGGCTTCATTCGAAGAATGAAGCCCTGACTCTATTTTAATATATTAGTATATAGTTTATTCCACTGCTACAGAATCATCTCCACGGCCGTCTGCCACAGCATGAATATTTCCGTTTTCATCAAGAACAATCATTTCTGTTTTTCCGATGTACTTCGTCTTTTCAATGACATAATTCTTGCTTTTCAGTTCAGAAATAGTACTTTCCGGAAAATTATTTTCAACCGTTATGGTTTCAGGAAGCCACTGGTGGTGGAATTTTGGTGCATTGACCGACATGTTTGCATTCAATTTAAAATCAACCACATTCACAATGGATTGGTATACTGAAGTCGGTATTGTAGTACCTCCGGGAGTTCCCACAACCATAAAAGGTTTTCCATTCTTAAGAATAATCGTTGGCGTCATTGAAGAAAGCATTCTCTTGTTGGGCTGTATTGAATTGGCCTCTCCACCCACAGCCCCGAACATATTCGGGACTCCGGGTTTGATTGAAAAGTCATCCATCTCATTATTTAAAAAGAATCCTGCTCCCGAAACTAAAACTTTACTTCCGTAATATCCGTTAAGAGTCGTGGTTACAGAAGCTGCATTTCCATCCTTATCCAATACGGAAATATGTGTAGTCTGCATCGATTCTTTCGGTTGTGCTATGATTTTACCGACTTCTGCACTTGGTGTCGCTTGGTCAAAACTAAAACTTTTCCATCTTCCTTTCAGATAATCATCAGAGATCAGGTAAGAGGTCTTGTCCTGAATAAAATCCGGGTCACCCATATATTCAGCCCTGTCTGCGAATGCTCTTCTTTCCGCTTCAGCCATGATCTGAACTGCTTTTGTTGAGTTCTGCTGATATTTTTCAAGGTTTTCAAAACTGGCCATTCTGAGCATCTGGGCAAGTAGCACTCCGCCGCTTGATGGTAAAGGCATAGTGACAACATCGTTTCCTTTGTAATCAAATTCCAATGCTTTTCTCTCAGCAACTTTATAGTTTTTAAGATCTTCCAATGTGATGATTCCGTTCCCTCTTTTCATTTCAGCTACTAAAAGTTCAGCTGTTTTTCCTTCATAAAAACCTTTAGCTCCCTGTTTCTGGATCAGTTTCAAAGTTTCAGCTAAATCTTTTTGAACCAATAGATCTCCGGCTTTCCATGGGGTATCTTTTACAAAAATGATGGAAGATTTATTATGTTTCTGAAATTTTTCCCTCTGGTTATTCAGCATTTCCGCTTCTTTGTCTGTGATGGCAAATCCTTTTTCAGCAAGATCAATGGCGGGCTGAATAATCTTTTCCATAGGAAGTTTACAGTATTTCAACGTAGCAAAAAATCCTGCTACGCTTCCCGGGATGCCTACTGCAAGTCTGCCGTTCTGGGATAAATCTGTATCTGCCTTTCCTTTTTTATCAATATACATATCACGGGAAGCCTTTTTCGGAGCTGTTTCCCTGTAATCCAGTGTGAATTTTTCACCATTATTTTTTACACCTACCAGAAATCCTCCGCCACCGATGTTTCCGGCCTGCGGATACACCACAGCAAGGGCATATTGTGTTGCGGTAACAGCATCGTAGGCATTTCCGCCCATCTTTAAGATTTTGGCTCCTGCTTCACTGGCTAGCGGATGTGCAGAGACTACAACACCTTTCTTTTTTACCTGTACTTCTTTGATAATATTGATGTCAGTAAATTGTGCCCAGCTGAGCTGTGCAGCCAAAAGCATCGAAGCAATTAAAATCTTCTTCATATGATTGTTTTTTCTTACAACAAAATTATTGAATTTTTTGTGTCAATGGCTGTTTTTATTAGGAATATGAAAATTATACTTTACTTTTTGTATTTGTTAATATTTTTTAAATTTTATTCTTTTTATATGTTTATTTATTTATTTTTATTATATGATATTTAATTAATTTAGATTTTTTATGATATTGTTTTCATTTTTTAAAATTTGAATCATTACATTTGAAAAAAAAATACATGAAAAAAAATTACCAGAAAATTATCTTTTTGGGAACCTTGGTCTTTGTGTCAGCCAGCCTAAATGCACAAACGAAAGATTCTATAAAAGTAAAGGCAGTAGATGAAGTTAAAATTACTGTAGGATCCAGAAATAAAAGCCGAGTTGCAACCGATACACCCGTTCCTGTGGATGTTATCAATATTGGATCACAATCTGTGCTAAGTCCGCAAACCGATCTTAATCAGATCTTAAACTATGCTGCGCCGTCTTTTACTTCCAATTCAACAACTGTAGCAGATGGTACGGATCATGTTGATCCAGCTCAATTGAGAGGGCTCGGGCCGGATCAGGTACTTGTTTTACTTAATGGAAAAAGAAGGCATACTTCATCACTGGTTAATATCAACGGTTCTCCGGGTAGAGGGTCTGTAGGGACCGATCTGAATGCTATTCCTGCTTTTGCTATTGAGAGGCTGGAAGTATTGAGGGATGGGGCTTCAGCACAATACGGCTCTGATGCAATTGCCGGAGTTATTAATGTGATCATGAAGAAAAATACCAATGCATTTACCGCAGCAATTATGGGAGGTGGATTTAATTCGAAAGGAGCTAATGATCATACCGGAGGATGGGATGGAGAGAAATATCAGCTTGATCTTAATTACGGAACTAAAATTGGTAATAATGGGTTCGTCAATTTTACGGCAAGCTTTCTGAACAGAAATGATACCAGAAGAGCCAAGTCGGCGACAGGCGATATTTTTAATGCATATAATGCTATTGAGCAAAGGGCATTAGAAAATGGAGTGAATATTTCTTCTCTTTTCGGGAATATCAATAACACTTCCAATACGCAGCAAATCATAGATTATATACATCAGTATGCTCCGCATGTAAATTATTTTACTGCAGCACAGCAGGCTGATATTCAGTCAGCAAATACAATTACAGCCCTGCAGAACCTACTGAAGGGTGATGTAACTGAAAATGAACTTGCCTACAGAGGGTTAACAAGAGACGACTTTAATATGAGGGTGGGGCAGTCCAAGTTAGGATCCGGTCAGTTTTTTATGAACTCCGAATTTGATCTGTCCTCAACAGTCCGCGGATATGCTTTTGGAGGAATCTCCTACAGAGCAGGAAATGCAGCAGGGTTTTACAGAAGGCCTAATCAAAACAGAACTTCAACGTCAATATATCCTAATGGTTTTTTACCGGAAATTGCTTCTGATGTTATAGACCTCTCTTTTGCAGCAGGGTTTAAAGGAAAATTAGGAAATATTAATTATGATATCAGTAACACTTACGGAAGCAATACTTTTGACTATACAATAAAAAATACAGCCAATGCATCCATGCTGTATCCTGGTAAAAGAGAGTTTAATGCAGGAGGTTTGGGGTTCTCTCAAAATACCATCAATGCAGATTTCGATACAAAGTTAGACTGGTTAAAAGGATTTAATATTGCCTTTGGAGGAGAAATGAGGTTTGAAAAATACAAAATAGAAAATGGCGAGGAAGCCTCATGGGCTCTTTATGATATTAATGGGAAGATTCAGAACCCTGCAACAGCTACTGCACTAAAGCCTACTGATTTCTTTGGAAACACAAGGCCCGGAGGATCACAGGTATTCCCTGGTTTTCGTCCTGAAAATGCTTTAAATAAAGGAAGATATTCCGTAGCTGCTTATGTGGATACGGAGCTGGATGTTACGGATAAATGGTTGGTGAGTGCTGCTTTGAGATATGAAAACTATTCAGACTTTGGTTCTACATTCAACTATAAGCTGGCAACAAGATATAAGCTGACGGATCATATCAATCTGCGGGCGGCACATTCCACAGGATTCAGAGCTCCTTCCTTACAGCAGATTTATTTTAATGCTACAGCGACACAGTTTGTGGGCGGAACAGCATATGAAGTAGGTACGTTTTCTAATGATTCCGATGTAGCACGTATTCTTGGAATTCCACAATTGAAACAGGAAGAGTCGGTGAGTTATTCTGCCGGTTTTACGGCTAAGATTCCACAGGCGAATCTTACATTCACAGTAGACGGTTATTATATTAAGATTAAAAACAGGGTGGTCTTAACAGATCAGTTTTCAAGACCGTCAGGAACCTATCCGGCGGGAAGTGATCTTGCTAAATTACAGACAGCCTTTGATAAAGCCAATGCAAATGCTGCCACTTTCTTCGCAAATGCGATTGATACTCAGACTAAGGGTATTGAAGGGGTGATTTCACATAAAGCAAGGTTTTCTCAGGCGGTAGCTTTGAATTCTGATTTTGCAGTTACGGTGTCAAAGACGAACAGAATAGGTGATATACATGGATCTGATATTTTAATCAATGCAGGGCAGATCAACAGGTATTATTCGGAATCCAGCCGTGTTTACCTTGAAGAAGCTATTCCAAGGTTTAAAGCTTCCCTGAATAATGCTCTGGAGATTAATAAATTCAGTGTGCTGCTAAGAAATGTTTATTTCGGGAAAGTTACCGACCCTAATACGATGGATGCTAACGGGGACGGAATTGTAAGCGGAGAAATCATTAACGGCCAGGCTGTCGCTACTGAACATCCGGTTTGGGGAGGAAAAATAATTACCGACCTGTCTGTTGGATATAATTTTAATAAAAACTTTAAACTGACAATCGGGGCGAATAATTTGTTTGATATTTATCCTGATAAAAACTACGGCCCGGCAGCGGTAAAAACTCCTTCTCTGGATGCTTCCGGTAACCTTGTGTATGTCAATACATCTACTATCGATCTTTCTAATCAGAATCAGTTTGTATACTCGAGAAATGTTTCTCAGTTCGGGATGAATGGCAGATTTCTTTTTGCCAGAGTAAATCTTACTTTTTAATTACAAATTTCAGGAATATAAAAAGGTGTACGAAAGTATACCTTTTTTATTATGGTTGACATGTTTTTTTTACTTTTGTACAATTCTAAAAAAAATCTGAAAAATGGAATCCTATACGGAAAGAATACTGATTACAGGTGCCTTGGGACAAATTGGTACCGAATTAACGAACAGACTTGTTGAAATCCACGGAGCGGAAAACGTAGTTGCCTCAGGATTGGATAGATGGCAGGAAGGAATTACCTCTGCCGGACACTATGAAAGAATGGATGTTACCAATACCCAGTTGGTAAGACAGGTGATCAAAGATTACGATATTACGACAGTGTACCACCTTGCTTCGCTTTTATCCGGGACTTCGGAAAAGCAGCCTATTTTTGCGTGGAAGCTGAATCTTGAACCACTGCTTCATTTTTGTGAAATGGCGAAAGAAGGACTCCTTAAAAAGATCTTCTGGCCAAGTTCAATCGCTGTATTTGGAAAAGGAATTCCAAAGCATGACGTAGGACAGGATGTGGTATTGAATCCAACAACTGTTTACGGAATCTCTAAAATGGCAGGGGAGAAGTGGTGTGAGTACTATTTCGATAAATATGGTGTGGATGTAAGAAGTATCAGATATCCGGGATTGATCTCATGGAAGACTCCGGCGGGAGGTGGAACAACCGACTATGCCGTTGAGATTTTCTACAAAGCAATTGAAGACGGAAAGTATACAAGTTTCATTTCGGAGAATACAGGAATGCCGATGTTGTATATGGATGATGCTATCAATGCAACCTTGAAACTGATGGAGGCTCCTAAAGAAAGTTTAACGGTTCGTTCTTCTTATAATTTGGGCGGAATGTCATTTACTCCCAAAGAACTGGCAGAAGAAATCACAAAAGAAATTCCGGATTTTACGATCGATTATAACCCGGATTTCAGACAGGCAATTGCAGATTCATGGCCGGCATCCATTGACGATTCCGTAGCTAAAAAAGACTGGGGTCTGACGTATGATTTCGGAATTTCTGAGATGACAAAAGATATGATTAAGAATCTGAAGGTAAAATTAGCAAAGGATTAATAATATAAAGTAATGCTTTAATTAAAAATATCTTTAACATCTGATTTTTAATATTTTATAAAATTTATATAAATTTTAATTTAAATGGTATTGTTGACTTTTAACATCACTTGTATTGAAGCCAGAGTAAAAAACGGCTCTCAAATTTCTGATGAAGAGCGATTAAAAATCACTGAAGATAATACCAGAGCGATTCTGAGAATTTTAGATATTCATGATGTCAAATCAAGTTTTTTTGTAGAGGTTTCTCTTACTGAAAAACTTCATCATTTAATAAAAGCAATTTCATCCAAAGGGCATGAAATTGCTTTTTATAACAAAGGGTCAAATCCGGACGAAATTGAAAATGCCAAGAAGAATATTCAGGATCTTCTGGAAAAACAGATCAGAGGAATCCGTCAGAAAGATGTAAAGGTTTCCCAGGAAATTTTGAAGATGATGGAATTCAATTATGTCTCCAATATCGATAATGCCAATATTCTTTTTCCTTTCAAAAGGCTCAAAAGAGATACCGAAATTACAGAAGAAGACGGATTGAGCATTGTCCCGGAAAGTATTTCTCCGTACAGTCAGCTTCCCTATAATGATTTTGTATTTCAGATTCTGCCGATGAAGTACTATCAGAATATGGTACTGGAAACTTTGCAGAATGAAGAATTTGTGCTGATCTACCTGAATACATGGCAGTTTACGGATTTCAAGAAATACCGTTTTGATATTCCTTTTTACCGGAGTTTATTTTCGGGCAAAAAAATGGAGGACAAATTAGATGCCCTCCTTACTTTTCTCAATGACAGGGAAATGGCCACTTCCCGTATGAAAGATTATATTTTTTAGGTTGCAGGTGATAGGTTGCAGATATTAGGTGTTAGGTAGCAGCTATTAGGTTAAAGGGATTAGGGAGAACTATTTCACAGGTTCAACAATACTCAATTTCTAAACCTCTAACATTAAACTTTAAACTTTGAACTTTGAACTTCACTAGCTCAGCTCAAAAAGCGTAATCTCCGGCAATACACCTACTCTTCCCGGATAGCCCAATACTCCGAATCCTCTGTTGACATACAGCAGTTTTCCTTCACTTTCGTATAAATCGGCCCACTTTGGATATTTGTATTGTACCGGTGACCATTTTACATTCTTAAGATCTAAACCAAACTGCATCCCGTGCGTGTGTCCCGAAAGTGTCAGGTGAATGTTTGCAGGGTGTTTTTTTACCACATAATCAAAGTGGGTAGGGTCGTGGCTCATTAAAATCTTAGTGGCAGATTCCGGTACGCCTTGTAAAGCATCATCAATCTTTCCGAATTGTGGGAATGGCTTCAATCCCCAGTTATCAACACCTAGGATATACAATTTTTCACCGTTTTTTTCAATCACTCTGTGCTCATTTCGAAGCATATCAAAACCAGCTTGTTTTTCATAGCCAATTAAGGTGTCAAGGTTTTCTTTTTTAGCTGCAGGTGATTCCCAGCTTACATAATCTCCGTAATCGTGGTTTCCCAATACCGCAAACTTGCCGTCCTTAGCCTGGATTTTTGAAAATAAGGGAATAAAAGGTTTGAATTCATCAGCAACGTTATTCACCATATCCCCGGTAAATAATACCAGATCCGGCTTCTGCTCATTAATCAGCTCAATAGCATGCTCTAATTTGCCGGGGTCAGAGAAACTACCGCTGTGGACATCAGAAATCTGGATGATTTTGTATCCTTTAAAACTTTTCGGAAGGTTGGCGAAATTTACTCTTACCCTTCTTACCTTATGCCTGTACTTTCCAAATGTAATTCCGTCTATGAAAAGAGCGGAAAGAACGCCGCTCATTCCCAATCCAACCAGACTCAGGAACTTTCTTCTTTCCGGGAAGAAATTTTCCGATGGCTTGGCGAAACCGATCAGGTAACCGCCCGTTCGGACAATATCATCAATCAATAAAAATAAAACGATAAAGATCTTTGGAAGGATGAAGATTAAAAATAACGAAATCATGATCTGAGCTCTTACCATACTTCTGTCTGATCTTTGGTAGTGGGTAACTTCATACGCGAAAATTCCATACACAACTAAAGATATGACCCAGTATCCGATTCTGATCCAGAAATTATCGGTAAGTGTTTTGACGGCCTGATAAATGTACACTTCCAGAAAAAGGAAGATTGCAGCAATGATTAAAAAATTCTTTTGCATGTTCTGATCAAAAAAAGCACAAAGAATAAACTTCCCTGTGCTTTTATATTTTTAATGGTTTAATATTACTTTTTGGGAAATCTATAAACGATAGCATTGATGTTCATTCCGGCACCTACCGAAGTCATCACAATGTTACCATTATCTTTAAACGATTGACCCTCCATTTTTCCTTTAATTATTAAATCATACATGGTAGGAATCGTTGCCACGGAAGTGTTTCCGAAATCCTGAATAGTCATAGGAGAGATGGCATGATCGTATTCTTTCACGTCATAAAGCTTATGAAGTCTTTCAATCATTGCATAATCCATTTTAGCATTGGCCTGGTGAATTAAGATTTTGTCTATATCTTCAATAGAAAGACCGGCATCAGTAATGGTATCCTTGATGGCAACCGGTACGTTTTTTAGAGCGTATTCGTAGATTTTTCTTCCTAACATTCTTACATACAGGCGTCTCTGATCTACTTCTTTATTGATGGAAGGAGCGTTTTCAAGATAGTTTAATTCCGGTCCGTTATCACAAATTGTATTGTGGGCAATAATTCCAACATTCTCTTCATCCGTAGCTTTTACCACTACAGCTCCTGCACCGTCTGCAAAGATCATTCTGTTTCTGTCATGCGGATCTGTTACTCTGCTTAAAGTTTCTCCTCCGATAACAAGAATGGTTTTGGCTACCTTAGCTTTAATAAGGTTATCAGCTAAAATCATTGCTTCTACCCATCCCGGGCATCCGAAAAGCATATCATAGGTTACGCATTTTCTGTTTTTGATTCCCAGTTTATTCTTCACTCTCGCTGCCATTGTAGGCATAAAATCAGCATATCCGTGTTCAGTAACTTCCCCGAAATTGCTTGCATAAATAATATAATCCAGGTCTTCGCCGTCTACTTTTGCGTCCTCAAGGGCAATTTTTGCAGCTTCATAACCGATTTGTGAGTTGGAAAGATCATCCTCAATGAATCTCCTGTTTTCGATTTCTGTAATCTCTACAAATTTCGCAATGGTCTCTTCCACAGGCTTTTCAATCTTTACCCCGTCTTCAGTGTAAAACTCGGAATTCATGAAGTAATCTCTACCAATAACTCTGTTCGGAATATAACATCCAGAGCCAATAATGATCGTATTCGGCATTCGTTTATATGATTTTTTTAAAGATGCAAAGTTAATAATTAATATTAATAACGGAGAATTAAAAATATTATTAAATTTGCAAAAATTGTACTTTACAATCTATGAAAAACAACTCGTCCTTAAAAGGCTTACTTATTGCAGCTGTGGCGTTTATCGTTGCCTTTGGGATCTACTTCCTTTTTTTAGCCAAGAAGAATTATTATGTTGTAGATAATCCTACCCCGAATACGTATTATTTTAAGATCAATAACGGATCTGAAGGAATTATTTCTGCGGGGCAGTATGTGCATGTGGATTTGAATAAAGGGAAAAACTCTATTCAGGTTTTTGATCAGAACAAGAAAATGCTTTACGATTCGGCATTTGAAGTGAATAAACTTCGTGGTCTGATTAATATTACCCATCAGGATTACTACGTAAATGATCAGTATTACGGATATAATCTTAAAAAAGATTCGTTGCTGACAGCACTTGATAAAACGGTTATCGACGGAAAGGATTATTACGGAGGAGCAAGACGCTTCAATAAGCTTTACACAGAAGATTTTTATTACAATGTAGATGAAGACTATGACAAAGTGATCAAAAATATCCAGAAAGTGGAATCACGATCCAAAATCTTCAGAAAGCAGGATTACCTAAATTATTACAAAGAATATTACAAGTTTTAAGTTTTGACAAAAGATATCACCAAAGTTACTCCCTACAATTCAGAGGCTACCAAAAAGAGCCAGGTAGAGGATATGTTCGACAACATTGCACCGAAGTATGACCTTCTGAACCATGTTTTATCCATGAAAATTGACGTTTTATGGAGAAATAAACTGGTAAAATGGATGAAAAATGATAATCCGCAGGAAGTGCTGGATGTGGCTACAGGAACAGGAGATCTGGCAATTACTATTGAAAAAGGAACCGGTTCTAAAGTAGTTGGATTAGATTTATCACAACAAATGCTGAATGTTGGCGTTATTAAAATAAAAAAACTTAAATTAGACGGCAAAATTTCCATGCAAAAAGGAGATGCAGAAAATTTACCCTTCGAGGACAATAGATTTGATGCTGTTTCCGTTGCATTTGGAGTAAGGAATTTTGAAAACCTTACCAAAGGTTTGGCAGAGTTAAGAAGAGTAGTTAAAGATAACAAAAGTGTTTATATACTGGAGTTTTCAAAGGTTGAGGGTTTCATGGGACCATTTTATATGTTTTATTTCAAAAATATATTGCCTGCCATCGGCAGATTGGTTTCTAAGGATAATAGGGCGTACACATACCTTCCGGATTCTGTAAATGCTTTTCCTTTCGGGGAGAAGATGAAGCAAATTCTTTTAGATACGGGATTTAAGAAAGTTGAATATAAAAAATTAAGTTTAGGTATAGCCACAATTTATAAAGCAACAAAGTAACCTATGAATAAATTTCTATTAAAAGCACTGGTTTTAACCTCAGTAAATGTTGCCGTTTTTGCAAACGCGCAATTCAGAACCCGAAACAGAATGGACAAGTTGGAAGATTTCGACGAACAGAAATTCAGTTGGGGGTTTTATTTGAACGGGAACAGACTGGATTACCGCATTGTTTTACATCCGAAATACGGGATGAATGATAATGAAAACCTTGTTACCTCTAAGGAAAGCTATAGTTTTGGTGCCGGGCTTATTGCAAAATGGAGACTGAATGACTATCTTGACGTGAGAATAGAACCAGGTTTACAGTTTGCACAAAGACAGTTGACTTTTAATACTCAATCCAATGACATATATGCAGGGGGTTCTTTAACGAATGATCCTTTTATGCCATTCCCTTTACAGGAAAAGGATAAAGTAAGAGAAATTAAATCTACGTTGATCGATATTCCGGTTCTTTTGGAGCTTCACGGCCAGAGATGGTACAACTCAAGACCTTATGTTGCAGCAGGGGTGAATTACGTTGTAAACCTTCAGTCTAATGCAACTTCTACAGACGACAACATGCAGGGAATCTACAGATCTACTACGCACAACTTTGCATGGTCTGCAGAAATGGGAATCCAGTTTTATTTCAACAAATTTAAACTGACTCCTGCCGTAAGAGGAACATTCTTCATGAACAATGAAAAAGTGGCGGATAACGCTACTACACCTCCTTACTGGTCATCTGCAATCTCTACATTGCAGACAAGGGCAGTAATGTTCGTTCTGAAATTTGAATAAAAAATATTTCAATGAAAAATACACAGGAGGTGCGCTGGCACCTCCTTTTTTATTGTTATATCAAAATATAGAGTGTTTTATTTTTGTTAGTGTTATTATTTTTTTATTTTTGCTTTTAGTTAGAATATACAAACCTGAAATGCTTCAAGATTTAGAAAACAATTTTTCAGAATTAGAGAGAAAGATTTCGACTCTGCAAAAGAACTATAAAAATCTTACGGAAAATTTAAAAGAATTAAGTATTGAGCATGAAGAGTTGAAGAAGAAATATGATGAGGAAAGAAGAAAGAATCAGGTATTAGCAGAAGAACAAAAAAATATAAAACTTTATTCAGCAATATCAGGAAATCCTGAACACAATAGGTTAATGAAAAACCATATCAACAGATTGGTAAAAGAAATTGATTTCTGTATTGCTCAGCTTCAAAACAGTGGATTATAATGGAGATAAGGAGAATAACCGTCAACATTGCAGGAAGAGTGTATCCGCTGAACGTACCGGCAGCAGAGGAAGAAACTTTGCGTAAAGTAGGGAAGCAGATCGAGAATATGATTAAAGATTTTGAACAAAACTTCGATGTAAGAGATAAACAGGATGCTTTGGCAATGTGTGCCCTTAAACTGGGAACCAATGCGGAAGTAGTTTCTCTGAACTACGAAAAAAATATTAATTCTACCAACGAAAGGTTAAAGCAGATTAATCAGTCGTTGAATGAAATCGGGAAATAGATTTTTTTTCCTGAAAATTACTGCCTACAATAATTCTAACACATTAAAGGTAAACTCAACGCTAAACAATTACCGAACAAATGTCCATTGAATGGCGTGCCGGGCTTCCGGATTACAGACAGTGGAAATCAGTTCAAATCGTGTTGATTAGGAGTTTACTCTCAATCTCTGGATTATTGTGGGCTTTTTTTATTGAACAAGAATATGAATACAATTAAAACTCAATATAAATTATGATAGAAGTTATAGTCGGTGTTGTTTGTTTGGTAATCGGAGCTGTCGTGGGGATGTTTTTTTCCAGAAGTTCTCTGAATACTAAAGCAAAATTCATCATAGATGATGCCAAGAAAAATGCCGAAAACCTTATAGAAAAAGCTAATGTACAGGCTGAATCCATAAAGAAAGAAAAGAATCTTCAGGCTAAAGAAAAATTCCTGGAACTGAAATCACAGCATGACGCTGATATTCAGTCCCGCGAAAAGAAAATGCAGGAAGTTGAGAAAAGAATCAAAGACAAGGAACACAAACTGAATGACGAGCTTAGCAAGACTGGGAAGCTTGAAAAAGATCTAGACAGACAAATTGCAGATTATGCCAAGAAGAACGAGATTCTGGATAGAAAACAGCAGGAATTAGATACGGCTACTGCCAAGAAAGTAGAAATACTTGAAAAAATCTCTAATTACACCGCTGAGGAAGCTAAAGCAGAATTGGTAGAAACCATGAGAGCAGAGGCCAAAACAAGAGCACAGGCACATGTTCAGAGCATCATGGAAGAAGCTCAGATGAATGCTAAAAACGAAGCGAGAAAGATCGTTATCCAGACAATCCAGAGAATCGGAACGGAGCAGGCAATCGAAAATTCAGTATCCGTTTTCAACATCGAGTCAGATGAAGTAAAAGGTAGAATTATCGGTAGAGAAGGTAGAAATATCCGTGCTTTGGAAGCGGTAACCGGAGTGGAAATTATCGTTGATGATACTCCTGAAGCTATTCTTCTTTCATGCTTTGATCCGGTAAGAAGAGAAATTGCAAGACTATCCCTACACAGATTGGTAACCGATGGTAGAATTCACCCGGCAAGAATTGAAGAAGTGGTAGAAAAAACAAGAAAGCAGATTGAGGAGGAAATCATTGAAGTAGGGAAGAGAACCATCATTGATTTAGGAATCCACGGATTACACCCTGAACTGATCAAAATCGTAGGTAGAATGAAATACCGTTCTTCTTACGGACAAAACTTACTACAGCACTCGAGAGAAGTAGCCAACATTGCTGCAACTATGGCTGCTGAATTAGGATTAAACGTAAAATTAGCAAAAAGAGCAGGTCTTTTACACGATATCGGTAAAGTTCCTGAGCAGGAATCAGAATTACCACACGCATTATTAGGAATGCAATGGGCTGAGAAATACGGTGAAAACCCTGAAGTAGTAAATGCTATTGGAGCTCACCACGACGAAATTGAAATGAAGTCATTATTATCTCCGATCATTCAGGTTGCTGATGCGATCTCTGGAGCTAGACCGGGAGCAAGAAGACAGGTATTGGAATCTTATATTCAGAGATTAAAAGATCTTGAATCTGCAGCATTAAGCTTCGATGGAGTATCTAGTGCTTATGCCATCCAGGCAGGTAGAGAACTGAGAGTAATGGTAGAGAGTGGAAAAGTAAATGACGAAGTAGCTTCTCAGCTTTCTTACGACATCTCTGAGAAAATCCAGAATGAACTGACTTATCCGGGGCAGGTAAAAGTAACAGTAATCAGAGAAACAAGAGCTGTGAATATTGCCAGATAATAATCAGAAAAAGATATTTGATAAAAACCTTTCAAGAAATTGAAAGGTTTTTTATTGTTAAAATAACGAAATTATTTTATGATTTTAGACTTCTAATTTCTTCTTTTAGTTCTTCTATTTGATTTTTCAAAAGATTGATATAATCTTCCATATTTTTTAAGATGAATTCAGGAATACTGTAATTATTATTTATATGAGGAAAATAGCTTCCCGAACTATTATCATAATTATTGATAATACTTTGAGGAATATCCTCTTCCTTTATATCATCTACTGTAGTATCCAGCGCTTTTGCCATACGCTCCCATTCGTCATCTGAAATTTTAATTTCTCCTTTTTCCCTTCTTTGGGTATTGAGACTGTGTCATATGTAATATTTTAGCCATGCTTTCCTGAGTGTATTTTTCCTTACGGGCTTTTATAAGCTTATTTTTTATCATAATTATGTTTTTTGGTTATTGCAAATATATTATTTATGTGCTGAAATTCACATAAAATTCACATAAAAACCTTGAAATTATTTCAATAGTATCTGATATATTTGAAATGTCAATAAGACACAAAATAGTTTAAATTAATTTATTATGAAAACAAATGGAAAAAAAGATGCTTTAATGCAAAAATTTCAAAATTCAGCACTTGACAGAGTTAAACTTGAAAAAATTTCCGGTGGAGGTGGGTAACATCACCTTCTCAGGATATTCAAACTGGACTTATGTCTGATGGCAACCACGACAACAACCAGACACCTCCTGATCGTTGGTATAATGGAGGTTCAGCAATGTCTAATGATATTAATTAGAGATTGTAATAATAACTAACAATTAATACAAAGAAGGATAAAATTTTTTTATCCTTTTTTTAACCCATAAAATCAGATGCGCATTAGATTATATCATATTTTATTAACCGTTATGGTTTGCTGTTTTTCATGCAAAAAAAAGGAAGACTACTCAGAAGTACAAAAGACCTTGGAAAAAGCTTTAACAGAAGATCAGAAATACAGAGAGCCTGATTATGATTATATAAAGCAAAACCCAATTGATGAAAAGAATATTGAAATCGTAACCAAAATAATCGACAGTTTAGGTTGGTTGGGGAAAGATAAAATAGGGGAGAATGCAAACACTGCCTTATTTGCTGTTATCATGCATGCAAATAAATTAGAAACAATGGAAAAATATCTCCCTATACTGAAAGAAGCTGCAAAAAAAGGAAACGCTGAAAAAAGTCAGGTTGCCTATCTGACTGATAGAATTGAGTTACTGAATAACAGAAAGCAGATTTATGGCACGCAACCTTCTATACGAAGCAATGGTAAAACATTTATAGAAAATCTTATTGATTCTGCTAATGTAAATGCGAGAAGAAAGTCAATGGGTTTAGATCCCATTGAAAACTACATCAGAATTTGTGATTCTGCAAACAGCGTAATGAATAAATAAATACAGTATGATAGTTATTTATACAGAAGACAATGATATTACAAGCAATCTGGTCATTGACTGGATTTCTGCTTTGTATAGTGGTGAAATAAAAAGAATAAACACCGATTATTTTGCAATGCCAAAGGATGAAGATTACCACATTGATATTAGCGAAAGTATTCCGGCAAAATCAATATGGTATAGAAGACCCGGCAGAAAACCTTTACCTATCAGGATGATACAGGAAACTCTATTCTTAGAAAAAAATAAATATCCGGAACTAGAAGTAAGGATGATCCAAAGTGGTAATAGTGAACTTGAAAATATAAATTCTTATGATTTAACATATAAGTATAAAGCAGAAAAGATATTAGGTGCTTTAAAGTTTGATGTCAATAAATTTGAAGTTTTAAGGATTGCTAAAGAACTCGGAATAGTAATTCCCAAGTCTATTTTAACAAATAGCAAATCCAGACTTATCAATTTCTTTAACGAGTGCAATAGTGAGATAATTTCTAAAATGCATGATATGCTTTTATGTGATATAAAAGAAACACACTCCACCTATGCAACTTATACAGAGAAAATTGAAATTGACTTTATTAATGACCTGCCGGAGCGTTTCTTTGTAGGACATTTTCAGGAAAAATTAGAAAAGTTGTATGAAATTAGAACTTTTTATCTTGATGGTGAACTCTTTTCCATGGCAATGTTTTCTCAGAAGGATAAACGGACGAGTGTAGATTTCAGGAGATATAACAGAGAAAATATGAACAGACGTGTTCCATATAAATTACCTTCTACCTTAGAAGATAAAATTCGTCTTTTAATGCAAAAGATAGGTTTAAATAGTGGCTCCTTGGATATCGTGAAAACCAAAGACAACTATGTATTTTTAGAAGTTAATCCGATTGGGCAGTTTGGATTTGTTTCAAATGCATGTAATTATAAGCTTCACAAAAAAATTGCCGAATACTTAACACAATAAATATGAAAGAGAAAGAATTTGCAACACTTTTCAAAAAAGAAAGTCTTAAAACCCTCCCAATAAACTATCACTTAATAAGAAACGTGTATTACACAAAAGAAGAAGTGAAACGATTCAATTTACATTATTCTGCACAAAGTAGTTTCCATCAGACTACGATATACGATATTTTTCATAATCACAAACCTATAATTAATATCATATGAGTAGTTACTTTAATCTTTATGCCAATTGTATTGCTGTTCAAGGCACACAGGAAAGCATAATTGCAGATTTACAAAATAATGAGTATATAAATATTCCTAATCTACTGATTGATGTTCTTAAAAACACCCGTGGAAAGACAGTAGCTGAAATTAAGAATTTATTCAATAATGAACTGAACGAGGGTATAGATCATTATTTTAGCCATTTAGATGAAATCGGTTACGGATTCTTTCTTGACAACCCGGAAAGCTTTCCGGAGCTGGATATTACTTGGGATTCTCCTTTGAAAATAAACAATGCAGTTTTGGAGATAGGACAAAATTGTAATTACAACATCAGCTCAGCCATTAAGGAACTTGGCTCTTTAGGATGTGCAGGAATTCAAATAAGAATTTCTGATGCTGATATCAATAAAATTTTGCCTGAAATCGTAAATGCAACCCGGTTTTCCAGAATTAAAGCTGTTGAAATCCTGTTACCGGAACCTTTATTTGATGATTCTTTAACCCAATATTTAGAAGATATAGAAAATAGAATTTCTTACATACTGGTGCATAGCGTTACAGATGAAGAAAAAACAAAAGCTCAATACGAAGATTATAAATATTTTAAAGATAAAAAGCTTGCTTTTACTTCAAAAATTGTTGATAACACAACCACAGATCTTATAGGGAAAGAAAAGTTTATAACAAACATTGAATTTTTTTCTGAAGCTCAGGAATATAATGTTGCACTAAACAGAAAGGTCTGCATTGATAATAACGGAGATTTTAGAAATTACCTTTCTCATAATGCAACTTTCGGAAATTTCAATAATACAAGCATTACTGAAATTATTCAGAATAGCGACTTTACAAGAAAATGGTTTGTTAACAATGACAATATAGATATCTGCAAAGATTGTCAGTTTCGTTATATTTGTTTTGACAATTCAGATATTGAATTTAATGGCTCTTCTTGGAGAAAATTAAATCAGTGCCTATTCGATCCATATACTAATAAATGGGAATCAGAAAAAGATATTTGATAAAAACCTTTCAAGAAATTGAAAGGTTTTTTATTTTTATCAAAACTTAAAAATGCAAGAACTGTCCCTGTCTTCAAAACTGAAGTACATTTTCTCTATTCCCGTTATTATTTCTGCCCTTGGCTATTTTGTAGATATCTATGACCTCCTTTTGTTTGGTATCGTTAGAATACCCAGTTTAAAAGCTTTAGGGCTTAACCCGGATGCGGACGGAACTTTTATTCTGAACTGTCAGATGGTAGGTCTTCTTATCGGAGGGGTGTTCTGGGGAATTTTTGGAGATAAGAAAGGAAGGCTTTCCGTACTTTTTGGATCTATCTTAGTGTATTCTTTAGCCAATATTGCCTGTGGTTTTCTGCCTTATTTTCCAAAAGAGCATTTGGTATACCAATATGCTGGCTTAAGGTTTATTGCAGGTATCGGACTTGCCGGTGAGCTTGGAGCCGGAATTACACTGGTTTCTGAAAGTCTGCCGAAGAGTTTAAGAGCCATCGGGACCTCGGTTGTTGCCGGTTTTGGATTAATGGGTGCCGTTGTAGCTCAGCTAACTGTAGAGCTAGCCGGAGGATGGAATATTTCTTACATTATCGGTGGGATCATGGGAATTATGTTATTGATACTGAGAATAAGCGTATCGGAATCCGGAATTTATAAAAATCTTGAGCATAAAAACATCTCAAAAGGAAACTTTCTTTCCTTTTTTACCAATAAAGACAGACTGATAAGGTATTTGAAATGCATTGCAGTGGGATTACCTACGTGGTATTGCATAGGGATTCTGGCTGTTTTAGCCAATCAGTTTGCCCCTGAATTAGGCATAAAGGATATCAACCCCGGAAAAGCCATCATGTGGGCTTATGTAGGTATTTCTGTCGGTGACCTGTTGAGTGGTTTTATTTCCCATGCTTTAAAATCCCGTAAAATGGCCATCTTTTATATGCTGATCTTTACGCTGATCGGGGTGGCAATTATGTTATTCGGGAATACCAACACAGAAACCAGATATTACCTGTTTTGTGTATGGCTGGGATTTGGAACAGGATATTGGGCTATGTTTGTAACGTTGGCAGCAGAACAGTTCGGAACGAATATCAGAAATACGGCAACAACTACCGTTCCTAACATGGTAAGAGGTCTGGTACCGGTAATGATATTTGCTTTTGATTCTCTTAAAGGACATTTCCCGGTTGTGGAAAGTGCTGCCATAGTAGGAGTGGTGGTATTCGGGCTGGCATTTTATTCTTCACTTACCATTTCAGAAACCCACGACAGAGATCTTGAATTTACGGAATAATTTAACTTGTTTAATAAATAACATAGTGCTATTCCTTATTTTGAACATAATAATAGGGTTATTATCAATAAATTATTCAATTTTACATTAATTTTTGTTGCGAGTATTTAATATTTGTTTAACTTTGAAAGGTAACTAAAACTATATTTTTAATCAAACTAAATCTCATGAACATTATGAAAAACGCTAAAAAATTAAGAAAACAGGATCTGAAAAACATTACCGGAGGAATAAGCGGAAACCCTGATTTATCACTTTGCGGATGCAGCTGCTCAGGAGCAGTAACCGGACCTTGGTATTGTGTACAATATATTGGCTGCCCACAGGTTTATACTTGCGGGGAGATCTAAGAAATTATTTCAATTAGAAATAAACATTTCCACATTTAATATGCAGAACCCTTTTGATTTCAAAAGGGTTCTGCTCTTTTTAATGGATAATGTAAAGAAGGCTGCCGATGCTTATCGTTACCCATAGTATAATTGCCATTACCAAAGGTTTTAATCCGATTGATTTCAGCGTTTGAACAGAAAGGGTAGAACCAATCAAAAATAAGGTCAGATTCAGACCGGATTTTGCCAGAACAGTAATTGAAGTACTGAAACGGTCTAGAAAGGGGAAATAAGTATTCAAAAGGATGGCTACAATGAAATATCCGATAAACCAGGGAATCTTTATTTTGGAATCTTTACTTTTAAAAATAAACATGGTGATCAATGAAACAGGAATAATCCATAAAGCACGAGCCAGTTTAACTGTGGTGGCTATTTTCAAAGCTTCATCTCCATATTTACTGGCAGCACCCACTACAGAACTCGTATCGTGAATTCCCACTGCACACCAAAGCCCAAACTGCTCCTGTGAAAGATTCAGCAGGTGTCCTATTGCAGGGTATACAAACAAGGCAACCGAATTTAAGGTAAAAACAATAGCCAGCGCAAGAGAAATTTGTTTTGTATTAGGTTTAATGATGGGAGAAACAGCAGCAATAGCACTCCCGCCACAAATAGCAGTTCCTGCGGAGAGAAGATAAGATAAAGGTCTTTCCAGTTTAAATAATTTTCCCAGAAAATATCCTAAAACCATAACAGTGACAATACTTACAACAGTCAGCATCAAGCCTGTTTTTCCGGCATGAAGCGCTTCATCAAGCTTCAACCCGAATCCAAGACCTACTATTGAAATCTGCAGCAGTAAATGAATATAGTGATGAAGGTGTTTTTCAAAAGGGTTTCCGATAAAAACAGCCAGGGCAAATCCCATAGCAAGAGCAATTGGAGAAGATATAAAAGGTGTAAGGCATAATACAGCCAAAACAATAAAAAATACTTTCCTTGTTATTTCATTTTGAATGAAATCTTTCATAATGCGAACTTTTAAAATGAGCATCAAAAGTCCGGAATAAAGTATTACAAAGTAAATTGTATTTTGTTATATCGGATAACTAAAAGTTATATCTTTGCTTATTGCTTATTGCTTATTGCTTATTGCTTATTGCTTATTGCTTATTGCTTATTGCTTGTTATTCTGCAAACCTCAAAAAAAGTTTGATCAGTTCAGATTGTTCTCCTTTGGGAAGGATAAAATGAAAATCTCTCTCAATACTGAAGTTTTTAATATCAATCACTGTAAGGATGTTGTTTTTAAGTTCGTTAAGGATAGTGCTGATGGAAAGAAATGCCAAACATTCAGAGTGAAGAAGGTAATTTTTAATACTTTCACTGCTTCCTAACTGTATGATAGTATTCAATTCATGAATATTAATTTCCTTTTCTTTAAGCCTGTTTTGGATGAATTCCAGCGTTCCGGACCCCTGTTCCCTGAAGATAAGATCCAGCTGATAAAGATCTTTTAAGCTTAATGTTTTATGGGCAAGAGGGTGATCTGATTTTGCTGCGAGAACAATTTCATCAGGTTTAAAAGTTTTATATTCAAAATAAGAAGACTGTGATTCCCCTTCAATGATACCCAGGTCAATTTTTTCTTCTTTTAAAAGTGTTGAGATGGTTTCCGTATTTCCGGTAAGAAGCTCAATCTTAATATCTTTATAATAAGAATTGAATTTGGCTAAAATCTCCGGTAAAATATACTGTGCAACGGTTGTACTTGCCCCGATAATCAGTTTTCCCTTATGCTGCTGACTGATCTGGCTGATCTCAAATTCCATGTCTCGGTAGATATTTCTGATCTTCTCTGCATGTTCAAACAAAATCTTTCCGCTCTGGGTCAGTTGGATAGAAGTTCCTTTACGATCAAATAATTTGGCTCCTATCTGAATTTCAATCTCTTTGATATGCTTGGTAACGGCAGGTTGGGAAATATGAAGCTCCTCTGAAGCCTTCGTGAAACTTAATCGGGTAGCTACCGTATGGAAAACTTTTAATCTGTAATCGAACATGGGGTAAAATTACGAATTATAGTTGGAAATGATGAAGGGAGCGGGAGAGTTTAAGGGTAATGAGATGCGTGTCGCGAGTTTCGGGATTTCGGGTTTCGTGGTGTGGGATTCGGGATTTCAGTTTTGGTTTTTTAAGTTTAAGGGATTTTGGGTTCAAGATGTTATAAGTGAAGAACTAAGAATCAATAAAAACCAGCGTCCGCATCCAGCAATAAAATAAATAACTGTGACTCCGCACCCTGCATCCCGTAACTCGTAACCCGCACCCCGTATCTCGAAACCCCTTATAAAAAATCAGAAACAGACTTGTCCTGCTGACTTTCATATCTTCTGTTTTTTGCTTCTCCGATTTTCTGTCTTGAATAAATACTGTTATGTCCTGAAAGAAGATAAGAAACGACACACGCAATCGCTACATATACACCGCATTCTGCCCCGAATAATTCAATTCCCATCAGCATACAGGCTAAAGGCGTATTGGTGGCTCCTGCAAATACCGCTACAAAGCCCATCCCAGCCAATAACCCGAAAGGTAGAGGAATGAACAGTGATAAGGCACTGCCTAAAGTGGCTCCGATAAAGAATAAAGGAGTAACTTCTCCACCTTTGAATCCGGCCGAAAGCGTAACAATGGTAAAAATCATTTTTAGAGCAAAATCATATAGTGGAAGCTGCTTTTCAAAAGATTCCACAATTACAGGAACGCCCAGCCCGATATAACGGGTTGTTCCCATCGCAAAAACGGCAAGCGCTATAATAATTCCTCCTACCACAGGACGAAGCGGAGGGTATTTGATATTTGATTTGAAGACAGAGCCCATCCAGTGGATGATTTTACTGAATGCAGCAGCGCAGATTCCAAAAGCTATTCCTGCCAGAATGCTGTATAAAATTGGTAAGAACTCAAGTTTAGGAATAAAATCAATATGGTAATGGGTATGTTTTACATTCCAGAGATTGGTAGCCCAGTCCGCCAGAATTACAGAAGCAAATGCCGGAAAGATTGCATTGTAACGAATCCTTCCGATCAGAAAAACTTCAAGACCAAAAACGGCTCCTGCCAGCGGCGTTCCGAAAACAGAGCCAAATCCGGCAGCAATAGCAGCAATAATTAATATTTTTCTTTCATTTCGGTCAAGTTTAAAAGGTTTGGTGAGCTGATCTGCGATAGCACCTGCCATCTGAAGAGCTGTTCCTTCACGGCCGGCAGAGCCTCCGAAGAAATGCGTTGCAATTGTTCCCAGATAGACAAAAGGAGCCATTTTAAAAGGAATTATTCCCTTGGGTTCATGGATGGTATCAATCAACAGATTATTTCCAGCCTCCACATCTTTTCCGAAATAATAATAAAGAAGTCCTATCAGAAATCCTGCAGCAGGAAGTAAAGCAATCAGCCAGAGATGATTTTCTCTGAAGTTTGTTGCCCATTCTAAAGACTGAAGAAATCCTGCAGAAGCGGTTCCTACCAACACACCAATGATGATACTGATACACAGCCATTTTAAAATATAAGGAATTGCTGGAAATTTTCTGAAGAAAAGATGAGTATGGAAAATTGCTTTTTTCGCTAATGTTCTTTGACTTTTTGACATAATAATCCTGATTAGTTATTTGTTAATAATCTTTTAATCAGGCGTCATCAGCTTTTATAAAGCGGTTGGGTAAGGAAGAACACCATTTCCTTTTGAGGGTACAAATATATGAATTATGTTAAAAAGATAAAAGATAAAAGATAAAAGATAAAAGATAAAAGATAAAAGATAAAAGATCTTATTGTTAAAATTCAATAGGGGTGGGCTTTAGCCCAGCCAAATAAATTTTAAATCCCATTGGCTTTAGCCCAAACTTAAAAATAACCATAGCTTTAATATACCGGATAATGCATCGCCTTATTGATTTCAATCGGGTTATTATATTTTCTGATAACCTCCTGCATGCTTTTGGTCTGGGTATTCAGTTCATCAACATTATGAATTTCCTTTCCGTTGATATTAATTCTAAGGTCATTATTGGATTTGCTGATATTATTTCTTTCAAAAGCAAAAGGATCATTATAAAATTCCATAAGCAGCTTATGTTTTTGCTTTTCGTTAATAGGAATTGCTTTATTACCAAAGCTGGATTCCAGGAAATCTGAAGTAGAGGAGACTTCCGGAAGTTCTCTGCTTTTAACGAGCGTATAAAGGAAATTTTTCTTAGCATCTGATAGCTCAAAGATTAAACCGGGTAATCCACGCAGTTTGAATGGCCCTTCATTAAATGGAATGTCTTTACAGAACCAGCCCGTCCAGCTTCTCCCTCCAAATTTTGCAGTTGCTTTTTGTAAAGTATAGTTTTCTACCTTTTTAATCTCATCAGCAATCGTCCAATTGATCTTATCCGTTGTTTTAAATGTGTAATATCCATTTTTAATGTTGATGAAATTTTCATTATCAAAAGAATTGATCTTTCTCTTAACCACCTGTCCGGTCATATCCGTATAGCTGAAGTTCGTTCCGAATTTTTTATTCAGTGAGTCTCTGATAGCGAGATCTTTTCCATAGAATTTTACTTCCTTCGGGGTGAAATCCAGGATCATATTCACTTTTTCATATCCAGCCTCGGTAGAATCCATTTTATACTGAAGCTCATAAATAAACCGGTGTGTCTGAGACTGCACCAAAGCTATTACAAGCAATGCTGTTAAAGTAAAAAAACTTTTCATATCATGTGATTGGTCGTTTTTTGTTACTGGTTTCCCAAAACCTTAAACCTTAAATATCGCAATATCGCATCCCGAAACCTGCTCTTACAAAAAAGGTTTCATTTCATCTTCAATCTGCGTTCTCAGCTCCATCAGGCGTTTGGCATACATTTCAAGCTGTTTTTCTTCCTCTGTTTCCGGTGTCCATTTTGGAACAGGGAGTTTTTTTCCATTTTCATCCACCGCTACAAATACGATAATACAATGTGTTTTCTTCTCAAAGTTGGGCTGTTTTAAATTTCTTGAAAAAACATTGATGGCAATATGCATGCTTGAAGTTCCGGTATAGATCACCTGAGCGTCTACTTTTACTACTTCACCGATTTTAATAGGATCATAAAAACGGATTCCGCCCACATAAACAGTGACAGAATAATTACCACTCCAGGTTGTCGCGCATGCATAACCGGCCTGGTCAATCCATTTCATAACACTTCCTCCATGTACATTTCCTCCGTAATTAACATCTGAAGGCTCCGAAATAAACTGAAAAGTAATAGGCTTGTTCTGCATCTTTATAAAATTTGAATAAAGTTATTTAATAATTTCCAAAGTTTTAGATTAAATCCTACTTTTGAAAGACGAAACTTTCAATGAAAGAGAATTTTAACCCATAACAGATTTAGAACCCGTAATGAAGAAAGTATTTTATCTCAATACATGCGATACATGCAGAAAAATTTTAGCCCAATTTGACCTTACAGACTGGGAACTCCGTGAAATTAAAAAAGAACCAATTACAAAAGAGGAATTGGCGGAAATGCATAAAAAAACAAAGTCATACGAAGCATTATTCAGTAAAAAATCTACTCAGATCAAACTGAGAGGTCTGGATGTAAAATCATTAACAGAAAAAGATTTTAAAGAATTGCTGCTGGACCATTATACTTTCCTGAAAAGACCTGTATTTGTTACCGATAAAGAGATTTTCGTGGGTAATGACAAAAAAAATGTTGAAGAACTGCAGAAGTTCTTTGGCGTAAATGAATAAATTTAACTGGAAACTAATTTTGCAAATAATAAACCTTATAGGTTTTTAAAACCTATAAGGTTTGGATATAAACCCAAAAGAGGCTGTGAACAAATCACAGCCTCTTTTTTGCTATTTTTTTCAATTATACAAAAGGAGCTTTCACCACTATTGCAGGAATGTTCTTGTTTCTTACCTGAATAAAGATTTCAGATCCTAATTTGAAGTGAGGTTTGTCTACGTAAGCAAGACCTAATCCTACTTTTTTCATTGGAGACTGTGTTCCGGAAGTTACTTTTCCGATCACGTTTCCTTCAGCATCCACCACAGGATAGTCATGTCTTGGAACTCCTTTATCTGTCAGTTCGAAACCTACTAGTTTTCTTGTAACTCCTTCCTCTTTTTGTTTTGCGAAAACATCTTTAGAAACGAAGTCTTTATCAAATTTAGTGATCCACCCTAAACCGGCTTCAATTGGAGACGTTGTATCATCAATATCATTTCCGTACAGGCAGAATCCTTTTTCTAATCTTAAAGTGTCTCTGGCAGCCAATCCGCAAGGAATGATCCCTTCTTCTTTACCAGCTTCCATTACGGCATCCCAAAGTTTTTCAGCACTTTCGTTATTGAAATAAATCTCAAAACCACCGCTTCCTGTGTATCCTGTGTTTGAAATAATCACATCATTTTCTCCGGCAACGGTTCCTACTGTAAAATGATAGTAAGGAATTTCTGAAAGATTTACGTCTGTAAGTTTTTGAAGAATTTCAGTAGCTTTAGGCCCCTGAACTGCCAATAATGACATCTCATCAGAAGCATTGGTCATTTTAGCCCCGAAAGTATTGTATTTTGAAATATGATTCCAGTCTTTGTCGATGTTGGATGCGTTTACTACTACAAAATATTTGTCATCTTCCATTTTGTAAACGATAAGGTCATCTACAATTCCGCCGTTTTCGTTCGGAAGGCAGGAATATTGAGCTTTTCCGTTTTCAAGTGCATCTACATTATTGGTAGTTACATACTGCAAAAGGTCTTTTGAACCCGGCCCTTCGATGAAAAACTGTCCCATGTGGGAAACATCAAATAATCCTGCTTTTTCTCTTACTGCAAAATGCTCCTCTGTAACCCCTGAATATTGAACAGGCATTTCAAAACCTGCGAAAGGTACGATCTTAGCTCCCAAAGAAACATGTTTGTCGTACAAGGCTGTTTTCTTCATATTTAATTTTTATTTCTTTATTTTAAAACTGTTAAAAGTCTCATTGAATAGGGTCATATAGTTTCCGTTCCAGTATTTCTGGCCGCAATTAATGGAAACCAAATATAAGTTTTTATCTTTTTGAAAAGCTTTGGTTACCCAGAACAGCTTCTCTTTTTCATCGAAATGCTCATAGAAATATTCTGTATATCCTTTCTGGCTCTTTTTTTCTTTTACTTTATCCTCCGGGTCTTGTGATTGATAAAGTGCCAGCATAAATTTTTTTACTTCCGCTTTGGGAAGGGGAAGATCATGATATTCCGAAATGGTAATTGCCCCTATCTGGCTGGTAGGGAAAATATTAACAATTTCACTGTCGTTGGTAGATTTCCAGCCTTCAGGAACAGTAATAGAATAATTGGAATTTTCATAGACCTTTGCTTTTTGGGCAAAAAACAGACTTCCCGTCAAAAGTGCAGAAAAAAGCAATATTTTTTTCATCGTTAAAAATGGTGTTTATATTCTTCGAGGATGATTTTGAACCATTCTGTAAAGTTTTCAGGATGTTTGGAAATTTCCTTATCCAGATCTTCCATGGAAATGAATCTTACTTCTTCCACTTCTTCTTTATTTAAATTGAAATCAGTTTCATGATTTCCCACAAATACATGATCCAGCTCGTGCTCCCAAAGACCACCGCCTACATCTGCTTTGTAAATAAAATGGAATTTTTCTGAAAGTTCTGCTTCAATTCCCAGTTCTTCCTTTAGTCTGCGTACCGCTCCTTGCTGATAAGTTTCCCCGTCACGCGGGTGCGAGCATACGGCATTGGTCCATTGGTTAGGAGAATGATATTTTCCTGAAGCCCTTTTCTGAAGAAGCATTTCCCCTTTACTGTTGAAAAGAAATACAGAAAAAGCACGGTGTAACAGGCCATTGATGTGAGCCTGCTGCTTTTCCATCAGCCCTAAAACCTCATCTTCAGGATTTACTAAAACAACAAATTCTTCCATTCCTACAAATGTAAGAGTAATAAATGTATTTTGGAAATTTTTAGATAAACATCATGCTTTTTGTAATCATAGCAATGAAATTGAGGAAGTCAGAAAAGACTGGCAGGTAAATTTGTCCATTCACTGAGTAGTTGCTTTCAGATCTCCACTTTATGATGTAAAAATAAATGTGAAATGAAAATTTTTAACTAATTCGGCTTGAATGGTTGATAAAATATTGATATTATTCTTTGAAAACCAGTTTTTATAGTAAAATATTAATATAAAGCAAGATTAATATGCCTGATAATGGTAAAAACGCTAACTTTGTTTTTTAATATTTAGTAATGGAATTAGAATACATTGAACACATTAGTCCTATTCTAAAGGATGGAATAAAAAATTACTTAATAGATATCGACGGAACCATTACTGATGACGTTCCCAATGAAGAGCCGGAAAGAATGGTTACCTGCGAACCCTACCCTGATGCTCTGGAAACGATCAACAGATGGTATGACGAAGGACATCAGATCTGCTTTTTTACTTCAAGAACCGAAAATCTGAAACAAATTACGATCGACTGGCTGGATAAGCATGGCTTCAAATACCACAGCGTGCTTTGCGGAAAACCAAGAGGAGGAAATTATCACTGGATAGACAACCATCTGGTAAGAGCTACAAGATACAAAGGAAGATTTACGGATTTGGTAGAAAAACAAGTGACCATTGAGGTATTCAAAGAAGACGGCGAATAAAAATATAATTCAAAGATTTAAAAATTAAATGTGAACCAGTACCTTTAATTTTTAAATCTTTCATTTTTTAATATACTTGAAATTTTATGAAAGTTTTAGCAAACGACGGCCTGGATCAATCTGGAATAGATGCATTGACAGAAAAAGGCTTTGAGGTGATTACTACAAAAGTTCCCCAGGAATTTTTAGTAGATTATATTAATGAGCACAAAATCCGCACATTATTGGTGAGAAGTGCCACACAGGTAAGAAAAGATATTATTGATGGATGTCCGTCTATCGACATTATTGGAAGAGGAGGTGTTGGTATGGATAATATTGACGTAGATTATGCAAGGGAAAAAGGGATTCATGTGATCAACACTCCTTCAGCATCATCGGAATCTGTGGCTGAGCTTGTTTTCGCTCATTTATTTTCCGGGGCGAGATTTCTTCAGGATTCTAACAGAAAAATGCCTGTTGTAGGAGATACTGAATTTGCAGGTCTTAAAAAAGCATATGCTGCAGGTATCGAACTGAGAGGAAAAACCATCGGTATTGTAGGAATGGGAAGAATCGGCCAGGAAGTGGCAAGAATTGCTTTAGGACTTGGGATGAGAGTGATTGCCGCTGATAATAACGTCGGAAGAGCAAGTATCAAAGTGAAATTTTACAATAACCAGTTCATCAATGTTGATATCGAAACAGAGCCGTTACAGGATGTTTTAAAACATTCGGACTTCATTACTTTACACGTTCCTGCACAGAAGGACGGTTATATGATCGGGAAGGATGAGTTTGAAATAATGAAAGACGGAGTGGCTGTGGTAAACTGTTCAAGAGGTGGAGTTATTGATGAAGCAGCTTTAATTCAGGCTTTGGATTCAGGTAAAGTACGATTTGCCGGTTTGGATGTTTTCATTAATGAACCAACACCATCAAAAGAAATCCTTACGCATTCTAAAATTTCTCTTACCCCTCACACGGGAGCATCTACTCTTGAAGCACAGGATAGAATCGGGCTTTCCCTGGCAGAGCAGATTTCAAGTATCTTACAGATTCAATAAGTTGAAATGATATCATAAATGAAAGTACCTCAATTTAGAGTGCACCCAAAAGTTTAGACAAAATCAAATAATCTTTTGATAATAAAGAGTTCGATATTCTATCGGACTCTTTCCTTTTTAAATTAAGTCTTATTCTGTCATTATTATAATAGTATAATCGCAAATTCCCAACGCCATAATCGACTTTCCCAAGGTCTTAATTTTTGAGCAATACAAAGAAAAATAAAAGCATCCTGATGGATGGTTTTTCATTTCAATGCCATTTAAATACTACTGAAATACTCATTAAAAAATCTTTCTTAATTACAATATGGAATTTAGTAAAAAAATTACAATCTTTATTTTTAACTATACAAAGTAACTAGAAAAAAGCAACTTAACATAAAAAATAATTCCTTTGTAGTTTGATTTATTTTAATATTTTTGAAATGAGTTCTTAAAAACAATAACTAACATTAAAAACACTTTATTATGAAAAAATTAATTTTATTAGCTGCCTTCGGTGTAGCTGGACTTGTTAACGCTAAAGGCAATGACGCTGGAAAAATGATCAAAACTGTTGAAAGCACTGAAACTGTAACGGTTCAAAAAACCGTTGTATATCAAGAGTGTAGTGTTGTTGTTACTTATTGGTCTGGTGGCCAAATAGTAGGGCAAGAAACGATAACATCAGATCAGCCAGATTTACAGAGTTGCCAAAACTTCCAAACAGGAGTTAAAGTCGCTTTATGGGCAGCTGGTTTCTGGCTAAGTTAATTAAGTTGATTTAATGCTTCTAACCCTTTCAGCAGATGTTGAAAGGGTTATGATTTTAAAAAAGATAATTTATGAAAAAGATACTTTTATTACCCTCAATTTTAATTTGTGGGTTTTATTTCACTCAACAAGTCCATGTAAAATATCTAAGAGTATTATCCTCTTTTACAACAACACATGAAGACCTGTATATAAAAAATAATCAAGTGTTGTCAATCCAAGATTCAATTATCATTAATAATAAATTAACAGACTCTTGGACTTTGGGTGTGAATTTAGATAATGGTAAAAAACCAGCAAAACAATACTTTGTTTCTGATTTAGATAAAAATAATGAAGCGGAAAGAAACTTCTTTTTCACTTCTAATGTAGATAGTAGAGAGTTTTTTATTTACGACAAAGTTCCACAACCAAAATGGAATATTGAAGAAAAAGAAACCAAAACAATAGCTGGTTACAAGTGCCAAAAAGCGACAACGATCTTTAGAGGTTCAAAGGTAACTGCTTATTTTACTAAAGATTTACCCTACTCTGCGGGACCATTCAAATTTTATGGCCTTCCAGGATTAATTCTTGATATTAGAGTAGATAATAAAGATTATGACATATGGAAAGCTGAGTCGGTAGATGTAAATGATAATTCAAACATTGCTTTTAAACCTGAATTCTTAAAAAAAGAAAAAATTAGTTTAAAGGATTATGTTGCAGCAAAAGAAGCTCATATGAATAAAATATTTGCTAAGCTTTCAGATGCATTGCCAAAAAACTATAAAGCCAGAGTGACTACAAATCAAAGGTTTTCTGTAGAGCAAAAATATGAATGGGAAGAGAAACTATCTGAATAAAATGAAAGCACCTCTAGAGTAGACCTGAGGTGCTTTTTTATTTTTAAACTGTTGTTTAAAAGATTAGATATTTTTGCTTTTCAGCAAATCTCTGATCTCCATCAGTAATTTTTGATCTTCTGTAGGTCCGGCAGGAGCAGGAGCCTCTTTCTTGTTCACTTTGTTAGCCAGTTTGATGATCCAGAAGAGAACCATTGCAATACAAAGGAAACTGATTACTGCTGAAAGGAAGTTTCCATAGGCAACACCATTCCATGTAAGTTTTGCAATGTTTTCTGCGCCGGCGGCTTTCAATGCCGGGTTGAGTATAAGAGGAGTGATTACATCTTCCACTAATGAGGAAACAATTTTACCAAATGCTGCCCCAATGATCACACCGACAGCAAGATCGAGAACATTGCCCTTAAAGGCAAACTCTTTAAATTCTTTTACAAATCCCATAATTTATATTTTTTTAATTAGTATATACACAAAAATATAATTAAAAAATGTAAAAAACACTACGTTTAATCGTTTTTTATTTCCAAAATATTGAAATTTAAGCTCATTTCCTGCTAACAGTTTTAATGAATATTTCAGCATTTTAACAATACATTATTTCATTAATGATGACTTTTTATTTTTATTAATGACGTGATATCATAATGAAAAATCTTTTGTAATTTGCTTAAAAGTTTGTTTCATCTATGAAAATTTTTACCGCAGAACAGATACGCAGCTGGGATCAGTTTACAATTTCCCATGAGCCGGTTTCTTCTATTCAATTAATGGAAAGAGCTTCAATGGCTGCTGCTCATTGGATTTCGGAACACTGTAAAAACCATAAAAAACTGGCTGTATTTTGTGGTAACGGAAATAACGGAGGTGACGGCCTGGCTGTCGCAAGGCTACTTTATCTGAAAGGTTTTGATTTGGATGTATTTGTAAGCGATTCCAAAAGGAAATTTTCAGAAGATGCTTCTGTTAACCTGAAAAGACTCCGCGATTTGTCGGGAATTACCGTCAGAAAATTTGATCCCGAAGAACACTATAATTTTGATGATAAAACAATTATTATCGATGCTCTTTTCGGAACGGGATTATCCAGGCCGTTGGAAGGTGATTATAAAAGGCTTGTTGAACAATTGAACAGCAAAAAAAATAGTAAGATATCCATCGATATTCCTTCGGGATTATCAGCAGATGAAATGTTTGATAATAATCCGGTTATTCTGAAAGCTGATTATACACTGACCTTTCAATGTTGGAAAAGAACCTTCCTTCATCCTGAAACAGGGAAATATACCGGAAAAGTAGTACAGCTGGATATTGATTTAAGCAAAATATACACAGATACAACTGATTCTGATTACTCTGTAATTGATGATCAGCTGGTGGGATCGATATTCATTCCGAGACAGGAATTTTCTCATAAAGGCAGTTATGGTAAGGCTGCCATCATAGGAGGAAGCTATGGAAAAATAGGAGCAGCAGTGCTGGCAACACGATCAGCTCTCAAAACCGGAGCAGGGCTGACCTTTACACTCGCTCCGGAATGCGGATACAATATTTTACAGACTTCATGCCCTGAAGCAATGTTTATAAAAGGAGGGGAGCAGTTTATCACAAATTTTGAAATGGACAAAGATGTTACCTGTGGTGCAGGTCCTGGTTTGGGAACGCATTCCGGTACAGAGAAAGGCTTTTTGAGTTTTCTTAAAAACTATTCTCAGCCATTGGTTCTGGATGCAGATGCATTGAATATTATTTCAAATGATCCAAAAAATTTGAAACTCATTCCCAAAAAATCAATCATAACTCCTCATCCGAAAGAGTTTGAAAGACTTTTCGGAAGTACAGATAATTCTTTTGAAAGACTTGAACTGGCAAGGAAAAAGGCAAAAGAACTTGATCTTTACATTGTTCTTAAAGATCACCATACCCAGGTTGTTACTCCGGAGGGAAAAGTATTCTATAATATAACCGGAAATGCAGGTCTTGCCAAAGGAGGAAGCGGAGATATTCTTACCGGAATTCTCACTTCGCTTCTGGCTCAGAAATATTCTGAAGAGGAAACCTGTATTCTTGGGGTATGGCTGCATGGCAGAGCGGCCGATATTGCTTCAGAAAAACATTCAAAAGAATCGATGCTGCCCACTGATGTCATTGATGCCTTTGGGTCTGTTTTTGAAGAACTGAACAGGAAAGTGGAGAGAAATCTGTAAGTAAACAGTTAATAAAAAAGGCAAATCTGTATTTCTACAAATTTGCCTTTTTATTTTTCAGTTTAAATGGTTTATTCCGGCTTCTCGTTTTCTGCCTCAGTGATCTTGAATTTCTTAGAAACAATCATGATGACAACTCCTGCAATCATAAACGGAATCGAAAGAACCTGACCTGTATTCAGCCCGCCAATCTGGATGAATTCATCTCCCTGTGGCTCTTTAAGGAATTCAACAAAGAATCTGATCGCCCAAAGGATGATAAAGAATAAACCAAATAACCATCCTTGCTGATATTTTTTATCTGTTTTTCTATAAAGTACCCATAGTAAAATGAAAAGAAGAACATATCCTACCGCTTCAAATAACTGGCTTGGGTAACGGGGTACAGTAAGACCATACTCACTGCTTTGTTGTGGGAAAAGCAAAGCAAACGGAGAATTCGGGTCCGCTGGTTTACCAACGATTTCAGAATTGAAAAAATTCCCCATTCTTACAAACGCTCCTCCTAAAGCTACGACAATACCTAGTCTGTCATATACCCAAAAAGGGTTTTTCTTAATGATTTTAAATGAATAATAAAGCGTGGTGAAAATCAGGGCAATTGTAGCACCATGGCTCGCCAGTCCTGAAAAACCTGTGAATTTTAAACCGTTTTTTGTACTTATCGGTAAAAATACACTCCAGAAATCCTCTTTAAATAGTTCCGGCTGATAAAAGATAACATGTCCTAATCTTGCTCCCAGAATAGTCCCGATCAGTGTCCATGTGAACAGAGGTTCAAGGTATTTCTGGTTCACATTATCAATCTTAAAGATTCTCGTCATTAAAACATACCCGAATCCAAAGGCAAAAACAAACATCAAACTATAAAAGTGAAGCGTAAATGATCCGATGTGAATACCTTTTGATGGATCCCATATTTTAAATGAAGTCTTAAGTTCTACTTTATCAGAATCAGTAATAGGTTTTACAGACTTTACTGCATATTTAAAAGTGGTGATATTTTCTTTGGTAACACCAGTATCAATCAACTTAAAGTTTTTATCAAAAAACTGATACTTGGAATCCTTATACTTTGCTAAAGTGGAAGCCCCATAATTGTAATAAGCAGGTTCAAAATTGGATTCATTAAGAATCACAACGAAAGACTGGTTCTTGTCTGATTCTCTGTCCGGAAAAGCTGTAAGGTCTCCCATTTCTGTGGTAGAATAGATTTTTACAGGAACATTGCTTCCATTGATATCTAAAGTTCCGTCAGATAAACCTCCAGGGTATTCCTGTGCAAAAAGAAGCTGCGTGGTGAACGCAAACAGCACAAGATAAATTCTGAAAAAGATAGTATTCATTTTTCTATTGATTTAATAGTTTGATTATTGACATTTATGTTTGGGTGGAACAGGATCATAACCGCTTCCTCCCCAGGGGTGGCATCTTAAAATTCTTTTAAATCCCAGCCAGAAACCTTTAAAAACACCATGCACCTGAAGCGACTCGATCATATAGTGAGAGCAGGTAGGTTCGTAACGGCAGTTTTTGGGAAGTAAGGGCGAGATGAACCATTGGTAAAATTTGATCAAAATTACCAGTGGAAATGTAATGATTTTATTGAATGTAAGTTTCAAAACAATGCAAAAATAGGTTAAAAAAATGAAAATTAGTTTAATTTTGTTATAAGTTTCGGAGATCGGAAATCCGGGACATTGATCTTAAAAAATAGAATTACTTTGAATCAAAATATCCCATTAGCTGAAAAATTAAGACCCAAAACCCTAAACGATGTTCTGGGGCAGGAGCATCTTACCGGCGACAAAGGAACAATCAGAAAGATGATTGAAAACAATACCCTGAATTCGCTGATATTCTGGGGTCCTCCGGGAACGGGGAAAACAACACTCGCTGAAATTATCTCTGAGCAGTCGGGGAGAAAGTTTTATAAACTTTCTGCAGTTTCTTCCGGGGTGAAAGATGTGCGTGATGTCATTGAGGATGCCAAGAAGCAGAATTTGTTTTCCGGAAAATCACCGATTTTGTTTATTGACGAGATTCACAGGTTTAATAAGTCGCAGCAGGATTCATTATTGCATGCGGTAGAAAAAGGCTGGATTGTTTTGATTGGCGCCACCACGGAGAATCCAAGCTTTGAGGTGGTTTCAGCATTGCTTTCAAGAAGCCAGGTCTATGTTTTAAAAGCTTTGAGCTATGAAAAACTGGAAGAACTGATTGATATCGCATCAGAAAGATACAATAAAGATGAAGGAACAGATTTTAAAATCCTTGAAAAAGAAGCTTTCATTCAGTATTCCGGTGGTGATGCCAGAAAACTGATCAATTCCGTAGAACTGGTTTTGAACCAATATAAAAATTCGGGTACAACGGAAATCCTGAATTCTGATGTTCTTGAAGTTCTCCAGGAAACGATGGCTTTGTATGATAAAAACGGAGAGCAGCATTATGATATCATCTCAGCCTTCATCAAATCTATGCGTGGAGGTGATCCGAACGGAGCGGTGTATTGGCTGGCAAGAATGATTGCCGGGGGAGAAGATATCAAGTTTATCGCAAGGAGAATGCTTATTCTTGCTGCTGAAGATGTAGGGTTGGCGAATCCTAACGCTTTGGTGGTTGCCAACAACTGTTTTCAGGCGATCAATGTGATCGGGAATCCTGAAGCAAGGATTATATTAAGCGAAACAGCGGTATATCTTGCGGTTTCCCCTAAGAGTAATTCTGCGTATATGGCGATTAATGAAGCGTTGGCTCTGGTAAAGCAGACCGGAAATCTGCCTGTACCTCTTCATTTGAGAAATGCACCAACAAAATTGATGAAAGACCTTGATTACGGAAAAGAATACAAATATGCCCATTCTTACGAAGGAAACTTTGTGGAACAGGATTTTCTTCCGGAAGAAATCAGGAATGTGAAATTATATGAGCCTGGTAATAATGCTACAGAAAAGAAGATTTACGAGGAGCTTAAGAAAAAATGGAACAATAAATATTAAAATAAAAAAGGATGCTGTTTTCAGCATCCTTTCTATATTATTCAAGTTATTCAGTAGTGTAAATAAATAATGTTTTCTTACCGTTGTAATCTTTTGTTTCAGTTCTTTTCTTGATTTCAGGATATATCATTGTGCTGGTATCTGCAAATTCATATCCTTCAATAAATACAGGGTTATCTGCCGGAATATTGTATTGTGCATTCATATTGGATAATGCCATTCTGTCAAGTACGTTTTCTCCGTTTTTAAACATATATTCAGTTACGCCTTTTGTAAAAACAGAACTGTATTTTTTTAAGCTTTGGGGAAGACTCGCTGGAGTATTGTATACTTTAGAAACCTGTAATACGTTCTTTTTTGTATTGAATAATTCTACTGTCCCAATGGCATTGTCAGCCACTGCAAACTTTACAGCAGGATTTTTTTGCTGAGCCAATAAAGTAGCAGAGGATAGAAATAAAAAAGAATAGAATAGTTTTTTCATAATTGGAATATGTAACTGTTAAAAACGTGATAAATATAGTTATTTTTTATAAAATCTTAATAAAATATTGAATTGTTTTACATTCTATTTATAAATAAAAACTTTTTTTCTGATTATCAGTCTGCGCTTTCATCTTTTTTATCCTTTTTATCTACCATATTTCTGATCATATTTTTCAGTCGCTGGAAAGTAAAAGAGCTTAGTAATAAAATAACTCCGAGAACAATAAAGGCGCTGATTCTTGAAATATTATCCATTTGCCATACATCATAACCATAAAGTTTCAATACCATCAGGCCTACCAATGCAAAGCCGATCTTGTTATATTCCTGAATATTCTTTTTCAACCCGGTATAAATAAAAATACTGGCAAGAATTGTCCATATAACAGGAAGATAAAGAATATTGAAATGTTCACTTGCTTTATAAGAATGGGAAAGATCATTGGAAACCATTAAAATATAAAAATGATGCAGCTCGCAGCTTACAGAAATGATTAGTGCCAGAGCCTGTATCCAGTAAGAAATCTTTTGCTTGTTAAACGCTGAAGCAGGAATAATTCTGTATCCTATATATATAAAAGGAATCCATTGCAGAAGATGAAGGAAATAAAAGCTTAAATGGAGCTTTTTTGTTAAGACAGCGGTCACAACCGGAAGAGTCGAAACCGATGTATTTATTACGATCAGGAAGAAAAACAGATAAATCAGTAGGTTTTGAACATCATTTCTGATGCTCAGCAGTTTCCTGAAAAGCAATAAAATAAAAATATAATAAATGCTGAATAAAAACCCTGTGCTGGTAATGGCTGACCATGGCATTTCCGAAATATGATAAGTGATTTCAAGAAGAAAAGTAATATAGATAACCCCATAACTGATCACGGTAATAAGATCTTCAAAAAAGTTATTGCTTTTTTCCTGTGCCTCTTTCACTGTGTTCCTTAGCAAATACAGATTAATCATGATGGAAACAATAGTAAAGGAACTGGTGATAAACGGAGGATTGAATATGATATTGAAATCTTTTGTTCCAAAATATTCAGTCCAGGTTATAAGCTGGGCGATCATCACCAATGGAAACAGGATATAAAAGAAGGTTTTGAAAATCTTATGACCTGTTTTTTTCCAGATAAAAAGAAGCAGGGTGGTTTCTATGGCCCAGATACTGGTGATGAGATGCGTTTTAAACTGAATAGCAACCGCAATGGTTATAAGGCTGGTAACAAGCCCTGCAAATACAGAATAAGCTACCTCAAAACTTTTTCGTGTATATTCTCTGAAAAGTAAAATAGTGTTGACGGCAGCAAAAATAAGCGGAAAAACAATCGGGGTTTCATATTTTAATGTATCAAAAATGTAAAGAAGCCCCAGAATACTTGAAAAATTAGCGAAAGCAAGTATTAAAATATCAGAGGTTGAAAGGATATTTCTTCTGAAGTAATCGTACAGACCAAAAATATAGAAAATTGCATAACTGATCAGATAAAAAGTAATGCTTAAAAGCTCCGGGCTTTCATGGGTCCAGAATAAAAGGTAGCCTGTTGTAAAAATATAAGCTGTCCATCCCACACTTTTCCAGTGCTGCAGAAAAGAGGCAGCCAGCATTCCTGTATTTAAAAGAGTAATATAAATAAAAAGGAAAAGATAATTACTTTGTCCTGTACTGATCATGAAAGGAGCTGCAAAACCTCCTATCAGTGAAAAGATAATCAATACTTCACTTTTATAGTAATAGGACAGGATGATAGAAGCTGCGGTAATCAGTGCTGTTATGATAAAAGCAGTATTTTGGGTAAACAGATGATATTCACGAAAGGCAATGGTTGCTGTGAAATACAGAACAGCAACACCGCCTCCTGTAATGATGGAAGAAAAAGCCTGATAATTTTTTCTGAGAAAATGCCCGGTGATGATGATTCCTGCTCCGGTACAAAAACCGATTCCCGCTCTTGCTGCTTCGCCGATCCAGTTTTTATCAATGGCATATTTTACAAAATAACCAATTCCGAGAACAAGGGTAAAAATTCCGATAATGGTAAGTGCATTTTGTTTTAAAAAATCAGAAACAGGAGCAAGCCAGTCTTTTTGAACTGGTGTTGAGGTTTTTTCACTTTTTTCACGGTATGGTATATCTTCCTGCTGAACCTGTTGAGGTACCTCTTGTTGCGGAATCAAACTGTTTTCCGTTGAGGTTGTCTTATGAATTATTTCTGTCTGAGCCTGAGCAGTCTTGTTGATCTTATTATGAAGATCTGAAATCTCCTTTTCCAATTTTCTGATTTTGCTGTTCAGATTATTGAAAATGACGAAGATAATTATAAGGATGATAACTGCAACAAACTCATTCATTTCATTAGTTTTTATCAAATATAAAGAAATGTTTCAAATGCTATTTAAAAATTAACCCATCGCGTTATAAGCGATGGGTTAAATGGTATAGATAACTAACAATATGTTTTACTAGTTCGATACTTTGTAAATGTAGAATGACGCAATACTGGATCCTAATAATCCTGCCGTGATAACACCGGAATCTACAAGTCCGAAAGAAACTTTGTCACCCGCCTGGAATGAATACAAAGAATTGATGCTGGAATCGGAAAGTGTTAAGTTAACTGCTAATGCAAGATTAACTCCACTGAATGGACGTGTGTCTATCAAAGTGGTTACTGCAGATCTGGTTCTTGCGATAGCGATACCGGGAGATCCTGACAATAAAGAAGCCTGTAAACCTGTACCATATCTGAACGCAAATCCAACAGCATATACTCCGGTTGATGGAATATTATAAGAACCATCAGCATTGGTAAATAACGCCGCAGTTCCTATCGTTCTGTCGGCTTGTACAAAGCTGACAGGCTGAAAATCAGCAGGTAAAACCCCTAAATTCAGAAGGGTTATACCAGTTGTTTTTTTCGCAGAATATACAGAAGTGTTGGTTCCGGCAGCTGCACTTAGCAATGACGGGTCAACTGAGAATACCTGGGTAGTTCCCTGGTTAACAGCTAAAATCTGATATCCAGGTAGGGCTGTAGCGGCAGGGGTATCACGAACTTTCAAAGTTCCATTAACATCTAGGGTTGCAGATGGGTTGGCTGTATTGATACCAACCTGTGAGAATAATGGTAACGCTGCACATGCTAACATTAAGCTGTAAAGTTTAGTTTTCATGATCAAGATTTTTAAATTAGTTGCTAAGCAAATATACAACAAAAATTATACCCTGCATTGTGAAATCTTTAAAATTAACATTATTATGATGTAATATATTTAAACATATGTTTATATTTTAGTTAATATTTAGACATAATTTGGTTACGACTTATTATATTTATTTTTAATTTAATATGTTGTTTATCAGTGTTTTGGTAAAAGATAATTCTCCCTGTTGTGTGGGTTATTTATTGGTTTAAACAGAAGGGTGCTATTCATAGAATTTATCATAAAAGTTTTTTTGAATTTAATATTTCTCAAATGAATAAAAAAAACACTGCCGTAACGACAGTGTTTTTGAACAGATTTATTTGTTTTCCTAGCTTTCCAATAGGAATTCTTTATAATTCCCAAGAAAATCTACATTAGCGTTGATTGATTCAAGCTCTTTGAGTGCATTTTCATGCAAAACCTCCCTCCATGGTCCTTCCACATTGATAAAAAAGAAATAATTTCCCAAACCTGTTTTTAAGGTTCTGGATTCTATTTTACTAAGGTTCATTTTTCTCCATGCAAAAACCGATAGAACCTGATGTAAACCTCCGGGATGATCTTCCGGAAGCGTGATGAGCATTCCTGATTTCTCACCCAGTATTTCCAGTTGATCATTTTGATATTGGTTCTGTTCTTTGGAAATAATGATAAACCGGGTATGGTTTTGTTCAAAATCCTGAATATTACGGTTCACAATTTTTAAGCCATATAAATTGGCAGCAAACTGATTGGCTACTGCAGCAATAGGAGTCTCCGGGTTTTCAGAAACAAATTTTGCGGCCGCTGCAGTGGAGGAAAAATCCTGTTTCGGAATCTCTTTGTAATGAGTGTCCAGAAAATGGAAGCTCTGTGCAAGAGCCTGTGGGTGAGAATATATTCTTTCGATATTCTCAATAGAATTTTCCGGATGAATCATCAGATGATGCGCAATAGGCATTACTGCTTCTGCTTCTATCTTAATAGACGGAGTCTTATATAAATAATCCAGCGTCATCGATACGGTTCCTTCGATTGAGTTTTCCAAAGGTACTACTGCTTTTACTACCTCTCCGTTTTCAACGGCATTAAAACAATCCAGTATGCTGGCTTGCGGTACTATTTCGTCATCAGGGAAAAGCTGTGCTGTAGCAAGCTGGGTAAAACTGGCATGAGGTCCCAAAAATGCAATCTTCATAATATAATATATAGGGGATGATTAAAATAATGGTACAAAGGTGCGAATTAATTCATAAACATAGAGGGGGTAGAGTTTAAAGTGTAATGTTTTTAGTTGCGAGTTACAGGTTACGAGTTGCGGGTTTATTTTGTGACCGGATAATTTGAGATAGATATTTTAACACTATTGAAAATTCACCATTCACCTTTATAAAACCTCTACCCAATATTTCGTAGGGTATCTCCCTAATTCCTGCAACCTACTACTTGCTACCTATCATTTCCAGTTCTTCTCAATCAGTTCCATCAGAAAATCCGGACACCTGATCACTTTGTTGGTTTTTGCATCCAGAAAGAATAGAGTAGTGGAAGCTTCTGTTATTTTAATATGCTCTTCATTGTAGATTTCATATTCAAATTCGATCCTTACCCCCGGAATTTTTTTAACATAAGTATGGATTTCTAATTTTTGATCATACAACGCAGGGCGGATATATTTAATTTTGTAGTCCGAAACGGGAAGCCAAATTCCTTGGTTTTCAATTTCATCGTATGAAATTCCTATGCTTCTGAAGAGTTCAACTCTCGCTACTTCGAAGTACGTTGCATAGTTTCCATAGTATACGTATTTCATCGGATCTGTTTCTGCGTAACGTACTCGTATTGAGTGTGTTGTGTGTATCATTTTAGGCGTTAAATTATACATACAAATATATTTTTAAATAATCAATACCTGCAATATTTTTTTTTGAAAAGAAAAAATTGGACCTTTGTCTTCCTTCTAAACACAGTACAAACAAAGAATAATCGGGGCTTAAAAAATGGATGACAATTTAATGATGATATGGCAGAAATGCCTTCAGTTTATGCGCGATAACCTGAACGCCGCTGAAGACAATTCTGACCTTAAAAAACTTGAAAAATCTTTCGATATGCTATTCGATAAGGTTCAGCCGCTTTCATTGGTAGCCAACAACCTTACGCTGATCGTGCCGAGTGATTTTTACAAGGAATATATAGAGGATAATTATCTGTCCTTGCTTTCTGCTGCCCTGAAGAAAAATATTGGAAAAGGAGTGAAATTATGGTATTCTGTGATGGAAAACAGACCAAAAGGTGAAGAAAAACCTGTTACCATGAACATCAAGGGACAAAGCGTTCCTACTCCGAAAACACAGGAAACAATGCCGCAAGGTTTTTCTGCTAATATTGTAAACCCGTTTGTCGTTCCTGGAATTAGAAAAGTAAACATAGATTCTAACCTGAAGCCTGACTATTCGTTTGATAGTTATGTAGAAGGAGAAAGCAATAAATTTGCAGCCACTGTAGCCAGATCCATTGCCAAAAGGCCTGGAGCAACAGCTTTCAACCCGTTATTCCTATATGGAGGTTATGGAGTTGGAAAAACCCACCTGGGACAGGCTGTTGGTCTTGAAGTAAAAAATCAGTTTCCTGATAAAGTAGTTCTTTATCTGTCTTCTGAAAAGTTTATCCAGCAGTTTATCTCTGCTGCAAAGGCTCATAAGCAGACTGAGTTTGCTAATTTCTATCAAATGGTAGATGTACTGATTATTGATGATATTCAGTTCCTGTCCGGAAAATCGGCAACACAGGACAGTTTCTTCCATATTTTTGATCACCTGCATCAGAATGGAAAACAGATTATCCTTACTTCAGATAAGGCTCCCGCAGATATTATGGATATCCAGGACAGAATTGTTTCCCGTTTCAAATGGGGACTTTCTGCAGAAATCAAATCTCCGGATCTATCTACAAGAAGACAGATCATTGAAGATAAGCTAAGCAGAGACGGAATTGTTCTTCCTGGCGATATGCTTGACTTCCTTGCTGCTGAAGCAAAAACCAATGTAAGAGAACTTATCGGGGTTATCAACTCTGTGATCGCTTACTCTACAGTGTATAAGAGAGACCTTAGTCTTGAGTTGCTTAAAGAAACCATCAACAGAATTGCTGCTAACCAGAAGAAGGTGATCAATATTCCTTACATTCAGGAAGTGGTTTGTGATTATTTTGGAATCAAAAAGGAGCAGTTGCTTTCAAAAACAAGAAAAAGAGAGATTGCATTACCAAGACAGCTTGCGATGTACTTCTCCAAAGAGTTTACCAATTCTACATTTACCAAAATTGGTGAGGAAATGGGAGGAAAAGATCACTCTACAGTAATGTATGCTTGTGATACAATCAAAGACGTTTCAAAAATTGATAAAGAAATCAAGAAATACGTAAAAGACCTTACTGAAAGAATCAAACAATAAATAAGGTTGAGCTTACATAAATTAAAATGAAGGATAGTTTTATTCTTCATTTTTTATTTAGTTTTGTCGTAACAAAAGACTTTTTTAAAAAAAACAGAATATGAAAATTTTAATGGTTTGTCTGGGAAATATATGCAGAAGTCCATTGGCGGAAGGAATTATGAAAACGAAACTACCGGATCATTATTGGGTAGATTCTGCCGGAACTATTTCAATGCATGAAGGCGAGCATCCGGATAAAAGAGCCATTAAAACTGCAGCTAATCATCATATTGATATATCGCAGCAAAGATCAAGACCTATCACCAGGAAAGATTTTGAAACCTTTGATAAAATCTACTGTATGGATGTTGATGTACTCGGAGATGTTGTTTCTAAAACTAAAAATGAAGAAGAACGTCAGAAAGTATCCTTGTTTTTAGAGGTATTGGGAGATCACAAAAATGCTGAAGTGCCAGATCCTTATTGGGGCGATATGAACGATTTTGAAAAGGTTTTCCAGCTTTTGGATAAAGGTTGTGAAGCTATCAAAAATCAATTATCATAATAATGAGCATGACATGCAGAATATTTCCAACACCTTCACTTAAAAAGAACTAAAAAATAATACAATGCTTTTTTTACTCCCTGCTTACTTATCAGAAAATACTTCTATCAACCACTTTTCACCTGTTGTGAAGGATTATATTATGCAGACCGATTATTTCTTTGTGGAAAATGAGAAAACTGCCCGAAAGGTTGTGAAATTTTTTGCTCCTGAAAAAAAGCAGTCTGATCTGAAGTTGTTTTTGTTAGATAAATACACGGAAAACGCAGATATTAAGGAAGCTCAGGAGCTGATGCTGAAAGGGCAGGACTTTGGATTATTGTCAGAAGCAGGATTACCATGTATTGCAGATCCTGGAAATCTGATAGTGAAATGGTGTCATGAGAAAAATATCAGAGTGATCCCGGTTTCGGGGCCTTCATCCATTATCCTGGCGCTGATTTCAAGCGGATTTAATGGACAGGAATTTACTTTCCATGGCTATCTTCCTATTGATAAAGGAGAGAAAAAGAAACAGATCATGAACCTGGAAAGCTTTGTTCAGAAAACCGGATATTCTCAGATTTTCATGGAAACGCCTTACAGAAACAATCAACTTTTTGAAGATTTGTGTAAATTCTTATCACCCAATACAAAGCTTTGTATCGCTGCTAATATCAACGATCCTGAACATGAATTCATCAAAACAAAAACCATAAAAGACTGGCAGAAACAAAAGCCGGAGCTTCACAAAATTCCTGCAGTCTTCGTACTTGGGAAATAAACTTTGCTCCTGTAGTTGACAATAAGTACGAGAGTTTTTGAGTACAAAATAGAAAAAGGCTGTGATTATTTCGCGGCCTTTGCTTTTTTATTTAGAATGGGTTGGAATATTATAAATACGATTTATAAGTTTTCTTTTTTCGTTCTTTCATTTATTGATGTATAATTTTAACTAAAATATTTCAACAATTAGTGATAAATATCATGGCGTTTATATATTTTTGTAATGTAAAATGTTCTAATTTTATATTTAAATATAACGCATTATGAATTTTAAAATTTTAATGTAATTGATAATATTTATGATCTTGTTTTATATAGTTTGATTTTTTATTATACATATCATAATTGAACTGATTTAAACGCTGCAAGTTAATTTAGCTTGTATTCATTGAATTACAAATGATGTATGTTCCGTTTTGCTTACAATCAATTCAGCCCAAACAACACCAAAATCTTAAAATATGATGACACGTAAAATTTTTTTTCCGGTACTGCTGATGTTGGCCATACTGGTACCTTCTTTAACTCATGTTTCTGCACACGGATATGTACTGAGTCCTGCATCAAGAGGATATCAGGGAAGCCTGGACAAGGCTGCACTAGGTTATTCTGCCGCATTTAGTATCTATGGATCTGTTATTAATGAACCTGGATCTCTGGAAGCTCCGAAAGGGTTTCCTGCAGCGGGTCCTGCAGATGGAAAGATTGCCTCTGCTAATGGAAGTATTGGTGGAGACACTACACTGGACATACAGACTAACGACCGTTGGAAGAAAACCAATATTTCCACGGGTGTGAATGCCTTTATCTGGAAATATTCCGCGTATCATGCGACAGCAAAATGGCATTATTATATCACAAAGCAGGGCTGGAATCCCAATCAACCACTTTCCCGTCAGGATCTTGAGCTTATTGGAACTGTTGCGCATAATGGGACACCTCCGCAGGATAATGTTTCTCATCAGATTACCGTTCCTGCAAACCGTAGCGGCTATCATATTATTTTAGCGGTCTGGGATGTAGCAGATACAACCAATGCATTTTATAATGTAATTGATGTTAACGTAACCTCCGGAACAGGAGTTTCTGCACCTGCCACCCCGACAGGCTTAGCACAGGTAGGAATAACAAGCACTTCTGCCAAAATAAGCTGGAATGCACAGTCTGATGCGGTATCCTATAACGTTTTCCGCAACGGACAAAACATTCAGCAGGTAACTACGGCTACATTCCAGGATACTGGTTTAACAGCCAATACGACATATACCTATGAAATTCAGGCGAAAGGATCTTCAGGGCTTATTTCAGCGAAAAGTGCACCACTCAATGTAAAGACAAACAGTGAAGGCATTCCTGAAAAGCCTACAGCACCATCCAACCTGCATTCAATGGCAGTTACTGAAAACTCTGTTTCACTAATGTGGACGGCCTCAACCCATTCGCAGGGAATCAAAAATTACCAGGTATTTGAGAATGGAATTAAAGTAGGAGAGACAGTACAAACAAGCTTTTTACGAACCGGATTGACACAGGACACAGAATATACTTATACGGTAAAATCTGTTGCAATGAACGATCAGCTTTCTGATGTAAGTAATGAATTAAAAGTCAGAACAAAAAAAATTACATCAGGAAATGGTCAGACCCAATGTGGAGCAGAGCAATATAACGCTGCCAATGCTTATCCTGCAGCCGGAACGAAAGTTTTTTACTCCTGTAAAATCTGGAAAAACAAATGGTACGCAAATCCGGGAGAAATGCCTGGAATCAATATGGTATGGGAGGAAATAAGTACATGTACTGAAGGGACAGGCTGCGAATCAGGTGGTACGGTTACTTATTGCGGTGCACAGGAATATAATCCGGCAAAAACATATCCAGCAGCAGGAACAAAGGTTTTCTATACCTGTAAAATCTGGGAGAATAAATGGTACGCAAATCCAGGGGATACACCGGGAAATAATGCTGTCTGGAAAATTGTAAGCGACTGCAATGAAGGACAGAACTGTCAGGGATCAGCTCTTGCCAATAAAGAAAATGACCTTTCAGTAATTGTATCTGAACATATGATCAATTTTGCACCGGAAACTTATTATGCTCAAATAAGCAGGGTAGATGTCATTACCCCTCACGGACTTCAGATCTTGACTTTTATAAATCCCGATAAAAACAGTATGAACATTAGCCGTCTTCAATCCGGAATCTATTTTGTGAAAATCCTTTATAAGGACGGAAAAAATAGTACTAAAACCATCAGAAAATAACAAAAACGATCTGAAATATCAAAAAAACCGTCCATCTTTTGTGGATGGTTTTTTTTTGCAGAATTATAAAAATATTTAACAGCCCTTAACAAGACTATTGCATTATTCTTGTTTTTAAGTATTTATCACTTAAAATTATATGATTATGTCTGATAAAAAATTAGCAGGAATCTGGATTGATACAGAGAAAGCCATTGTAGCCAGGAATCACGATGCACAAAATGTTTCTGAATTTATCCTTTGCAAACCGGTGAAAGCAGAGATACAGCACGGAAACTCCAGTGAGAACGCTGGAAACAACGCTGAAATTACCAACAGAAACAAGTTTTTTAAAGAAATTGAAAAGTTACTGACCAATTCTCAGGAAGTGTATATTACGGGACCGGGTGTAACACAAGAGGAACTTAAGCACTTCCTTCATGATACGGCTCAGTTCAGAGATTTGAAAATTACATTGGGAACCTCACAGAAAATGGCAGATGAAAAGGTACTTGAAACAGTAAAAGAATATTTTAATAGTTAAATTGTAGATAATGCAGTGAAAATCCGGGCATCGAAGATGCCCGGATTTTTAATAAGTTAATTTTAATCCTTTTTCTTTGATCTCCATTTTCTCCAAATAAAAATAATAACAGGAATAAGCAAAAAGAAAGGCCACAGAGAAATGATTCCAAGCATAAAGCTTACAAAACTGTTCCAGCCTTCCGTTACCGAATCTACAAAACGGCTCCCAAAACCTATTTTTGAAGTAGCAGAACTTCTCACCTTTTCTTTGTATAAATTCAAATTCAGAGTACTGTAATTTACCCGGTCATCAATAAAACGAAGTCTGCCTTCGGCTACATCAATTTCATCTTCCAGTTCACGGATATTTTCCTGAATTTCCAGCATATCTTTTGTGGTAGCAGCACTTCTAAGCATATCACGGTATTTTTCCAGATATATCTTTTTATTGGCCAGCTTTATCGCTACATCGGTATATTCCTCTGTGACATCATTGGATGAAATATTTTTAGATAAAACAGTTCCTACGCCATCTGAAAAAGAATTGATCAGAGCATCAAAATTTTTATGAGGTACACGGATAATCAGACTAAGGTTATCATCCATATCCGTATTTTGAAATTCTTCTTTCTGGATATAAGCATTGTTTTTTCTAATGATTTCATTAACCTGGCTCTGTGTTTTTTTAATATCACCCACCTGAATCTTCATATCTCCGTTTTTGATGATTTTTTTGGAGATTGTATCTGTTTTCTTTGAGGGGTGAACATCTTTGTTGGTTCCATTTTCATCAGATACCAGCTTTTCGGAAACAGAAATTGGTGAATATGAAGCTGCGGAAGAAGGCGCTTTATCCTCGGTTATAACTTCCATCATGTCGGCTTTCGCTTCGTGTTTTTCGCCGCCTGATTTGCTGCAGTTGATTAGAATAAGACCTGATAACAGGAAAATAATTTTTTTCATGGGTTAATTAGTTTTTTATGGGTATGATCAAAAAGTGTGCTCAAAAATGATTATAAGGTAAGATTGATTAAAATTTAAAAATAATTCGCTGTAAAACCAATCTGAAAATTGCTGAGACTGGTAAATAATTTCTATTTTTAATTCATGAAAAAAAGTCTTTTAGCATTAGCGTTTTCTCCATTTCTGATGTATGCCCAGGAAGCTCCGAAACTTACAGACGAAATGGCAATGAAATTATCCGACAAGCCTCTTCACTGTATCAAGCAGGAATATCCTAATAAAACTGCCCATATCATCAATAATGCAGGCGAAGTTCCTTTGACTCCAAAAGATCTTCACCCTAGTTTTTATGGATGTTTCGACTGGCATAGCTCTGTTCACGGTCATTGGATGCTGACCAGACTTTTGAAAACGAAACCCAATCTCTCCAATGCCAAAGAGATTGAAAAAATTCTGGATGAATCATTTCAAAAAGAAAAACTTCAGACAGAAGCAGATTACTTTACAAAATATCAGCTGACAGGAACTTTTGAAAGAACCTATGGCTGGGCGTGGATCTTAAAACTAGATGAAGAACTCACAACCTGGGATCATCCGAAAGCTAAAATATGGCACCAAAATCTGAAACCGCTGACAGATCAGATCCTGAAATCATGGAAAACTTATCTTCCAAAGCAAACATATCCTAACAGAACCGGAGTTCATCCTAACACGGCATTTGCCATGTCTTTTGCCATCGATTGGGCCAGAGCCAATAAAGATAAGGAGTTTGAAAGCCAGTTGACGGAAAAGGCAAAATACTTTTTCTTGAAAGAACTGAAAACACCTGCTTATCTGGAACCGGACGGATCCGATTTCTTTTCGCCAAGTCTTGAAATTGCAGACCTGATGCGAAGAGTGCTTCCTCAAAAAGAATTTGTACAGTGGCTGAATGCTTTCTACGAAAAGAGAAGTCTTGAAAATGTTGAAAAAATTCCTGTAGTAAGTGATCTGAGCGATTACCAAACCGTTCATCTTGTAGGGCTATCTTTTTCTAAAGCATGGTGTATGAAAGGAATCTCAAATGCACTTCCCGCTAATCATCCCCTGAAAAAAGATTTTAAGAAAACAGCTGATGTATTTCTCAATAATGGATTACCATTACTTTTTCAGGGAAATTATGGCGGGGATCACTGGCTGGCCAGTTTTGCGGTATATGCGCTGGAAGATTAATATCTGATTCCTGTCTTTTTAAGAACAAAGCCTAAAAGCCATATGGGTCCTATCAGAAGAAACTGGAGATCTTTAAGGAATGTAGGCTTTTTTCCTTCAATTTTATGCCCGATAAACTGAAAAATCCATGTGATGATAAAGACAGAAAGGTAAACCATCCATGATTGTCTTCCGAAACTGATATTGGCCAGATAGATGAAATGTTCCATCATGAGCATGATCACGATCATTATGAGAGCGATCAATAAAGACAGCCTTATATAGAAAAGGGTGATCAGAATAATCACAATAAGGCTTACGATACTGGCACATCCGAAATAGGAAGCGCAGAAATGAGGGGAAGGAATCAGGGAGGCGAACCCCAGAATCGTCCAGAAAATTAAGGGTACACAAATCCAGTGAATGAACTTGTTGGTCGGGTTTCTATGGCTTTTACTGTATTCTGCAAATAATAGATCAACCTTTCTCATACTAAAGGGAAATTGGATTCCTGCTAAAATAATAAAATTTTGTAATCACTGGTAAGATTGCTTACATTTGTCTTATGTCTGCCCTGGAAAAATTTGGCGTCGATATTTTTACGGAACGGAATATTTTCGAGCGAATAGCTGTAGGTAAACCGTTTCGTCCCGAAAATCCTGCATTTATATTTATTAAATCAGGAACTATAAAACTTCGCCAGCACTTCAGTGATCTGGAGGTTTCTGCCAACATGTTTATGGTAACCGATCCCCAAACTATTTATGAAGTGGTAGGAGTAACGGCTGACTTTCAGTCGAGGATGGTTTCTTATAAAAGAGAATTTATTTCTGCCTTATCATTAAAATTTAATCGTCTGATTACTTACCGATATTTCAGACAGCAGATGAATAAAGGAGTTCCTTTTCCTGAAGACGAAATGGAAGTCGTTTGGAAAAGCGTCAATTTCCTGAAATATATCCTGGATTCTGATACCGAAATGCTTTATAAGAAGGAAATGGTAGAGCACCTTTTTTCTGTTTTCTGCTATCAGATGGCAGGAATTATTTCCAAGGAGGATAACAGCTCTATGAACCAGATGTCCAGACAGGAAGAAATTGTATTTGTCTTTCTTACCGATCTTGCAGAGCATCATCTTACTGAAAGAACCGTTGAATTCTATGCCGAACGGCAGTCAATTACAACCAGACATCTTTCTTCTGTAGTAAAGACCATTACGGGAAAATCTGCAAGTCAGATCATTGCTTTAATTGTTATTAATGAAGCGAAAGTGCTCTTAAACTCTTCCAATAAACCGGTTTCGGAGATTTCCTCAATTCTCGGATTCAGCGATCAATACTCATTTTCTCATTTTTTTAAGAAGCATCTTGAGGTAAGCCCTAGACAGTACAGACATCAGTTCGAAAATTAAAATCTTACATTTGAACATCTTTTTCCAAAAATCAAACATTTGATTGATTTTGTTGCTGACCTAACTTTGCATCTGTAAAACAAGGTAAAATGACAAAGAAAATAAAAACAGCACTATCAGTATTGATAGCAGCTTTTCCTGCGCTGTTTTTTTCACAACAGATCAAACAGATGACCGCAGGTGAGGTGGCGGAACTCGCTGTTCAGAATCACCAGCAGCTCAAAGTCTCCGCACAGAATATTGATATTGCAAAGCAGAACACCAATGTGGTTAAGCTTCAGAAACTTCCCACAATTACAGCTTCTACAAGCCAGTTCTATTTAGGAGATGCAGTAGCCATTGATAAAGATTTTTCAAATTCTACAAACGTTCCGATGCCACATTACGGAAGTTCGTATGCGGTACAGGCAACACAGCTGATCTTCAAAGGAGGATTGGTGAATAAATCCATTGAAATGGCTGGGCTTCGCGAACAGCTTTCGGAACTGGATTTAGAGAAAAATAAACAGGATGTGAAATTTTTAGTGATTTCCAATTATCTGGATGTCTATAAAATCATCAATCAGGAAGAAGTATTTCAGAATAACAAAAAACTGGCTCTGGAACGTCTGAAAAATATCCAGAAGTTTTATCAGCAGGGAATGGTAACCCGAAACGAAGTGATTCGTGGAGAATTGGCCATCAAAAACCTGGATCAGGGAATTCTTACCCTTACGAATAATAAGAAAATCCTTAATTATAATCTGAATATTGCCTTAGGATTATCTTCTGACACGGAGATTGTTCCTACAGAAAGTCTGGAGAATAAAGAATCCGGAATTGGCATGGAGTATTATACAGATCTTGCACACGAAAGCAATCCTTTGCTGAAATCTGCTCAAAAAAACATTGCGGTAGCAGATAAGAATATTGAAATCATCAAAACAGACAATTCACCTACGCTGGCCGGATTTGGCGGATATACGCTGCAAAGACCGATCACGACGAGAAATCCTGTTTTGGATATGTATTCAGGGGGCTGGCAGACTGGGGTTTCTCTGAGCTACAACATCGATACCCTCTATAAAACAAAAGAAAAAGTAAAATTAGGAGAACTGCAAAAGAACCAGGCGAATGATGCCATGACTCTGGTGCAGCAGAATGTAGATATGGCAGTGAATGCAGCCTATACCAAATATCAGGAAGCGATTCAGCAGGCAGATATTCTGAATGATTCCAAAAGACTGGCGGAAGAAAACTACAAGATTACGGAAGCCAAATATCTGAATCAGCTGGCCGTGCAGGCGGAAATGATTGATGCACAGAACCAGAAACTACAGGCAGAGCTTGATTACGCCAATGCTGAAATCAATGTTTTATATCAGTATTACAACCTTTTGAAATCTACAGGAACACTTTAATTTAAAACTGAAAATCAACACAATGGAAAACAAGGGACAAACTACTCAAAATACAACATCTGCTGCAGAGCATAAGAAAAAGAAAAATAAAACCAATAAAATCAGAGCCATCATATCCAATATCATCGTTTTTCTGGTGATCGGTTTCGGATTATTCTGGTTAATACGCGAATATTTCCATATCGGAAGTAAAACCTATACGGAAGCAGCACAGGTAGAAGAATTTATCAATCCTATCAATACCAGGGTTTCTGCCTATATCAAAGAAATTAAGTTTATTGAACATCAGCGTGTAAAAAAAGGTGATACTTTGGTTATCCTTGACGACCGTGAAATTCTTACGCAACTGGGACAGGCTGAAGCCGCTTATCAGAATGCTATGGCTCAAAAAACAGCTACAAGCACTTCGGTGAACACGGTTTCTAACAATATCAACGTGATGCAGTCCAATATCGCAGGAGCAAAAGCAAGATTGTGGAATGCTGAACAGAATTTAAACCGATATAAAAACCTTTTGGCAGCTGAAGCCGTTACGAGACAACAATATGATCAGGTGAAGACAGAATATGATGCTCAGAAGGCTGCTTATGAAACCTTAGTCAATCAAAAGCAATCTGCAAACCTTTCTACAACAGAAGTAAAAAGCAGGTTGGGAATCAATGATGCTGAAATTAAAAGAACAAAATCTGCTCTGGATATGGCGAAGATCAATCTTTCATATACTGTTATTACAGCGCCTTATGATGGAGTAATGGGAAGAAGAACTATTTCTGAAGGCCAGCTCATCCAACCAGGACAGCAGGTGGCAACAATCGTTCTGAACGGTCAGAAGTGGGTAACTGCCAACTTCCTGGAAAGCCAGATGCCGAATATCAAAGTAGGAGAAAAAATTTCTATGACAGCGGATGCTTTAGGAGGGAAAAAATTCGAAGGAATTGTGACTGCCGTTTCAGCGGCTACCGGATCAAGATACTCAAGCGTGCCTACAGACAATTCTACCGGAAACTTTATCAAAGTACAACAGAGAATCCCTGTAAGAATTGAGTTTACAGCTTCTAACAAAAAAGAAGATCTGGATAAGCTGAGCGCCGGAATGAATATGAATGTGAATATTAATAAAGACTAAAAGATGAAAGATATCAGATGCCGGGTATTATGCGTATGGAAAGCTAACGCTGAATGTTGAAAGTCTGCCATCTGATATCTGAAATCTATTCCCTAAAAAATCATGTACAACAAAGGATTATATAGCGATTGGGTACCGAAACCCGTACAGTTGCTGCTGATTGTATTACTGCTTGCTGTGGTAATGCCCATCGGCGGGGTGTATACAGGAAATATCAGTTCTCTGGTAAGCGGTACCGGCGCCATGACAGAATATTTTATGTGGGCCAATTACGCTACTACCATTGGGATGGGAGCTTGCATGCCTGTTGTTCTGAGAATTAAAATGAGATTCAAAGTAAGGGACAAGATGGTGTTGCTCCTAGTACTTTTAGGGTTGCTGAGCTATGTGAACGGGACTACTTTACAGCCAATGATTTTTATTTTTACTTCTTTAATGATTGGCTTTATGAAAATGATGGTTACCATAGAACTGTTTCTGCCATTAATGGTTATGATCGGAAATCGTGGAGTATTTTACGGAGCTTTCTATACCTTCGTTCTTGTCATGAACCAGGTGGCAACCTATTATGCTGCTGAGTTTGCCCTTCTTTACAACTGGCAGCAGTTCTACCTGCTTACAGCTGTTTTATGCTTTATTTTAGCATTGATACACTGGATTTTTATGCATGACAAATATTTTGCATTAAAAGTACCGCTGCATTATATTGACTGGCTGAGTATTTTGCTTTTCATTTCAACATTCATGTTTTCGGCTTATGTGTATTCATTTGGAAGACAGCAGGACTGGTTCAACTCCAGGAACATCATCTATGGAAGTATTGCAGCTTTTGTCAGTTTTGCACTGCTTTCTATCCGTCAGCTGACTTTAAAACGCCCCTACCTTTCGTTTAAAATTTTCACAAAAAATAATGTGCAGCACGGTTTGTTCATGCTTTTCTGGCTGGGAATGTTTCTGGGAACAGCTTCTATTCAGAATACGTTTGCGGTAGGAGTTTTGGGATATGATCAATTGACCAATACCAGGCTGAGTCTACTGATGATCCCCGGAATTATCTTAGCCGGAGCTCTTGCTATTTTCTGGTTTAAAAAAGAAAAGCCATTGAAAATGTATATTTTTTCCGGTTTTGCCGCCATGGTTGGATATGCTATTATTATGTACTTTTCCATGGTGCTGGAGTTCAGTTATGACAACTGGTATCTGCCTATGTTTTTAAAAGGCTACGGAATGTGTTCATTGTTTATCTCCGTATGGTTTTATACGCTGGATAAGCTTGAAATGGATGAAATGCTGGCAGCTATCGGGCTTGTATTGGTTTGGAGAACTTTCCTTGCCGTAGGAATTTTTTCAACTTTATATTCCTGGTTTCAATACCGTTTTCAGGTTACGGCAATAGGAGATCTTGCCGTTTATATGGACGGAATGACGGTGACTCCTCAGAATGTAGCAGCCAATATGAAAGCCATTCAGCTTAATGCTATTATCATCGCCACCAAGAAGATATTCGGATATATTATTTTAGTCGGATTTGGAGTACTGATGTATGTTGCGACTCATCATTTCGGAGCAAAACGATTCCAATATTTCAGATTTATAAGAGTTCTTGGCGGTAAATCGGTCATAGCGAGAAGAAGACTTCGCGAAAGAAAAAAATTATTGGAAGAAATAAAAGATGCTGCAGGACCTGCAGTATAAAAAGAAACCTTGTTTTTACCAGTAAAATCCTGGTCCTTCGTTGGGCTGGGATTTTACGTTTTTAAGAAGATATCAAATTTTAAACTTTTTTGAAACATTAAGATTATAGTAAGGTATTTAGAGTATTAAGATGAGCTTCGCCTTAAGCTTAAAAATCAGAATGATTTATCTTAACTATACTTTATTCCTTAAATCCTTCTTAATGGTGTATATATATATCCAGATTTAGAAAACTTTTCTGTAAAAGAGGTTTACTATCATAAAAAAAGGGAAAATTTCATGTTTGGTTATTTTTATTCTTTCTAAATAAGAATTATCTTTGCAAGATTATAAAACGTTGAGTAGAAAGAATGAAAAAGAAGTATGCATTCATAGGTCTTTTGGTTTCGGGACTAATGCTTTCCCAGACCGTAAAAGATTCTATTGCCTCTAAAGGTATTGAAGATGTGGTAATCGTAGCCTCCAGAAAACCTACAAAAATCTCTGAAGTTCCGGGAACGGTCTGGGTAGTACAGAAAGAAAAGATTCAGGAACAGGCGAAAAGCGGAGTTCCTATCAAAGAAATGTTGTCGATTCTGATTCCTTCCATGGATATTGGTCCACAGGGAAGAACCAATTATGGTCAGAATATGAGAGGACGTTCTGCCTTGGTGATGATAGACGGTGTTTCTCTGAACAGTATCCGTGCGATCAGCCGCCAGCTGGATGCCATTGATCCTTTTAACATCGAAAGAATCGAAGTGCTTTCAGGAGCAAGCTCAATTTACGGAGGTAACGCTACCGGTGGGATTATCAATATAATTACAAAAACACCTTCCAAAAAAGGAATCAGCGGTGAAACTGAACTGGGTGTACGGACAGGATTTATGGGAAAAGATGACCATGATTTCCGTGCCGCTCAGTCTATTGCGGCTAAAGGAGATAAGTTCTTCGGAAGACTGGGAGTAGCTTATCAGCAGAATGGTGGAGTGTATGGAGCAGATCAGAAACAGCTTTTTACCGATATTACCCAGACTGACCTTCAGTATAATCAGTCTATTGATATCCTGGCTACCGGAGGATATCAGTTTAACAATAAACATAAAATAACAGCCTCTGTTCAGTATTACAATTCTAAATTTAATGGCGACAGAAGCTTATTTTTAGGAGAAAATCTGAGTGCATTTACAACAAAAAATGCTTCATTACTCGAGATGAGAGATGGGTTTTCATCTGATAAAAATGTAGGTACAGAACGTTATATGGCAACTGTAGCTTATAACGCAAACGGAATTTTAGGCGGACAGGATTTATATGTGCAATTGGCTACGCGAGGTGAAAAGTTAGGATTCTACCCATTCCCGGGAAATGTTACCTTACAGACGGGAAAAATACCTTATATGTCTTCTTCTCAGCAAGATACCTATTATTCCGGGATTAAAGCTTTATTGTCAAAATCATGGAGAGGACTGAACGTTACCTATGGAGCAGATTTCGATTTTGAAAAATTTGAAGGAACACAATCTGTTTATGATATTGCCAAAACAATGTCCAGCGGTGGTTTAGTGAATGAAACAAAGTACAGCTTGGGAAGATATCCGACTAATCATTCACAGAGTTATGCAGGGTATGTTCAGGCAAAATACAATATTCTTCCCAAATTACAACTGAATGCCGGAATCCGTTATCAGCATATCAACGTAAAAATGGATGATTTTGTAGGTTCTGAACAGCAGACCCAGATTGCAATGGGCTATGGAAGTTCAGCATCGGCAATTCCCGGAGGTGAAAGTTCTTATAATGTGACTTTAGCTAATGCAGGTTTATTATATAAATTCAATGAGCAGCATCAGGTTTGGGGAACATTTTCCCAGGGAGCAAGCTTAGCAGATCCTGCCAAATTTTATGGAATAGGACAGTACAAATTGGTAGGAACAAACTGGGATGTAGTATCCAGTATCAATGTGAAAGAACAACCGCTTCAGGCTATCAAAACCAATCAGTTTGAAGTAGGATACCGTGTCAACAGAGGAGGTTTAAGAGCGCAGATTGCCGGATTTTTAAGTAATTCTGATAAAACGGTTACTGTAGATAAAAAGACCTTCCAGATTCTTGTGAATGATTTGAAATTAAGAAACATGGGAATTGAAGCTGAGGTTTCCTATTCTTTAAGCAATGGAGTGTATTTCGGTGCCAGCGGACTTTTGATCAAATCTGAGGTAGACAAAGACGGAGAATGGCAGAAGCAGGAGATTTACAATGCTTCCCCTTCAAAATTGGTGACGTATATCGGGTATAATATTAAGAACTGGTCATTCAGATTCCAGTCGTTACAGAATTTCAAGCAGAAAGACGAGCTTAATAATGTTGTTGAGGGCTACAATACCTCAGATCTGATGATGGGATACCGTTTCAACTGGGGAAAACTCAACTTAGGAATTCAGAACCTGTTTAATACCGATTATCAGACGATCTGGAGCAAGCGTTCCCAGGTTTTATATGCTACTTACGGACTTCCGGAACTGTTTAATTATAAGGGAAGAGGGAGAACATTCAACCTTTCCTACACTTTTGAATTTTAAAAAAATGATCGGGATTTAAAATACCCTGATCTGAAAACATATTGTATTTCAAATCCGGTTTCTGAGTTTGATCGGAAACCGGATTTTAATTTAAAAAATCAGTTATGGCTAAAATTTCAACAGGGCAGATCGTTGCCGAAGTCACCAGAAAAGAATACATTACTGACCATTTTATCAGAGTGTATCTCTACTCGCCGGAAGTTCAGGTATTCAAAAATACGGTGGTGGGTGATAATAATAAAATTGCAGTTCCTCCGGCTGGTCTCAATGAGATTCATTTTCCGACGCTGGATGAAAACCATCAGTGGGTGTATCCGCCAAAAGATGTGGCTCCTTCCATCAGAACCTATACCCACAGAGGAATTGATCTGGAAAAAAATGAGCTGATCATCGATTTTGTAGATCATGGAGACGGCGGACCTGCTTCCAGATGGGTAAGAGAAGCTGAAGTAGGCTCCAAACTGGGAGTGATGATGCGCATGGAAGGTAAAGAGCTGTACCCTGCAGCAGATTGGTACCTGCTGGCCGGTGATGCTACGGCCATTCCGGTGATCAGCGCTATTCTGGAAACACTTCCCGAAACAGCAAAAGGAACCTGTATTATTGAAGTTCATGGAAAAGAAGACGAACAGCTGCTTGAAACTAAAGCACAGATTGATTTTAAGTGGCTGCACAATGCGCAGCCTCAGATCAGCAGTGAAATTACCCATGCGGTAAAAAGTATTGAAATTCCGGAATCAACAAAGTTTGGTTATGTAGCCTGTGAATTCTCAAGCGTGAAAGAAATCCGTACCTATCTGAGAAAAGAGAAAAACTGGACTTCCCAGGAATTGTACGCTTATTCTTACTGGAAAGCAGGCGTAGCAGAAAACGAATCTCAGGCAGACAGACATAAGGAGAAGGAATCGATGGAGTAGGAGGCAGGGATTTTGAGTTTGAGAGTGGGAGGGTTTGAGAGTTCAAGGTTTAAGGTTTTAAAGTTTAAGATTGTAGGAACACCGAATCTTGTAACTCAAAACTCGTGACCTCGAAACCCGCATCTCGAAACCCGCACCTCGCAAACCCGCAACATTCAACCAAAAACTTTGAACATTGAACATTGAACTATTATCTTTGCACTATGAAAGATTTAATGGGCAGAGCGATCTGGGATTATTACCACAATGAAAATCCGGAGGATCTGCAGACTGAAACGTCAATTTCTGAGCTGGATGAACTTCCGGTGGATTATTTATTCAGAGATTTTGAAGAAATGAATGATATTGAGCAGAAAGCGCTGCAGTTATCCAACGGAAAAGTTCTGGATATCGGAGCGGGTGCAGGTTCTCATTCTTTATACCTTCAGAATGAAAGAAATCTTGAGGTTACCGCATTGGATATTTCCCCAAAATCTGTTGAGGTTTGTAAGCTGAGAGGGATTAAAAAGGCAGTTTGCGAAAATATGCTTGACTTTTCAGGAGAGACTTTTGATACGATTTTACTGTTAATGAACGGTACGGGAGTTTTTGAAAGCCTGGCAAAAATAGATACCTATCTTCAGAAACTGCATACTTTACTTAATGACAAAGGGCAGATCCTGATCGACAGCACGGATATCCTGTATATGTTTGATCGTGATAAAGATGGCGGAGTATACATTCCTGCAGGCGGATATTATGGCGAGCTGGATTATGTGGTTCATTATAAAGGGGAATCTGAAGAACCGATTACCTGGCTGTATCTTGATTTCAATACCTTGAAAAATGCTGCCACAAATAATGGTTTCAAAATAGAAAGAGTATTGAAAGATGAAGATTCTTATTTAGCGAAGCTTACTAAGAGATAACCAGAAAACCATTCGGGGTAATTGATGATAATTGCTAACATTATCAGACAAATAATACCTGGTAAGATATACGAAGCTGCCCTATAAGGTAGCTTTTTTGGTGTAAACAAAACCCATAGTACCAGTAAAATTAAAGCACCTACAGCAGCCATGAAAAATTCTGGACTTTTTCTATAGGTAAAAAAGCCTTGTGTACTTTCCTTATATATGAGAGGAACTAAAAAATTCTGAATAGGTAAAAAGACAATTCCGAAAATAAATGTTAGAATTGCTGCTCCATACTTTTTAAGCTTAATAAAATTCATTCCTAACAATAAAGCTCCTGGAATAGTTCCCAAAAGTCCTCCAGCAAGTAAAATAAGATCTCTCGGAAAAAAGTTTAACAGCATTTGTATCTTCAGTGATATGATCTTTCCAAAGTTCACGTTCTTCTGTAAATTTTGCTTCTTCAGCTTCTTGTTTACGCTGAATTAATTGCTGAACAGCTGTTTTTTCCTGCTCATTGAAAATACGCCCTCTTTCTTCCAGAATTTCAAAAGCTGCCTGAACAGCCTCCGGAACAAAGCGGTTGCCTTCTTTTAAATATCCTTCTAATTCCTGATTGGAAAGTTTTCTTAAAACATTTTTGTTAACCATAAGCTGTAGATAAAAGAAAGGCTGCTTCCAGAGAAACAGCCTGTGATCATTATAAGGATTTTAATTATCCGATCTCAATACCGTTTTCAACATTGCTGTCGTCTGGTGTTACGAAAGATAATTTTCCGTCTGGTTTTGTTGTTAATAATAGCATTCCCTGAGATTCAATTCCTCTGATCTTTCTAGGGGCAAGGTTCAGAAGGATCATTACCTGCTTCCCGATTAATTCCTCAGGAGTGAAACTTTCTGCAATCCCGGAAACAACAGTTCTTACATCTACACCTGTATCTACAGTAAGTTTTAATAATTTATCTGCTTTTTCTACTTTTTCAGCTTCTAAAATGGTTGCTGTTCTAAGGTCTATTTTAGTAAAGTCATCAAACGTAATCTCCTCTTTCATAGGGTTTGCGTTAGGGTTTGTTTTTTTATTGTTTTGTTTTGTGTTTTCCAGTTTTTGGATTTGAGCTTCGATGACATCGTCTTCAATTTTTGAGAAAAGAAGGGAAGATTCGTTGATTTTGTGACCTGTTTCAATTAATACTGATTGGTTTTCAATAGAGCTCCAGTCTTTTTTCTCAACATTGAACATGTTCAATAGTTTTTCAGAGCTGAAAGGCATGAAAGGTTCACATAACTGAGCCAGAGCAACAGCTATTTGCGCTCCAACGAATAAAGATTGAGCCGCTTTTTCCGGGTTATCTTTAATAGTTTTCCAAGGTTCTTCCGTCTGAAGGTACTGGTTTCCAAAACGGGCAAGGTTCATTAAGGCTGTTAATGAATTTCTGAACTCGTAATTTTCAAGGAATCCTGAAATTTCTTTTGCAGATTTACTTATTTCCTGCAGTTCAGGGCTGTTTGCATCTCCTTGTGGAACAACACCGTCATAATATTTATGAATAAGAACAGCAACTCTGTTGATGAAGTTTCCGAAGATCCCTACCAATTCAGAATTATTCTTAGTCTGGAAATCCTTCCATGTAAAGTTATTATCCTTTGTTTCCGGAGCAGATGAAAGAAGAGCATATCTTAAAACATCCTGCTGTCCGGGGAAATCTTCCACATATTCATGAGCCCATACCGCCCAGTTTCTTGATGTTGAGATCTTATCGTTCTCAAGGTTCAGGAATTCAAAAGCAGGAACATTTTTAGGCATAATATAATCTCCGTGAGCCTTCATCATTGAAGGGAAAATAATACAGTGGAATACAATATTATCCTTTCCGATAAAATGTACAAGGTCACTTTCTGGACTCTGCCAGTAGTCTTTCCAGTCTTTTCCGTTTTTCTCTGCCCATTCTTTGGTGAAAGAGATATATCCGATAGGAGCATCAAACCATACGTACAATACTTTTCCTTCTGCATTCGGAAGAGGAACCGGAACTCCCCAGTTCAGGTCTCTGGTCATGGCACGAGGCTTAAGGCCATCATTCAACCAGGATTTAACCTGTCCGTATACGTTAGGCTTCCAGTCATCTTTATGGCCTTCAATGATCCATTCGTTTAGGAAATCTTCATATTCATTTAATGGCAGATACCAGTTTTTGGTTTCTTTAAGGATAGGAACATTTCCGCTAAGCATTGATTTCGGGTTGATCAGCTCAGAAGGAGAAAGGGTAGAACCACATTTTTCACACTGGTCTCCGTAAGCGTTTTCGTTACCACAATTAGGACATGTTCCTACAATATAACGGTCAGCAAGGAATTCTCCAGCCTGCTCATCAAAATACTGCTCAGAAACTTCTTCCGTGAATTTTCCTTTCTCGTATAAAACCTTGAAAAAATCCTGGCTGGTTTCATAATGCTTCTTAGATGTTGTTCTGGAATATTCATCAAATGAAATTCCCAGATCAGAAAAAGACTTCTTAATGATTTCGTGATATTTGTCCACGATATCCTGAGGAGTTACTCCTTCTTTTTTAGCTCTTATAGTGATAGGAATCCCGTGCTCATCTGAACCACAGATAAACGCTACATCTTTTCCTAATCTTCTCTGAAATCTTGCGTAAACATCCGCAGGAATATAAACACCTGCCAAATGTCCTATATGAACCGGTCCGTTTGCATAAGGCAAAGCTGCCGTAATCATCTTTCTGTTTGACATTTATAGTAAAGTTTTGACTGCAAAGATAAGGAATATCTGTTGAATACCGCTATTGGTGGTGTTATTATGCTGCAGAATACAAATTTTAAGAGCCGAACACCAAATTAAGTTAAACAATTGTTTAACATTTTCTTAAATTAAAACAAATGTTATGCAATGCATAAGACGTTGTAAAATATTGTATCTTAAAAAACTAACTAAAATGGGTTTCGTAATATACATAATTTTAACTAAAATTATATTAAATTTATGATAATTCTAATTTTTTTTTAAATTGCAAGTCTGGCTTCAGGCCAAAATATGACTGAAAAACGAAACTATAAAAAAATAAGATTGTGAAGAATTTTACAACAGTATTAAAAATCGCGCCCGCTTTTTTACTGGCCAGTACAGTAATACATGCGCAGAAAAAAGATTCTCTTCCTCAGGAGAAGAAGATTGACGAGGTTGTATTAATCGGATATGGGGCTAAAAAGAAATCGGACCTGACAGGATCTATTACTGCTGTCTCTGAGAAAGATTTTAATAAAGGAGCTATTGTATCTGCAGATCAGCTAATCAACGGTAAAGCTCCCGGTGTAAGAATTACTAACGATGGAGGTTCTCCGGATTCAAAACCAAACATCAGGATCAGAGGTGGAGCTTCCTTGAATGCCCAGAATAATCCATTGATTGTAATTGACGGAGTTCCTCTTGATTCCAGTAATCCTGCTGGTGTTGGAAACCCTTTGAATCTGGTAAACCCGAATGATATTGAATCTTTCTCGATTTTGAAAGATGCTTCAGCTACCGCAATTTATGGTTCCCGTGCCTCAAACGGTGTCATCATTATTACTACTAAAAAAGGAGGTGGAAAGCTGAAAATTAATTTAAGTACCAATGTATCGGTAGGTGAAGTAACAAAGTATATGGATGTAATGAAGTCTTCAGACTTCGTCAACTACATCAATACCTACTATCCTCAGTACAACTACAGATTGGGAGTAGGTGGAAGTCCGGACAATCCTACAACTCCGGGACAAATATATGATACCGACTGGCAAAGAGCGATCTATAGAACATCTGTTTCCAGTGATAATAACTTAAGTATTTCAGGAAACTTATTCAAAAAACTTCCAATCAGATTATCATTGGGATATAACAGAACAGAGGGAGTTGTAAAGACCAGTGATTATGAAAGGTTTTCAGGGTCTTTAAAAATAACACCTACTTTCTTTGATAACCATTTAAAAGTTGATATTAATGCAAAAGGGATTATTTCCGACTTAAATGCTATTGACGCAGGTGCAGCCATTGGTGGTGCTATTAATATTAATCCTACTTTACCGATTTATTCCAATAATCTTCCATATGGAGTTGATTTCGGAGGGTATTATCAGAATATTGATAATAATAAGAACCCTTACAAAAAAATTGGACAGGATAATCCCGTAGCAGCTTTATTACAGCGTTCTGCGCCTCAAAGGGTTAATAAATTTCTAGGAAATGTTGAGTTTGACTATAAAATGCATTTTTTGCCTGATCTTAGGGCTGTATTGAATTTAGGACTGGAATCATCAAAATCGGATCTTAAAACAATATTTGGTAATAACGCAATACAAACTTACAGATTGCCTACAGATGGATCGGCACCTTACGTTTTTAATCCTGGTATTGATTATCGCGAAATACAAAATATTTCCAATAAAACGATGGATGCTTATTTGGTATATAACAAAAAGCTTTCAGGATTTATCTCTAATTTCCTGATCCAAGGTGGATATTCATATCAGAATTTTAGAAATGAAGGAGATAAAGACCGTTATAAATATGATGACGGGGATCCAAGCACAGGTTTAAGAGTTCCGATTGTATTACCATTCCTGAATCCGGAAGATAAATATTTAAATGAATTAAATCTGCAATCATTTATTGCCAGATCTAATATTGATCTTTTAAATAAATACCTATTTACTGTTACATTCAGAGCAGATGCATCTTCACTGTTCAAAAAAGATTCCCGATGGGGGTACTTTCCGGCAGTAGGTTTTGCATGGAAAGTGAATGAAGAGAACTTCCTGAAGGATGTTTCTTCAGTTAGAGAGCTTAAGCTTAGATTGGGATGGGGGAAAACAGGACAACAGGATATTACCGGTATTGTAGGATTCTATCCATCAAGACCGTTGTTCCAGATTGGAAGCACAAACTCCCAATACTTTCCTGCAATAGGAACTTATAGTGCACTTCCTTTTAATGAAAATCTTACATGGGAAACAACCACAACAATCAACGGAGGTTTAGATTTCACAATCCTGAAAAATGGGATGCTAACCGGTAGCTTTGATGTATACGACAGAAAAACTACAAATCTTCTGGCGAGAAGATCTATACCACCAGGACAGGGGTTAACCAACAGCTTTGTTGATAATGTAGGAGAAATGAATAACCGAGGATTTGAAGCCAACTTAACGTTTACTCCTATAAAAAGAGAAGACCTGAGCTGGAGTATTTCTGGAAATATATCTTATAATAAAGGAAAGGTAACGAAACTGGAATCGGTTCTTCTTGCGCAGGATGGAGGTCTTCCTGTAGGTACAGGAACACAGCTGGCATATCATGTGGAGGGGTATCAACCTTATTCCGCTTGGGTATTCCAGCAGGTATATGACAGTGCAGGAAATCCTTTACCAGATGTATATGTTGATAGAAATGGTGATGGTAAAATCAATAACGATGACAGATATTATACGGCTTTAAGACCGAACTGGACTTACGGATTCAGTACTACCCTGAATTACAAGAACTGGGACTTGAGTGCTAATTTCAGAGGACAGATAGGAGGTAAGGTATTTAACTCAAGAAAACTTGCACAAGGCTTTAAATCATACGCGGTTCCGCAAAACGATGTTGCTTTGAATAATGTTCTGAATTATACAGCAAATTCACCGTTTATGAATTTGACAGACAATACCTATTTTTCTGATTTCTTTTTGGAAGATGCCTCATTCTTAAGATTAGACAATGCTACAATTGGATATCTTGTTAAAAATATGTTTGGTAGCACGAATGTTAGAATATACGGTTCTGTAAGTAATGCGTTTGTTATCACAAAATATAAAGGACAAGATCCTGAAAATTTTAATGCTATTGATAACAATTTTTATCCAAGACCAAGAATATATACACTTGGTTTCAATTTTAATTTCTAAAATTTAAAATTAGAGAAATGAAAAACATTAAATTTAAAATAAAATTCATTGCAATAGCCTCTATGTTGGCTTTTGTTACTACATCTTGTCTGAATGATCTGGATACGGAACCAAAATATGATTTGACCCTGGAAAATCTATTACAGCAAGACCCCAAAGCAGTTGAAGGATTACTTTCAAGATTATATGCAAGTTTCGCACTTTCCAGTGTGGAAGGTCCGGATAAATCTGATATAGAAGGAGCTAATGCGGGAGAATCACCTTTTATCAGAGGTATTGTAAATTTGAATGACTTTACTGCTGATGCAATGAAAAACAGATGGGGAGATAATGGCTTGGATCAACTTACCACTACCACAAACTGGACAAGTAATAATAAGTTTTTTAAATACGTATACGATAGAATTTATTATACCATTCCACAATCTACTAACCTTATCCTGATCATGAAAAAAGGCAATATAAATTATGCCAATAAAGACCAGGTTATTAATGAACTTAGATTCCTGAGAGCACTTTCTTATTATTATCTGATAGATTTATTTGGAAAAGGACCTTTGGTTACAGATGATAACTTTAACTCAAGTACACCATTACCGGAAGCTTCAAGAAAGGACTTGTTCAATTATGTAGAAAGTGAATTATTGGCTATTGAAGCCCAGCTTCCTCTTTCTAATTCTTACGGAAGAGCCAATAAATCAGTAGTGAGAATGTTGTTGGCAAAGCTATATTTGAATGCTGAAGTTTATACGGGAACAGCAAAATATAATGATGCAGGCACTTATATTACTAAAGTCATTAATGAAGGCGGATATCAATTGGAATCTAATTTTAGAAAAAATTTCTCGGCAGATAATAATACCTCAAAAGAGATAATTTTCCCATTAATTGCAGATGCGGTTTCCAGCCAAAGTTATGGAAATACAACCTACCTTGTTAACGGAAGCTTGAGTACAGAAACAATGGTTTTAGCAAATTTTGGAGCAACTGACGGATGGGCCGGACACAGAGCTACAAAAGCATGGTATGGCTTATTTGGTAATAATGCTACTGATCTTAAGAATAGTAATGATGTTAGAGCGAGATTATTCTGGACTCAGGGACATCAGTGGGAAATGGATGATTACAAAACCTGGAATAACGGTTTCCCTTCAGATAAATTCTGGAATAAAAATTCTGATGGAACAGGTGGAGCCACAGCTTTCTCATCAACAGATTTCCCTTTATTCAGATTAAGTGATGCCTACCTTATTTATGCAGAATGTGCCCTTAGAGGAGCCGCTTCAGCTAATACAGCCCAGGCTTTAACATATGTAAATCAGGTGAGAGCCAGAGCAGGAGCATCTGCATTAGGCTCAATTACATTACAGTCTGTTCTGGATGAAAGAGCACGTGAGCTGAATTTGGAAGGTGTAAGAAGACAGGATCTTATCAGATATGGAATGTTTACCGGATCTTCTTATTTATGGCCTTGGAAAGGAGGTGTTAAAAATGGTACATCTATTTCAGATAACTACAAAGTGTTTCCAATACCGACAACGGCCCTTCAGGCAAACCCTAATTTAACCCAAAATCCAGGTTATTAATTTTAAAAACTAAAAAATGAAAAAGATATTCAATGTTTTATTAGTGGCTCTGGTAGGTTTATACCTTATCTCATGCTCTAAAGAGGATGATAAAATAGAGTTGAATAATACTTCACAGGCTAAAATAACTTCAGATAAAACTTCTGTAGTACTTGATGAAACTAAAGCGGGACAAAATGCACTGACTGTTACCTGGGAAAATCCAACTTTTACTCCAAGTGTAGGATTCAACAATTCTCTACAGTTTGCAGTTGCTGGAACAAGTTTCGCAACAAATGTACTTCAGGATCTGCCTTCAGATCAGAAAACTTTCTCACTTACTCATTTACAGCTTAATAACATCCTTGCGCAGCTGAATGTTGCGCCTGATACCGCTAAGCCTATTGAAGTGAGAATGAGAACCTCATTAAACAGTACTACTTTCTTTTATTCAAACGTAGTTACTGTGAATATGACCGGATATAAGCCAAATCCGGATCTTATCTATCCAAAAATAAATGTTCCGGGAGGATATGCCGGAGCAGCAGGATATGCAGATTGGGATCCAACGAACTCACCAAATTTGTTTTCGCCTGAGAAGAATGATAAATACAGAGGCTTTATTTATGTTACGAATCCTAACAGTGAGTATAAGTTTACAATCAATCAAAGTTATACAGGAGATAAAGGAGATGATGGTACTTTTACAGGGAAGTTAGTGGAAACAGGAGAAGTTAATATAAAAGCTGTCACAGCAGGAACTTATTATTTAAAAGTAGACTGGGCTGCCAATACCTACTCTTCAGTTTTAGCAAACTTCGGAGTTATTGGTGATGCAACGCCTACGGGATGGGGATCAGATACTGACTTTGTATACAATCCTGCAACCAAAACCTATGTTATCAATTCAATTGCTTTATCCAATACGGGAGTATTTAAATTCAGAGCCAATGATGATTGGGCAATAAAGTTCCAGCCAAAAGATGCAGAGCAGACTTTAGTTTCAGGGACAGGTGTTCAGTCCTATTTAAGCTCAGAGGGAACTGTTACAGGAGATCCTGGATATAAAGTTTCACAGGCAGGTAATTATAAAATTGAACTGGATCTACACAATTCAGCATATTACAAGTTAACCATTACTAAATTGTAAATTAAACTAAACAAACTCAAATAAAGCAAAGTGCTGCTTTACCGCAGCACTTTATTTTTAAGTTAATAAATAGTCATTATGAAGAAAATTACAGTTGGAGCACTTTTGCTCTCAATGATGTTTACAGGTGTGAAAGCCCAATCTTTAAAATCTCCGGACGGAAAGTTTGAAATGAACTTTCAGTTAAAAGAAGGAGTACCTTACTATAACCTAAAGTATAATGGTGCGGTAGTGGTGGAAGATTCTAAATTGGGATTGCGATTATTTAAAGACACAGCCATAAAATTCGCTTCTGAGATTGCCAAACCAGAAGATGCAAAATACGATCTGAACAACGGTTTTGCAAAGACAGATGAAAAAAGAGACTCTAAAAATGAAACCTGGCAGCCGGTTTTAGGAGAAAAGAAAAATTATATCAATCATTACAACGAACTGGCAGTTACCCTGAACCAGGCTTCTACAGACAGAAGTATTGTGGTAAAGTTCAGATTATTCAATGATGGATTGGGTTTCAGATATGAGTTCCCACAGCAGAAAAACCTTAATTACTTTGTGATCAGAGAAGAAGACTCTGAAATCGATTTCCCTACCGACATGAAGGCATGGTGGATGGTTGCCGATTACGACTCTCAGGAGTATCAGTATCAGGAAACTAAAGTATCGGAGATTCCTTCAAAATGGGATAAAGCATATGATGCTAACGCTTCCCAGTCATTAGTGAAAAATGCAGTTCAGTCTCCTTTAATGCTTAAAAAAGAAGGAAAAGAACCATTGTATATCAATGTTGCAGAAGCAGCCGTATTGGATTATCCGGCTTCACATCTTGAGGTAGATGCACAGAATTATAAATTCAAAACGCATTTGACTGCCGACAGACAGGGAGCGAAAGGATATATTCAGACACCGTCAGTAACGCCTTGGAGAACGATTATCGTTGCGCCGAAAGCAGAGCAGGTAATGGATTCCAAAATGATCTTCAATCTTAATGAGCCTACAAAATATACCGACACTTCTTACATTCACCCTACAAAATACATGGGAGTCTGGTGGGAAATGATCATCGGAAAATCACAATGGGCTTATTCTACTGCTGAAAATGTGCATTTAGGTAAAACGGACTTTGCAAAATTGACTCCAAACGGAAAGCATGCAGCCAACAATACAAAGGTTAAGGAATATATTGACTTTGCGGCAGAAAACGGATTCCAGGGATTACTGATCGAAGGATGGAACATCGGTTGGGAAGACTGGTTCGGACACTCAAAAGAGTTTGTTTTCGATTTCATTACTCCTTACCCGGATTTTGACATTAAAATGTTGAATGAATATGCGCATTCAAAAGGAATCAAGCTGATCATGCACCATGAAACTTCGGGTTCTGCCACGAACTATGAAAGATGGGCGGATAAAGCTTTCCAAACCATGAATAAGTATGGATATGATGCCGTAAAAACAGGATATGTAGGAGATATTATTCCTAGAGGAGAACATCATTACTCTCAATGGACCATTAACCATTATTATAGAATTGCTGAAAAAGCAAATGACTATAAAATCATGGTTAACTCTCACGAATCCGTACGTCCTACCGGAGAAAGCCGTACCTATCCGAACTATATCTCTGCAGAAGCAGCCCGTGGAACGGAATATGAAGCTTTCGGAGGAAATAAGCCGGATCATCAGACGGTTCTTCCGTTTACAAGATGGATGGGAGGTTCTATGGACTATACACCGGGAATTTTCCAGACGAAACTTGACTATTATTTCCCTGGAGATAACCGTTTCGTAAAAACTACGCTGGTAAAACAGTTGGCGCTTTATGTAACGATGTATATGCCGCTTCAGATGGCTGCAGACCTACCTGAAAACTACAAAAAGCATATGGATGCGTTCCAGTTTATCAAGGATGTGGCAGCAGATTGGGATGATACAAAAATATTATCTGCAGAACCTGGTGATTATGTGGTGACAGCAAGAAAAGCAAAAGGAACTGAAAACTGGTTTGTAGGAGGTATTACCGATGAAAACAAACGTGAGTATACAGTAGATTTCTCATTCCTGGATAAAGGAAAGAAATATGAGGCAACCATCTATGAAGATGGAAAAGATGCCGATTATATCGATAATCCTCAAAGCTATAACATCTACAAGAAAGAGATTACAGGAAAATCGAAAATTAATTTTAAAATGGCAAGAAGCGGCGGTTTCGCAATTTCTATTAAACCAGTAAAATAATTGTAAGATACACTAAGGTGCCCCGGTTCATTGATTTTTTAATGTTCCGGGGTATTTTTTTCGCAGTCTGACTGATTTTCCTATTTTGTCCAAATCCAATTATTCATGATGAAGTCTATATGAAGATACGTAATCTTATCGTTGTTGTAAAAAGAGATAAAAAATAGACTTTCTCTTATATTTTTCGATGTATATATAAAAATTTAATGCTAAATTGAACACTAATATGAAGACAATATATGCAGCATTCACGCTTTCGATAGCTTCTTTTGCTTTTTCCCAGAAAAATCTGGAAAGAGTAGAGCCGGCTTTCTGGTGGAAGGGAATGAAAAATCCTGAACTTCAGATTCTTGTGTATGGAAAAGAAGTGGCTAAGAACGAGATTACGCTTTCAGATGGTATACAGATCAAAGACATCCGGAAAGTAGATAATCCCAATTATGTTTTTATTACAGTCAATACCAGCGAAATAAACGTTCCGAAGTTTGCTATCAATATTAAAAAAGGTAAAAAGAATCTTGGTTCATACACTTATGAATTAAAGCAAAGAAATCCCGGATCTGCGAGCCGCGAGTCTTTTACTTCAAAAGACTTTATGTATCTGATCATGCCGGACCGATTTGCCAACGGGGATGAAAAAAATGATTCAAAACCGGAGCTTACTGAAATAGCGAACCGCAGCCTTCCCAACGGCAGGCATGGGGGAGATCTTCGTGGAATTATCAACAACCTTGATTATATTCAGAATCTGGGAGCAACAGCCGTCTGGCTTACTCCTGTGAATGAGGATAACGAAAAAGTGTATTCCTACCACGGCTATGCCCAGACTGATCTCTACAAAATAGATGGCCGCTACGGTACCAATGAAGACTATAAAACATTATCCCAGGAGTTGAATAAACGAAATATGAAACTGGTGATGGATTATGTAACCAACCACTGGGGCGGATCACACTGGATGATCAAAGACCTTCCTTCAAAAGACTGGATTCATTGGTTTGATGAAGGAGAGAAAGGGTTTAAACGTTCCAACTATAAAACGACAACACAGTTTGATACCAATGCTTCAGATATTGATAAAAAATATGCACTGGACGGATGGTTTGATACGACCATGCCTGATATCAACCAAAAAAATCCATTGGTTCTGAAATATCTGACCCAAAATGCAATCTGGTGGATAGAATATGCAGAATTGGGAGGATTTCGTGTAGATACTTATCCCTACAATGATAAAGATGCCATGGCAAAATGGGCCAAAGCGATCACCGATGAATATCCGAAATTCAATATCGTAGGAGAAACCTGGCTTTATACGGCAGCACAAATTGCAGCATGGCAGAAAAATTCGAAAATAGGAGAAATAGAAGGGTACAATTCAAATTTACCTTCTGTGATGGATTTTATGCTCTATGAAAACATGCCTAAAGCCCTTAAAGAAAAAGAAAGCTGGGATAAAGGAATGATCCGTATTTACGACTCTTTTACCAGCGATTTCCTTTATCCGGATATCAATAATACGCTTGTTTTCTTTGAAAATCATGATACCGAAAGATGGAACGAAATCTTTAATGCAAATCCAGATGCCTATAAAATGGCACTCACTCTGATCTCGACAGTAAGAGGAATTCCTCAGATTTATTACGGATCAGAAATAGGAATGAGAGGTGATAAAAAGACCGGTGGTGATGCGGACATCCGCAGGGATTTTCCCGGAGGCTGGAAGACTGATTCTCAGAATGCTTTCAATCCATCTACTCAGACTCCGGAGCAGAAAGAGTTTTTCCGGTTTACTCAGAAGTTATTGAACTGGAGAAAAGGCAAAGACGTGATACATCATGGAAAAACTAAAAATTTCGTACCTCAGGATGGCGTTTTTGTTTATTTCAGATACAATGAAAAAGAAAGTGTAATGGTCATCATCAACAATAATGAAAAAGATCAGACGTTAGATCTGAAACGGTTTGCAGAATCACTGAATGGATTTACAAAAGGAAAAGAAATCATTTCAGACAAAGAAATTTCATTGCAAAATACAATGAATATTCCTGCAAAAACTCCACTGATTATTGAACTGGAAAAATAATTAATACATATGAAAAAACTAACGACTGCTTATACACTCATCCTTTTTTTACTGGGATTTTCTTTACTTACAGCACAGTCGAAAATCGGATTTGAAAAAGAAAAATCGGAAATCACTATCATGCTTGATACCTTCAATGCAATGGCGGCAAAAGCAGATTACAATGCGTATTTTAACCTCTTTGCGGATGAATCTACCTTCATCGGAACAGATGCTACCGAAATCTGGGATAAAAAAGCATTTATGGTCTGGGCAAAACCTTATTTTGATAAAAAGAAAACCTGGAATTTTAAAGCTCTTAAAAGAAATATTTACTTCAGCAAAGACGGAAAACTGGCATGGTTTGATGAATTACTGGATACCCAGATGAAGATCTGCAGAGGCTCAGGAGTGGTAGAGAAAATCAACGGAAACTGGAAGGTTAAGCAATATGTTCTTTCTGTGACAGTGCCGAATGAGGTGGTAGATAAAGTGGTTATTGAGAAGACACCTATCGAAGATGCATTAATTCAAAAACTGAAGTTGTAATGGCAATAATGATGGGGAAATATGATACTGGGAAGGTAGGAAAAAGGAAAAAACCAGACCTATCCATGCTCCAGATTATCAATATGAGCATGGGATTCCTGGGAATTCAAATGGCATTCGGACTACAAAATGGAAATGCAAGCCGTATTTTGGGGAATTTAGGAGCAGATGTTCACGAATTATCCTGGTTCTGGCTGGTAGCTCCCATTACAGGTCTGATTGTCCAGCCTATCATCGGTCACATGGGAGACAATACCTGGAGTCCGTTGGGAAGAAGAAAACCTTATTTCCTGATCGGAGCTGTCTTGTGTGCAATAGGATTGGTTTTACTTCCGAATGCAGCTTCTGTTACTCAGATGTTTGCGGCCAATGCGCTTTTGTTAGCCGTAATATTTCTGGCCATGATGGATGCTTCGGTGAATATTGCGATGGAGCCTTTCAGAGCTTTGGTAGGAGATATGCTCCCGAAACATCAGGGTACGATAGGATTTTCTGTACAAACAATTCTTATTGGAATCGGAGCGGTATTAGGCTCTTATCTTCCAGATTGGTTAACGAAAATGGGGATTTCCAATGAAGCACAGGCAGGATTTGTAGCAGATAATGTGATTTATTCTTTTTATATCGGTGCGGGATTGCTTATCATATCAATTCTATACACCATCATGACAACCAGAGAATATTCCCCACAGGAATTTGCTGATTTTGAAGATGGAAAAGACGCAGACCAACATAACTCTAAGTTTTCAGATATTTTTAAAGACTTTGCAGCAATACCTTTGCAGATGAAAAAACTGGGAATTGTTCAGTTTTTCTCATGGTTTGCCTTATTTACCATGTGGGTATTTACCACCAGTGCGCTGGCAACCCATCATTTTGGACTTTCCCCGGAAGATACCCATTCCAAGGCATTTAATGATGCAGGTGACCTTACCGGAAAGCTCTTCGGAATGTACAATCTCTGGGCGATTCCGTTTGCATTTCTGTTAACACCTATCGCTAAACTGATTGGTAAAAAACAGACTCATGCTTTAGCTTTATTGTGTGGAGGTTTGGGACTGGTTTCCATGTATTTCATTAAGGATGTCAACAATTTATGGATCTCCATGATTGGATTAGGTTTTGCCTGGGCAAGTATTTTAGCAATGCCTTATGCAATGCTTATTGAGGTGATTCCACAACGGAAAATGGGCGTTTATATGGGAATATTTAATTTCTTTATCGTGATTCCGCAGATCATCAATGGTTTGTTCGGAGGTCCAATCGTAAGCGGGATTTTCGGAAAACAGGCGATGGATTATGTTGTGGTAGGAGGCGTTTGCATGCTGATTGGAGCTGTAGTAACCATGATTTTTGTGAAATCAGAAGATGAAACGCCTAAGGAAATTGAAGAGGAAATCAAGCAGGTACACTTTTAAAAATAAATAGTTTTACTGACTTATCCTTTTAGTAGTACCTTCGACAGGCTCAGCCTGACACCGGTTAAAAATTCCGGTAGGTATTCGGAGTGTTACCCTGAGCCTGTCGAAGGGTTATCAATATGAAAAACTTTGTAATCATTAATATCGAGTATTAAATTAAAGGAATAAGTTAATAGGTTTAAATTCAAAATATCAATAGGAGCGGGCTTTAGCCCGCTTTTCTTTTAAACATTCATCAATTGGCATAGGAGCCAAAACTTAAAATCTACCTTTCGCGTATGCTTATTATTTTTTTTGATCTTAAGATTGCAATAATCTCCCACAGATTCTCACAGATATCACAGATGCACAGATATCACAGATGCTTGCACTTGTTTACTCATTGGAAGAAAAAATATCCAGTATAAAATTTTATCGCAGATAAAATCCTTGCGCCGTAAAAACATATCAAATGTGAAAAAAGTTGCGTCTTTGCGTAATCCAACCTAGCCTATATTTTCACTTTTTCACCATTTTTACTTCTACAATTTCCTTTCTTAACCTACATCAACTTTTTAAACGTTCACATCCCGTACATTTGTACCATAAATAATCACAGAAAATGAAAACAGTATATCATAAAGCAGATTCAAGAGGCCATGCTAATCACGGATGGTTAAATTCTTACCATACATTCAGTTTTGCGAACTATCAAAACAGAGATAGAACAAACTTCGGCGTTTTAAGAGTATTGAACGATGATACCGTTTCTCAGGGAATGGGCTTCGGAACACACCCGCACAGAGATATGGAAATTATATCCATTCCTTTGGAAGGAGATCTGGAACATAAAGACTCCATGGGAACCACAGCGGTGATCAGAAAAGGAGAAATTCAGGTGATGAGTGCCGGAACCGGTGTTATGCACAGCGAATACAATAAAAATAAAGATGAAGAAGTAAAATTCCTTCAGATCTGGGTGTTCCCAAAAGAACAGAATGTTGAACCGAGATACGATCAGAAAAGTATCAAAGAAGGGGAAAAAATCAATGGATTCCAGCAGATCTTATCTCCCAATAAAAATGATGACGGAGTTTGGATTCATCAGGATGCCTGGTTCAACTTGGCCAACTTTAAAAAAGGAAATGGCAAAAATTATATGCTTAACAAAAAAGGAAACGGAGTCTATGCATTTGTGTTAAAAGGAAGTGCAAAAATCGGAGACCGTGTTCTGAATGAAAGAGACGGATTGGGAATCTGGGATACGCAGAGCTTTAATATCGAAGCCGTAGAAGACACTGAAGTATTATTAATGGAAGTCCCAATGGAACTGCCTTCTTATCTTAAATAAAAAACTAAATTTGTAATCTTAAAAAATAAACCTCACCTATGAAAATTTTAGCAATAGCAGGAAGTAATTCAGAAGTTTCAATGAACAAGCAGTTGGTAGCCTATGCATCAACTTTATTTGAAAATGCAGACGTAGAAGTGATCGATTTGAATCCTTTCGAAATGCCAATCTATAAACACGAAAGAGAATTAGCGGGCGGTGTTCCACAGGAAGCTCATGATTTCGCAGCAAAAATTGACGGTGCTGATGTATTACTGGTTTCTTTGGGAGAGCACAACGGAACGTATTCTACAGCATTCAAAAATGTGTTCGACTGGGTATCCAGAATCAAAGACAGAACTGTCTGGAACGAAGTACCAATGCTATTGATGTCTACATCTCCGGGCGGTAGAGGTGGAGCAGGTGTTTTGGAAGCAGCATCAAAGCGTTTCCCTTTCCACGGAGGAAATGTGGTGGAAACATTTTCACTTCCTTTCTTTAATGATAACTTTGATAAAGCCGCTCAGAAAATTTCTAATGAAGAGAAAGACAGTGAGTTAAAAGAAAAAATTAAGAAGATTGCAGCCATTGAAACAATCCTTGAAAAATAGAATTTGAATATTCATTTAAAATTACTATTTTTGCAAAAAGAAAAGAGATGAAAATTCAGACCTCCTATAAACAATGTTTTTCTCATAAAGGGAAAGTTGTGGGCTCTGAAATTCTGAGATAAAATAACGGCCGATAATCTGAAAAGATTGTCGGCTTTTTTGTTTTCTAAAATCGAGTATAAAAGTAAATATATAATGTACCAATTGATCAATGTATCAATCTAACAATTCAATTTATTGTTACACTAATTAGATTATTACATTGTTAGATTATTATAAATTATTAGACATGAGCAACACTTACAAATCAGCAGGAGTAGACAAAGAAGAAGGATACAAAACGGTTGACAAGATCAAAAAAGCGGTCGGTGAAACCCACAATTCCAATGTACTGAACCACTTGGGAAGTTTTGGTGCTTTCTATGAAATCGGAGGATACAAAAATCCGGTTCTTGTATCAGGAACAGATGGAGTAGGAACAAAGCTGAAAGTAGCTTTAGATACTAAAAAATACGATTCTATCGGGGTAGATTGCTTCGCAATGTGTGCCAACGATATTCTTTGTCACGGAGCAAAACCTTTATTCTTCTTAGATTATCTGGCTTGCGGAAAGCTTGATTCGGAAATTGCTGCAGAAATCGTTTTAGGAATGGTTGCTGCTTGTAAGGATAACAACTGTGCACTGATTGGCGGTGAAACTGCTGAAATGCCAGGGATGTACCAGCCTGGAGATTATGATGTTGCAGGATTCTGTGTAGGAATCGTAGAAAAAGATCAGATCATTGACGGTTCTAAGATCAAAGCAGGGAACAAAATTATTGCGTTACCAAGCTCAGGATTCCACTCAAACGGATTCTCTTTAGTAAGAAAAGTATTCCCGAACTTTGAAGAAGAGTTTGAAGGAAAACCATTATATGAAACACTTTTAGTTCCTACAAGACTATACTACAAAGATATTCACAAAGTACTGGAAGAAGTAAGAGTAGAAGGAATTGCCCACATCACAGGAGGTGGTCTTTACGAAAACGTTCCTAGAATTATTCCTGAAGGACTTTGTGCTTCTATCGACGAATCAAAAATCAGAATTCCTAGTGTTATGCTTGAGCTTGAAAAAAGAGGTGGAGTGACACGTAAAGAAATGCACGGAACATTCAATATGGGCGTAGGAATGGTAATCGTTGTAGATGCTGAACATGCTGAAAAAGTATTACACCTTTTAGATGACGCTTACGAAATCGGTGAAATCACTGAAGGAGCAGAGAAAATTAATTTATCAATATAATAATATAACAATATAACAATGTACCGGTGTACCAATTAAATCATTGTTACATTGATAGACTGATACATTGTTACATTATTAATATGAAGAACATCGTTGTACTCGTGTCCGGTTCAGGAACCAATCTGCAGAGAATCATTGATACTATTGACTCAGGAGAAATCCAGAATGCAAAAGTAACTCTGGTGGTAGCAGACAGAGAATGTTTCGGACTGGAAAGAGCAAAGAATCACAATATAGAAAACATTCTTATTCCAAGAGGAAAGAACTTCAGCAGTGAGTTGGCTAAAGTAATCCCTGAAAATACAGATCTTATTGTATTGGCCGGGTTTTTATCCATCTTAAAATCTGAATTCTGTGAAAACTGGAATGGTAAAATAATCAATATTCACCCGGCTTTGCTTCCGAAATTCGGAGGAAAAGGAATGTGGGGAATGAACGTTCACAATGCAGTTATTGAAGCCAAAGAAGTAGAGAGTGGGGCAACTGTACATTTTGTGACACCAGGGATTGATGAAGGAGAAGCTATTCTTCAGAAGTCTTTTGAAGTAACCGCTGAGGATACTCCTGAAACGCTGGCTCAGAAAGTTCACCAGATTGAATATGAAATATTCCCGATCGCGATCAATAAGGTCCTGGGAAATGAATAAATATAACAATGCACCAGTGTACCAATTTACCAATGTTGAAGGTATTGTTACATTGCTGGACTGATACATTGTTACATTAATAAAAAGAAATCTAAGTAAAATAAAATTAAGTTCGGAGGTGAAAGACCCGGACACAGTTTGAAATAGCTGTAAAAAGTAAAAAATTGAAAGTAAAATGAGTAAAAAGAGAGTTTTAATCAGTGTTTCTGACAAAAGTGGATTAATAGAATTCGCACAGTTTTTGGAAGCTCAGAATTATGAGTTGATCTCTACAGGAGGAACGTTCAAACATTTGAAAGACGCTGGTTTAAATCCTATTCAGATTGATGAGGTTACCAATTTCCCTGAAATGTTGGATGGAAGAGTGAAAACTCTGCACCCTAAAGTTCACGGTGGATTGCTGGCTGTTCGTAACAATGAAGAGCACATGAAAACCGTTCAGGAACACGGAATTGGTCTGATTGACATGGTGATCGTAAATCTTTATCCTTTCTTTGAAAATGTAAACAAAGACATTTCTTTACATGAAAAAGTAGAGTTTATCGATATAGGAGGTCCTTCAATGCTTCGTTCTGCAGCGAAAAACTTTGATTCTGTAACGGTAATCACTGATGTAGAAGACTATGCAGCAGTGAAAATTGAAATGGAGCAAAACGGTGATACATACATCGAAACCCGTAAAAAGCTTGCAGGAAAAGTATTCAACCTTACCTCTGCGTATGATGCGGCTATTTCCAGAATGCTTTTAGATGAAGAATATCCTACTTACCTGAATGCTTCTTATAAAAAAGTAGCAGATCTAAGATATGGAGAAAACCCTCACCAGACAGCAGCTTACTACGTTTCTACTTTCGAAAACGGAGCAATGAAAGATTTCGAACAGCTTGGAGGTAAAGAACTTTCTTTCAACAATCTTCGTGATATGGACCTTTGCTGGAAAGTTGTCACTGAGTTCAAAGAAGAAATGGCTTGTTGTGCGGTAAAACACTCAACCCCTTGTGGCGTTGCGATCGGAACTTCAGCTTTGGAAACCTATCAGAAAACTTTCGAATGTGATCCGGTTTCCATCTTTGGCGGAATTGTTGCAATGAACTATACAATTGATGCAGCTACAGCTGAAGAATTAAATAAAACTTTCCTTGAAATTGTAATGGCTCCTGAATTTGATGAAGAAGCCCTTGAAATTTTAAGAAAAAAGAAAAACCTGAGAATCATCAGAATCGTAAACCCTGTTTCAGACAAACAGACCTGGGTGAAAGTAGACGGAGGTATCCTTGTTCAGGATAATGATACCCATTTCTCTGACGATATTAAAGTAGTTACTGAAGTACAGCCTACAGAAGAGCAGAAAAAAGCATTGCTTTTCTCTCAGAGAGTAGTAAAATATGTGAAGTCTAATGCGATTGTAGTTTCCAACGGAATTCAGGCATTCGGTATCGGAGGCGGTCAGGTAAACAGAATCTGGGCAACACAGCAGGCGATCGAAAGAGCAAAAGAAAAATTCTCAGGAGATTTAGTACTGGCTTCAGATGCATTTTTCCCTTTCCGTGATGTGGTAGATTTCTGCGCTCAGGAAGGTATCAAGGCGATTATTCAGCCTGGTGGAAGTGTAAAAGATCAGGATAGTATAGAGGCTGCCAATGAGCACAAAATCCCGATGATGTTTACAGGTGTCAGACACTTTTTCCACTAATTAAAATAGAATTAAAAAATAATTAGGGATTGTATTTTTAGCATTCAAAATTATATATTTGTAAAATAAGACTAGATAATAAATAAAGTATGAGAATATTAATCATAGGTGAAGGCGGTAGAGAATCTGCTTTAGCGGCAAAGCTTCAGAATGACCCAAGAATTTCTAAAATGTTTTTTGCCAACGGGAATGCTACTACCGATGTAATAGGGAAAAATGTTCATTTATCAGAAATCAAAGAACTTAGAGATTTCGCGATTAAAGAAAAAATTGATCTTACGATCGTAGGTCCTGAAGCTCCTCTTGTAGCGGGTATCAAGGACGAATTTAAAAAGCATGATCTTAAAGTTTTCGGGCCTACTCAGAAAGTAGCGAGCCTGGAAGGAAGTAAAGCTTTCTCTAAGAAATTTATGCAGACCTATGATATCAAAACAGCGAAGGCTGTCGTATTTGATTCATACAATGATGCTAAAGAATATGTGCAGACACAGCAGTATCCTTTGGTAATCAAAGCTAGTGGTTTAGCAGGCGGAAAAGGGGTGGTTATCTGTGACAACCTTGAAGAAGCTGAAGCTACAATCCACGATTTCATGATCAGAAGAATCTATGGTGATGCTGGTATTCGTTTAGTTATCGAAGAATATTTACAAGGTTTTGAAGCTTCAATCATTGCATTCTCTAACGGGGAAAAATTGTTCCCTTGTGTAGCGGCAAAAGATTATAAAAAAGCGGGAAACGGAGATACAGGACCTAATACGGGAGGTATGGGTTCAGTAGCGCCAAGCCCGGAATTTACTCAGGAGCATTATGCAGATTTTGAGAAAAATATTCTGGAACCTACTGTTAAAGGTCTTAAAGCTGAAGGTTTCGGATTTAAAGGAATCATCTTCTTCGGATTGATGGTGACGAAAAACGGAGCTTACCTTCTTGAATACAACATGAGATTCGGAGATCCTGAAACTCAGGTGTTGATGGCATTAATGGAAAACAATCTTTTAGATGTTATCCAGGACTGTATGGAAGGGAAAGACATTGAGCTTAAGTTTAAAGACGAAAAAGCAGTTTGCCTTGTTATGTGTTCAGGAGGGTATCCGAGAAATATCGAAATAGGTTTCGAAATTACAGGAGAAGACAAACTGAAACATAGTAAACTTTTATATGCAGGAGCAGCCACGAAAGGTGATAAAGTAGTTTCCAATGGCGGTAGAGTACTGAACATTGTAGCTACAGGAGCTACCTACGAAGATGCCCGCAAAAAAGTTTACGAAGATGCAGCGCACGTACATTTCGATTACGGCTTCTACAGAGAAGACATCGGAAAGTTTTAATAAAAATCGCGAAAAAAGATTTGGAGTCATTCCAAGTCTTTTTTTGTAAAACAGTTAATAATTAGAAATTAGAAGCTAGAGGTTAGAAATTTAATTGCTGAAAGTGAAATTGGGAAATTATTTCCAGGCCAGAAGCCATTAGCCAGTGGCCATTAGCTCTATCATTTATCAATCATCATTTATCAATTATCAAAAATGAACAACGGTATTATTATTTTAGATTTCGGATCCCAGTACAACCAGCTTATCGGAAGAAGAATCCGTGAGATGGGCGTGTACTCTGAAATCTTGCCTTACAATACACCATTACAAGATATTTTAGCAAAACAGCCAAAAGGAATCATCCTTTCCGGTGGACCAAGTTCTGTAAATGCAGAAAATGCCCACCTTGTTGAAAAAGAATTATACGAGCACGGAGTTCCTGTCTTAGGAATCTGCTACGGAATGCAGATGACTGCTCACCTTTTAGGAGGTAAAGTAAACAAAGGAGAAAAAGGAGAATACGGTAAAGCCAACTTAGAGATCGTTAAAGAAAGCTCTTTATTAAAAGGAGTTACTCAGAACTCTGTTGTTTGGATGAGCCACTTTGACGAAGTAGGAGAATTGCCTGCAGGTTTTGAATTAAATGCGAAATCAGGCGTAATTGCTTCTATCTCCAATGAAGACAAAAAAATCTTCTGCGTTCAGTTCCACCCGGAAGTTTCTCATACAGAAGAAGGTGGAAAGATGCTTGAAAATTTTGTTTTCGGAATCTGTAACTCAGAGAAAAACTGGAAACTGACTAACTATATCGAAAAAACAGTTGAGGAAATCCGTGAGAAAGTAGGAGACAACAAAGTAATCCTTGGACTTTCAGGAGGTGTAGACTCTTCTGTAGCCGCTGTTTTGATCCACAAAGCCATCGGTGATCAGTTAACTTGTATCTTCGTAGATACGGGATTATTGAGAAAGGATGAAGGGAAAAAAGTAATGGATCAGTACGGAGAGCATTTCCATATGAATATTAAAATGGTGGATGCTAAAGAAAGATTCCTTTCAAAACTAGCCGGAGTAGACGATCCTGAAGCAAAGAGAAAAATCATCGGAAACGAATTCATCCACGTATTTGACGAAGAAGCTCATAAAATTGAGGGCGCTAAGTTCTTAGCTCAGGGAACCATTTATCCTGACGTTATCGAAAGCCAGTCTGTCAACGGACCATCTGCAGTAATCAAGTCTCACCACAATGTTGGAGGACTTCCTGAAGATATGGAATTCGAGTTATTGGAGCCTTTAAGAGAGCTTTTCAAGGACGAAGTAAGAAAAGTAGGAGAAGAATTGGGTATTCCTCATCACCTGGTATACAGACACCCTTTCCCTGGTCCTGGATTAGGAATCAGAGTATTGGGAGCGGTAGATGCTGAGAAAGTAAGAATCCTTCAGGAAGCTGATGATATCTTCATCGAAGAATTATACAAAAATGACCTTTACGAAAAAGTATCTCAGGCATTTGTAGTCCTTCTTCCTGTAAAATCTGTAGGAGTAATGGGTGACGAAAGAACTTACGAATACACCGCTGTAGTTCGTTCTGCTAATACGATCGACTTCATGACGGCAACTTGGAGCAGACTTCCTTACGAGTTCTTAGATACTGTGTCCAGCAGAATTATCAACGAAGTAAGAGGAATCAACAGAGTAGCTTACGATATTTCAAGCAAACCGCCTGCAACTATTGAGTGGGAGTAATTTTGCTAATTAATAAAACATAAATCCCGTCATTTTCAGACGGGATTTATGTTTTTAAAGCCCTAAAAGTTGTTTTCTTCGAGTGGTAAAAGTATTAGTCCGTTAGTATTATTCATTTCTGAAAATTCCTTAAAAAGAATCTGGTTAGATAAAGTACCATGAAATGTTTTGATAATGAAAGGTTGCACGGATGGTACCTTAAAAAAGATGGTCAAATGATTGCTTTACAATAACTAGGTAAAATCAATTATTTTATCTTTTATCAGAAAACAGCTTATAATTCAGTTTGAAGTTATTGCCTAGTTAAATGTATAATCTGATTATCAGGTAATGTAGTTTTGAAATTAGTACAATCTTGTTTAACTATATCATTATCAGGATGAAAATTGATTCCTATTTGATTAGGTGTTTCAGGTTTTATCCACATGTAAGTATATCCATAATCAATACAGTTGATTTTGTTACCTGAGAAACGCATTAAATAAACTTTCAAATCCTTTTGAAAATTATTTCCAAAAAAATCTGTTTCATTATCTTGCTTATTGAAACTGTCATATTCTACTATTCCATTAGAATTAGTAATCTTCAGTCTTCCAATTAATCTGTCCCTTTTCAAGTTATCACTAAAACCAAAGTTCTCTTTTTTAATAAAATTGAACTCATAATTTTTACCATTAAGTGAGCCTTTCCATGTTCCTACATATTTATTCAACAAATTATTAACATCCTTTATGTAAGTTGCAGCTGGGCAGTTTGCTGGTTCACACTGAGCCATCGTTTCAAGTGAAACAGTTTGTCCCATACAACTTGTAAAGACGATAAAGCATATTATACTTAATATATTTTTCATAATTTTTTATTTTAATTGTTTAACCTGGGCATCCAGATGTCATTTTAGTTTTTTCAGCTGTTAATTTTATTTCATAATTTGTGCCATTGGAATCCATCTTGTATAGATTAGTTGCTTTTACATTCATTTTTTCACTCAGAAAATTTAGAAATCCAGTTTCTAAGTCACCTGAATATTTAGCCATAAAGTCAGGAAAATCATTAGTGAATTTTTTAATTTGGTCAGAAGTGAAATTTTTAAGCTGATACTGGTTTCCTGTAAAGCGAATCTGATAATTGCCAGAACTTGTTATCATTACTGCATAAACATCTGTTAAAGGTCTTCCTGCTTCCTGAGCATTTCTAAGCATGTCCATAAAATAGGCTATATCCGCTGGAGAAAACATTTTTATTCCTGTTCTTGTTTCTTCAACTCCATCTGCATTTGTATATGTATAATCATTAACATGAGTATGGAGATAAGCCATTATGTTTTTATTTTCAGGCAAATCAGGTCTTGGAAGAGATAAGGTATTAGATGTTGAACTTTGTCCTGCTCCATCTTGATATGTGTAACTTCCATCTGTCCTTTGTATATAGCCTGTTTCTCCTTTTAAACCTGTCTTGCTTTCTAAATTTAGAACATTACTTTTGAAAGTGGCGTTTTTAGTCAAATTCTTTACTTTTGCGCAATTATCAGTAAAATCCTTAATTTCCTGTGTATATGGATAACCTCCACCTCCAGTACCTCCGCCACTACTTCCAGTACCTCCGCCACCATTACCGCCAGTACCACCGCATGGTGAGTCAATATCTATAGCCTGACATGGCAAATAAGGACCAGATGAAGTGCAGTGCATTGATGTAAAATGGTCTACCTGTAATACTGCTCCTGTTTGGGTGTCAGTCCAAGTTACCGTTTTCTCTATCGTTATACAGCCTTTAGCTTGAGCATTATCTGTATTTTGGTTGAGTGTTCCAGAAAGGCTATTTCTGTCTTTAAAAATCAGAATGTCAAAAAATCTTCGAGAATTTTCATCGGTATCTCTTTTGAAATAAACCCTGTCGTCTTCTTTTATCACCGAAAGGATGAAATTTACTTTACCATTTTTAATGACAGGTGCTTCTAAAAATTTTTCATCACCTGCGGTCAATGTATAGTTCCATGCTACTTGTCCTTCTGTGTTTGTAAAATAATTTTGGTCAGCGTATTTTTCAAATACTTTCTTTACATTCTGAATATATTTTTCATCTTCTTTCCAGAGACTTCTGGAAGTATATTCTTTAGATATGTATTCATTAGAGCTGGGATTAGAAGCTGAGTATACATCGTCATGAATACAGGAGTGTATTGAAGTCATCAGCCCTAGTATTAGAAATGGTTTTAAAATATTTTTTATCATATTTTTTCTGTGTTTGTAAATTAAAAGTTCCTAAATATGTTTCATTTGTTACGTTTAGCTTGTTTTAATGAACAGATAATTACCAAGCTAGAAATTATCTGTATTCTTGTTTAAGAGTTTCATCATTTTTTGTTTTTCACAAATTTAAAAATTAAATTAATCGAGTGAACTTTTTTCACATAAAAAAGATTTATTGTTTCAAACTCTTTGAGCAGGTTCCATATAGAAAGTTAGAATTGAAATATATATTATAATTTTTCATAATCAATTTCTATATTAATCTCACATATGATGGATAGGCTTTCTATAAAGTATTGAAAGTAGTATGTTTCTAGCTGTTATTTAAATTAATTGCTCATTATTATGACTACGATAGTATCCACTGTTAAATTTTGTATAGATAGTTTGAGAAGTACTTTGTATAAGGATTTAAGTAAAATATTTTGCCTACATTTAAGTAAAATTACATCAGATGCAAATAGAAACAAGAAACCTGACCCTTCAGGATTATGATGAACTGGCGGAAACGATGAAAAGGGCCTACCCGCAAATGTCGGAGTCTATATGGTCTAAAAAAAGTATTGATAAGCTTACCAAAATGTTTCCTAACGGACAGATTTGTATTACAGTAGACGGTAAACTGGCTGCTGTAGCGCTTTCCATTATTGTCAATTATGAAGAATTCGGAGATGATCATACCTATAGTGATATTACTGGAAATTATACGTTCAATACCCATACTTCTACAGGAAATGTCCTGTATGGAATTGAAGTTTTTGTAGACCCTGAGTTTCGTGAATTACGTTTGGGAAGAAGGCTTTACGATGCACGAAAAGAACTTTGTGAGTTATTAAACCTGAAATCGATTATTCTTGGAGGCAGAATTCCCAATTATCACAAATACAGCCACGAACTTTCTGCAAGAAATTATATCCGAAAAGTAAGAGATAAGGAGATCTATGATCCGGTATTGTCTTTCCAGCTTTCCAATAATTTTCTTCCGATAAAAATCCTGAAAAAATATCTTCCGGAAGATGAAGCTTCCAGAGAAAATGCAGTTCTTTTGCAGTGGAACAACATTTATTACAGCAGAAAGCCGAATACCATGCAGGACAGCATTATCCGTCTCGGATTGGTGCAATGGCAGATGAGGCATTTTAAAGATATTGAAGCTTTTTACGAGCAGGTAGAATTCTTTGTAAACGTAATGGGAGATTACAAATCTGATTTTGTCCTTTTCCCGGAGCTGTTCAACACGCCTTTGCTGGCACCCTTCAATAATCTTTCCGAAAGGGACAGTATGATAGAACTGGCTAAGTTGACAGAGGAAATCAAAGAAAAAATTTCAGAGCTGGCCATCAGTTACAACGTCAATATTATTTCGGGAAGTATGCCTGTTTTTGAAAATAATGAACTGTACAACGTAAGCTATCTTCTTCACCGTGACGGCCGTATGGATGAATATAGAAAAATTCATATTACTCCGAATGAAAAGAGATATTATGGAATGAAAGGCGGAAATGAAATCAAAGTTTTTGATACCGACTGCGGAAAAATAGGTCTTGTCATCTGCTATGACGTGGAATTTCCGGAGTTACCAAGAATTCTGGCCGATCAGGGAATGAAAATTCTGTTTGTTCCTTATCTTACAGACACTCAGAATGCGTACATGAGAGTACGCCACTGTGCCGCAGCAAGAGCCATTGAAAATGAATGTTACGTTGCTATTGCCGGTTGCGTAGGAAACCTTCCGAAGGTCAATAATATGGATATTCAGTTCGGACAGGCTGCCGTATTTACCCCTTCCGATTTTGCCTTCCCATCCAATGCCGTGAAAGGAGAAGCAACTCCCAATACAGAAATGACCCTGATTGTGGATGTAGATCTGAACCTCCTGAAAGATCTCCATCACAACGGTTCTGTTCAGGTGATGAAAGACCGCAGAAAAGATCTTTATGAGACTTATCTTAAATAACAAAACAGAATGCGAAAGCATTCTGTTTTTATTTTACCTAAAATTTTTTTGAGCAGCTTACATATACTGAGGGCATACTACAGCAGGGCAGATCAGTCCAGGACATTTTGGTCTTCCGTCTGTAGGGCAGCATTGGTTTGAGCAGTTTCCGATAATGATTCCGCTTCCTGCAATTCCTTTTAATTGCTCTCTTGAAAGTTTGTTGTTGCGTAAATTTTTCATGTTCTAATACTTTTGATTTGTTTTAATTTGTACGTTGTAAATATATTAATTTTTACAATATATGATGTGTTTTTATTGATATTGGTGTATTTTATTCTTTAAAATATTGATTATGTGTTGTTATTTTTAATTTTATTTGTTGGTGTTGTTGTCATAATTGTTTTCATAAAGGAACAATTTTTGGAGTAAATTGCACCTACTATTGATACACTATGTTTGATAAACCTCAAAGAAAACTGAAAAGATCCGCAAGACTGATTTCCGTACTCAGTAAATATGGATTCAAAGATCTTCTGGCCAGAATGAACGGAAATAAGCAGGAAGAAGTTTCCGGTCATTCAGATGAAATCATCTCAAAAGGAACCGTTTACGAAAGAATCAGACTGGCTCTTGAGGAGCTTGGGCCTACCTTTGTAAAATTGGGTCAGACATTCAGTAACAGGGAAGATTTATTGCCGCCGGAAATGATCCAGGAACTGCAGAAACTTCAGGACAAAGTGGAAACAGTAGATATGAATGTGGAGGAAGCACTGGAAAGTGAATTTAATATTTCTGTGAAAGATTATTTCCATGAAATTCAGAAAAAGCCTTTGGCTACAGCTTCCATTGCTCAGGTTTACAAAGCTGTTCTGCTGGATGGCAGCCCTGTGATTTTAAAATTGAGAAAACCCGATGTACAGTCCGTCATTGAAGATGATTTACTGTTGATAAAAGATATTGAAAAACTGATATCCGCTTACTCGGAAATAGGAGAAAAACTGAATCTGAAACAGGCCATTTCTACCTTTGAAAAATCTTTACTGGAAGAAGTTTCTTTGATTAATGAAAAAAACAATATCCAGCAGTTCCGTGTGAATTTCAAGAACAATAAAGAAACTTATGTTCCTAAAGTCTACGAAGAATTTTCCAACAACAATATTCTTTGTATGGAGTTTATCGATGGGATCAAAGTAACCGACAAATCTGTTTTGCTGGCCAATGGTATTGATCCTGTAAAAGTTTCGGAAGAAGGACTAAGGCTTTTTGTATCGCAGATTTTAGATTATGGATTTTTCCATGCCGATCCTCATGCCGGAAATATTCTGGTAAAAAAAGATGGCAGAATTGTTTTCATTGATTTTGGAGCGGTAGGGAAAATTCAGCCAAACGATAAAGAAATTCTTGAAAACCTTATCGTAAGCTTTGTCGCTAAAAATTCGCATAAAATAGTCCGTTCACTCAAAAAAATGGCAATCAGCTATGAAATACCTGATGAAAGACGCTTTGAAAATGATGTGGAAGAAATTCTGAATTTTGTACACAGTTCGTCATTACAGGACATTAATGTACAGGTAATCATCAATAAGATGAAAGACATTTTAAAAGACAACAGGCTTTATATGCCGGATTATTTCTATCTTCTGTTCAAAGGAATCAGCCTGATAGAAGGAGTGGGAAGGAGCATTAATCCTGATCTTGATATTGTTAAAAGTCTTCATCCTTACACCAAAAAGATTTTTACCAAGAAAATCAGCCCTAAAAATCTTTTAAAAACAGGGATGGACCGTATGATGAATTTCACGGATAATGTAGATGAAATTCCGAAAGAACTTCGTTCCGTTCTTCAAAAACTGGATGATAATAAATTCACTGTTTCCAGCGAAATCAAAAATATAGAGAAGACCAACCAGCTCATCAAATCCAGTGTCATCAATCTGATTCTAGCCATGGTTTTAGGAGCGAATATCATTGCCACGGCTATCGTTTTTTCCTCAGAATCCGGACCAAGAATCGGAGAACTGTCGTTAGTTGCAGTTTTAGGTTTTATTTTTTCAATTCTTTTAGTCATTATCCTTCTGCTAAGAGTAACCAGAAAATAAAAAGGAAGTTGACTTTGAACTGGAGGAATGTATAAACGCAAATCCCACACCTCGTAACCCGCAACCTGAATCCCGTCACCCCGTAACTCAAATCCCGCCACCCCGTATTTAAACCCAAAACAATGAAAACACTTATTATAACATCCATCACCTTATTCAGCTCACTTTGTATGGCTCAACAAGGAAATGAAGAAAAACTTCAGGGAGATTTTGACGGAAACGGAACAAAAGAATACGCTTACACAAAAGTCAGCGACTGTGGCGATGAATGTGAAGGAAAGTGTGAAACCACCATTTATTTCAGCGATAAAAATATACAGCCGATCACCATTACTCCTGCAAACCAGGGAAGTCTGTATAACTTAGGAGACCTTAATGGCGACGGAAAAGAAGAGATCGGTTTTTATCCCAATTGGTGCACCAGCTGCTGGCATCCGTTCTATGTGTACACTTTAGGTAAAACGGGTTGGAAGCCATTATTACCTTCTATCTCAACCCATTGTAATCAGTGGGAAGAAGATCAGTTTCCTATTAAAAAAGATCCGAAAAAGAAAGGATACGTTATTGTTACCTCCAGCAAATGGGAAGATGATGATATTAAAATCAGTAGTAAAAGTGTAAAAGTGAACTGATTACAATCGCTTGAGGTTGGAAGAGAGAAGGAAATGACCTGTGTTAATACATTAATCTGTTTCATTGTACATTCAAAAAATTAAAAAGAACGTTTGATAATCTTCCAGCTTCAGACTTCGTGCTTCCATACTACAAAATTAAATACCTATCTTTGCAAAATGGAAAAACTCACTTTTGCGGATTTTGACCTTCCGGTTAAAATTCTCGATGTTTTAGCGGATCTGGAATTATTTGAACCTACTCCAATTCAGGAGAAGAGCTTAAAGCCTATACTTTCGGGAAGAGATGTAATGGGAATTGCGCAGACAGGAACCGGGAAAACATTAGCTTATCTTTTACCTGTTCTTAAAACATGGAAATACAGCAAGACAGGAAATCCAACTGTTTTGGTGCTTGTTCCCACAAGAGAACTGGTGGTACAGGTAACAGAAATCCTTGAAAAACTGACAGAAAATATTACGGCAAGAGTAATCGGGATATACGGTGGAAAAAATATCAATACTCAAAAACTATTGTTTAATGATGGATGTGATATTCTGGTAGGAACACCGGGACGAGTGATGGATCTTTCCATAGACAACGCAATTTCTCTGAAAGAAGTTCAGAAGCTGATCATCGATGAGTTTGATGAGATGCTTAACCTTGGTTTCAGACCACAGCTTACCCATATTTTTGAAATGATGAAGGAGAAGAGACAGAATATTCTTTTCTCTGCAACCATGACGGAAGCGGTAGACGAAATGCTGGATGTTTATTTTGCCAATCCGATTGAAATTTCATTGGCTAAATCAGGAACACCACTTGAGAAAATTGAGCAGATTGGTTACAAAGTAGAAAACTTTAATACCAAGATCAATTTACTGGAGCATTTGCTTAAAAGTGATGCAGATATGTCCAAAGTATTGATTTTCAATAACAATAAAAAACATGCAGACCTTCTCTTTACTAAAATCGATGAGCTTTTCCCTGAACAGTTTGATGTAATTCACTCTAATAAATCGCAGAATTACAGACTGAAAGCGATGAAGAGGTTTGAAAACGAAGAGATCAGAGGTTTGATTACCACAGATGTCATGGCAAGAGGTCTGGATATCTCGAACATTACACACGTCATCAATTTTGAAACGCCTGATATTCCGGAGCAGTATATCCACAGAATCGGTAGAACAGGTAGAGCAGACAAAGAAGGGAAAGCTTTGGTTTTTGTAACGAAAAAAGAAGAACCTTTGCTTCTTGATATTGAGCTGTTGATGGATAAGGAATTGAAATTTAATGATTTCCCTGAGGAAGTTAAAATCAATCCTAAAAAGATTGCTGCCGAAGAAGATCAGGTAGTCATGAAAAATCCTGTACAGGTAAAACTGAATGAAGGAGGAGGAGCTTTCCACGAGAAAAAGGCTAAAAATACCAAAGAAAACTGGGGTGGTCCTTCCAAAAGAAAAGCTCCTAAGAAGTTTGGAGCCAACAGAGCGCAGCAGAAGGCAAAATCTAAATCGAAAAGAAAGAAATAAAATAAAAAAACGATTCCCATTTCAGGAATCGTTTTTTATTTTTAATCGAATTTGATATTATTGTTTTTATCATCATTGAGCTTACTTCATATAAGGAGTGATCACCTCAGCCCAGATTTTATATCCTTCCGGCTTAAAATGAAGCATGTCTTCCACAAAGATATCTTTTCTCACCTTTCCATTCTCATCTTCCATAGCTTTTGTCACATCAATGAATTCCGCATTAGGTTCCTTTTTCATGAACGCAGCAATCTTTTTGTTGGCAACTTTCATCTGTGGCCAGATCACTTCTCGGCTCGGCGAATATTTGATGGAGATATAATCTACTTCAATATCAGGAAACCTCTCACGGATTTTTTTGTAGAAAGCTTTGAATCGGTCAACGACTACTTTGGCTTTTAGCTTATGATTATCTGCAAAATCATTTTCACCACAGTAAATGATGATTTGTTTGGGCTGATAAGGCGCTAAAAGGTCATTCGCAAAATCATTAAGATCTGTAAGTCTGGATCCTCCAAACCCTCTGTTGATGATTGTTTTACCAGGAAAATAATCTGCTACATCAGTCCACTTTGTGAATGATGAGCTTCCGATAAATAAAATAGCATCCTTTTGAGGCGGGTTTTGCTGGTCCAGCTTTTTAAATTCCTGGATGTCCTGCCAGAACATCGGTTTTTTCTCTTGTGAAAAGGCAATAGCAAAATACAGCAATAGAAATGCTGATAGAATCTTCTTCATTATATTCAGTTTTAAATTAGATATAAAAGTAATAAAAAACTCCCGATTAGCGGGAGTTATAATTTATCTTTTGTAGGTAACGTAAGGGACATCCGGTATTTTATCTCCATCCATATCAAAGATTCCTGACTGCTGGGCAAGTTTAAGATCTTTGGCTGTCAGAATATCAATTCTGTAGTTTACTGATCCTTCATCACCAAGTTTAATTCCAATGATTTTTGAATCGGCATCGTAGGTAAATGTTCCTTCAGTTTTTGGCGATGGGGTACAGTCTGCACCTTCTCCCGTATACGCTGTATAGCTTACATAATAATCTGTTCTGAAGAAAAGAGTATTTTTAGCTGCACATCCTGTTAAAGTTTCAGTATAAAGCACTGTTTTATTATCTTTTCCGGAAATTACTTCCCTTTTAACTTCCTTCCAATCTCCCTTCATGATTTCCATATCATAAGCTTCAAGATTGTCATCTTTACAAGAAGTAAGTGCCAAGGCAGAAAAGGCAAATAAAAGTAGCTGTTTTTTCATTTTCACAAATTTAAGAATATGCTAAAATATAAATAAATTTGAAATATATGTAATGAAATAGTGAATTTTTAAACGAATGTTTGTAAATTAAATAATTTTATAGAGGTTGCAATACGGGATGCGAGTTTCGGGTTATATATTTTCAAACTGAAAATGAAGATAAGCGCTTCATCCGAATCTTGAAACTGCATAGCTCAAACCTCGTACCCCGAATCCCTTAATAGCTCATCTCTACAATCTTATAAGCATCCTGCGGAGTCAGTTTTTTATATTCTCCAAGGCCTAGCCACTTTCTGTCTGTAAAGGCTTTTTCAACCTTTTCAGCGGTTCCTTTAAAGTCCTCCGTATATTCGGAAAGCCTGGTTTTGATATGAAGACTGTGGAAGAATTCTTCCAGCTTTTTAATGCCCAGTTCAGCTTTTTCCTCTACACTTCCGTCTTTGATTCCCCAAACTCTCTCAGCATACTGAGCCAGTTTTCCTTTTTTATCTTCAAAGTTGTAACGGTAATGAGAAGGAGCAATAATGGCCAGTGTTCTTGCATGATCAATTCCGAAATAAGCGGTCAGCTCATGTCCCATTGCATGCACGGCCCAGTCTGTAATAACTCCTTTCTGGATCAGTCCGTTTAACGCCATTGTACAACACCACATAAAGTTTCCTGCAGCATCATAGTTGAAATCATCAGCCAATACTTTTGGAGCCGTTTCCTGCAGGCTGATCAGTATGCTTTCTGCAATTCTTTCCTGAAGGTCGGCAGAAGAAGGAGCGGTCATATATTGTTCCAATACGTGAGTATAGGCATCTGTGATTCCGTTAACAATCTGATTTTTTGGAATAGATCTGATTACTTCCGGATCCAGTACAGAAAATTGCGGGAAAAGTCCCGGTCCTCCTGAAGATAATTTCTCATGGGTTTCCCTTCTGGAGATCACATACCCGGAATTCATTTCTGATCCCGTTGCGGGCAGTGTTAAAATACTTCCGAAAGGCATTCCTTCTCCTTCAAAAGTTCTTACGGATTTTCTCAGGATATCCCATGGCTCACCGTCATAATTGGCTGCTGCAGAAAGGAATTTTGTACCGTCAATGACAGATCCGCCGCCTACAGCAAGAAGGTAAGTAATGTTTTTCTCTTTAATAAAGCTTAAAGCATTGATCAGAACTTCATATTCAGGGTTGGCAGGAACTCCGCCAAACTCGTATAATTCATGATCTTTTAAAGCCTCTTTTACCTGATCGTAAACACCATTGTTTTTGATGCTTCCGCCACCGTAAATCATTAATATTCTTGCGTCTTGAGGAATTTCTTTGGAAATTTTAGCGATTTCGCCTTTCCCGAAAAGTATTTTTGTAGGGTTTTTAAACTCGAAATTAAGCATTGTTCTAAATTTATTTTAAGTCAAATTTACGGAATGAAAAAAGAAAAGTAGGTTAATGAAATTTTAAAATTGCTATTATTCCATTTTATGAAAGCTATTGCTTTCAGTTTTTCCGATTCCTATTTCCGATTCTCTTGTAACATGTATTATATCTAAGAAGAAAGAAAGGCCTTTGCTCTTTTTATAAAGCCTTCCTTATCCTTTTTAATCTCGTCCAGCAATTTTTTCCGGTCATCAGGAATCGTAAGATACTGATCACCCCAAAGATTGATTTCAACGATTACAGGAATCAGGTCAATTCCTTTCTGAGTCAGAAAATAAAGAATTTTCAGCTTACTGTCCGGATGGTCTTTTTTATCAATGATTCCATTGTCCAACAGGTTTTGAAGTCTTGCAGCCAGAATATTTGTTGCAATTTTTTCATCAGCCTTAAGGAAGTCTCCGTAAGTACATTCCTTTTTCAGCATGAGATCTCTTATGATCAACAGAGACCATTTGTCTCCCCACATTTCAAGTGAGCAGCTGATGGGGCAGTCTGATCTTTTTTTACTCATTTTGTTAATTTAAAAATAATACTTGCAAATTGAAAGTGTTTAATTTAAATTTGCTTTTGTTTTGCAAGTAAATTTAATCATAAAAAATTAATAAATCAAATGGATCATTATGACATTGCCGTAATCGGCTCAGGACCCGGCGGATATGTAGCGGCGATACGAAGCGCCCAGCTGGGATATAAAACCGTGATTATCGAGAAATATGATACTCTGGGAGGAACATGTACCAATGTGGGCTGTATTCCGACTAAAGCTTTATTAGACAGTACACATCATTATTCAGAAGCACAGCATCAATTCAATGAACATGGGATTAAGCTGGATCATATAGAACTGGACTTTTCTCAGATGTACAGAAGAAAAGCAGATGTAGTTTCAAAAAATACAGGAGGCCTGGATTTTTTAATGAGTAAAAATAATATTACAAGATTACAGGGAACGGCTGGATTTATCAATAATTCTACCATCAGAGTTGTAAACGGATCTGAAGTTAAAGAAATAACTGCCCGAAATTATATCATTGCTACAGGCTCAAAACCATCAACTATTCCAGGAGTAGAGATTGATAAAAAAAGAATTATTACGTCTACAGAAGCATTGTCATTAAAGGAAAAACCGGAATCTATGGTAATCATAGGGGGGGGAGTAATCGGGGTGGAAATGGCTTCTATTTTCAACCGCATCGGAACAAAAGTCACTATCCTTGAATATGCTGATCATCTGATCGCTGCTATGGATCATGAATTGGGGAAAAGCCTTCAGAAAATCCTGAAAAAAGGAGGTATTGATATCCGCCTTAATCATGCAGTGTATAAAACCGAGAATACCGGATCTGCTGCTAAAGTGTTTTTTAAAGATAAAAACGGAACAGAAGGTGAGCTGGAAGCAGATTATGTATTGGTAGCGGTGGGAAGAAGTCCTTATGTAAAAGGTTTGGGTCTTGAAAATACTGATGTACAGCTGGATGAGAGAGGATTTATTAAAGTGGATGAAAACAGCCGGACTTCTGCATCCAATATCTATGCGATTGGTGATGTTATTGGCGGTGCAATGCTGGCTCACAAAGCTGAAGAAGAAGGTGTTTTTGTAGTTGAAACCATTAACGGGCACAAACGACCTATTCACTATAACCGTATTCCTTCAGTGGTGTATACCTGGCCGGAAGTCGCTTCAGTAGGCTACACCGAAGAATATCTGAAACAAAATAACATTGCATACAATGTAGGGAAATTTCCATTTTCTGCCAGTGCAAGAGCCCGTGCTTCAATGGATATGGAAGGTTTTGCGAAAGTTTTGGTGGATCCGAAATATGGAGAAGTGCTGGGAGTTCACATTATTGGAGCCAGAGCTGCAGATTTGATTGCTCAGGGTGTTATCGCTCAGGAATATGAGGTGACTGCAGAAGATATGTTCCGTATTTCCTATGCGCATCCAACCTATTCCGAAACGTTGAAGGAAGCTTACCTGATTGCCTCCGGACAAGGCGCCATTAATATATAAAGAAGTACTATTAAAATTTAAACCATTAAGATCTGTGAAGAATAAGAATAATTAAGATTCATCTTAGATGAAGAAAAAAATCTTGCTAAAAAATAACTTTAGCTATTCCCTTAACTATCCTTATCAACTTAAAAAATCTTAATGGTTTACATTAGCAGTTTGTAAATTTTATCGCAGATAAAATCCTCGCGCCTTAAAGCTGTATGTTGATAAATTAATTTACGCCTTGGCGTTTTTTTAATTCAGTTACAAAGAAGTACAGTTTTCATCCTTGGCATAAACTCCATTGCTTTTTGCTTCCAGCTTTCCTGTTTTTCTATTGATTTTAACCCAAAAAGATTCTTTCACAGCGGGACAACCCTTAGATTGCATGAGGTACATTGAAATATGACGGTCTTCAATTTTATATGATCCGGTAAAGCGATTGCCTGTATCCACAGAATACCCATATGTTTTAGCCAGTAAAATAGCCTCCGGAAGATTGTCTACTGCTCCGATAAAATCTCTCAGTTGCTGTTCATTGGAAAAATATACTGATCTTTCATTCTTACACGCCAGAATGTATGTAAAACAGTTGTTCCCGATACATTTCTGGAAAAAGCCTCTTTCAGGAACAGGTTCATTGATCGTCATAAAATCAGGAGCCTGGCTTTCATAGATAACTGCTTTTTCATAATCCATATCATTGCTGAGAACACGCCAGTATGCATACCCTTTATCAGGAATAATGAAAGGGTAGAGGTATTCTGCAGTATCAAGAATATCGGGAATTTTTTTATAATCATCAGGAACCTTGATCTGGCTGTAAAGCAGATTGGAGAGAATCAGGGAAAATGCGATGATTACTTTCATAGAGAGTGGGTTTCCGATGCAAATGTAAGAAAGAGAATTATTCCAGTACAATTTTATAATATCCTTTTTCAGCAGTTACATCAATATCTATACCTGTAAAAGTCAGTTTATTGATCTGATAACCATCACAGCCTCCATTAAACTCCGATGACTGGATGGAAAAGTCGATATCTTTGATATTAGAATAAAATTTGTAATTTTTTGTTCCGTTATAAGCGCCTACATTTTCTAAAAGAATTCTGTTCTCGGATGTTTTGGATAATTGTACACTGACATTATTTTCATCCTGAACAGAATACGTTGTTAATGTTCCATTGGTGATAAGATTTTCATTATTGGAATTGACGAACTCAAAAATGACGGGTAATGGTGCATTGTAACAATCTTTTTCACAAGAGATGAACAGAAGGGCTACGAGTAAAAAAGTAAATATTTTTTTCATGGATTATGGATAGCGTTAACAGTAAAGTTAATCAAAATTATATTAATCCTGAATGAGTAAAACAGATTTCTATGAATTTAAAACTGCACAAATATTTATAATTAACCGTTCGTTTATTCTGAAAAGTACTTATAAAATGTAAATATCTTTTTTTTGATTTTCGTACTTAATTTTTGCCATTTGTCAACCCAACTAATTTGAAAATCGCTTACATTTGTTAGTATGATACATGACCAACGCGCAGAAAAATTCAGGCAGATTGTGGAAAATAAGTTCCAGATCTATAATTCATTATTTATGAGCCTGCCTTATGATAAAATGACGAATATCGGAATGCTGCTTCCATTTCTTTATGAGGAAAGCAGGACCGGCTATGAAGCAGGGAAAACTCCTGAAAATATCGTCGAAGAATTCTTTAAAAACCATACCGATCTCCAGACGGAAGAGCAGAAACTGGAATTGCTTTTCAAGATCATACAATATATAGAAAGACAGGTCGTTTTGTTTGACAGTATTGAGGATGCTGCATTTCCTAATCTTCATTCAGAAAGTGATAATGGAACAGTAACCAATCTTTTTGAACGTTCTTTTCAGGATCATAAAATTGAAAAAGTACGCGAGAAATTAAAAGACTTTAGCGTTAAGGTCGTATTTACGGCACACCCGACTCAGTTTTATCCAAGTTCGGTACAAAGAATTATTCAGGATTTGAGAGGGGCTATTACCAGTGATTCGGTGACGCAGATTGATATGCTTCTGCAGCAGCTGGGGAAGACTCCTTTTGTCAATAAAGAAAAACCTACTCCGGTAGATGAAGCGCTGAGTATTATTTCTTACCTGAGATATGTATATTATGATACCATTGGCGAATTGTTTACGAAGATCAAAAAGACTTTCGGAAATGGCCATTTTCATCTTCATGAAGATATTATCCAGCTTGGTTTCTGGCCGGGAGGAGACAGGGACGGAAATCCTTTTGTAACAGCGGATGTAACGAAAAGAGTAGCGGAAGAACTGCGTTCAGCGATTCTGAAATCATACTACAGCCATTTGAAATTTATCAGGAGAAGATTGAGTTTCAGAGGTGTTTCTGAAGTGCTGACTCAATTAAGTGAAGAATTGTATGCAGCCATTTTTGACGGAAAGAGCATTAAAGCAGAAGATATTTTAAATAAAGCTGCTGAGGCAGAAAAAATACTGGTTAATGAGCATAACTCTTTGTTTTTAGATCTTTTGGTAAATTTCAGGGATCGTGTGATGATCTTCGGAACTCACTTTGCTACGCTGGATATCCGCCAGGACAGCAGAATTCATCAGAAAGTTATTGATGAGGTTTATGCAAAAGTATACGGAAATGAAGACGCTGATTACGAACAGAAATTCAATAAGCTTATTCAGATTTCAGAAACGGTAGCTGCTGAAGATTTTGGAGACATTGTAAAAGATACTTTGTTAACGGTTTCACAGGTTAAGGATATCCAGCATCTGAACGGATTAAGAGGAATGAACCGCTATATTATTTCCAATTCTGACGCGGTAAAAGATGTTATGAATGTATATGCCTTCTTTAAAATCTGCGGTTATCAGGATGAAGCGATCAATATGGATATTGTTCCACTTTTTGAAACCATGGAAGGGCTTGCCAATGCAGAAAATGTAATGAATGAGCTGTATCATGATCCTGTTTATAAAAATCATCTTGAAAAAAGAGGAAATCAGCAGACAATCATGCTCGGATTCTCTGATGGAACCAAAGACGGAGGTTATTTAAAAGCCAACTGGGAAATTTATAAAGCCAAAGAAGTACTGACAAAACTTTCCGAGCAGAATAATATCAAAGTCGTATTTTTCGATGGCAGAGGAGGCCCGCCGGCAAGAGGAGGTGGAAAAACCCACGATTTCTATGCTTCCCAGGGAAAAACGATTGCCAATAATAAGATTGAATTAACCATTCAGGGGCAGACCATTACCAGTATTTTCGGAAACAAAGAGCAGGCAAAATACAACTTTGAACAGCTTCTGACGGCTGGTGTTGAAAATGACGTATTCAAAAATTCAAAAAAAGAACTTACAGAAAAAGAAAGAGCTTTGATTATTGAGTTGGCGGATATCAGCTATAAAAAATATTCAGATCTGAAAGCGCACCCTATGTTTGTTCCTTACCTTCAGGAAATGAGTACACTGGAATACTACGGAAAAACGAATATCGGAAGCCGTCCATCCAAAAGGGGAAATGGCAGCGAACTGAAATTTGAAGATCTGAGAGCCATCCCGTTTGTAGGATCATGGTCACAACTGAAGCAAAACGTACCTGGGTTCTTCGGTTTTGGATATGCGATGCAAAAGATGAAAGAACAGGGTAGATTTGAAGAAGTAAGAGAGCTGTATAAAGGTTCAGATTTCTTTAAAACTTTAGTTCTGAACTCCATGATGAGTATGAACAAGTCTTACTTCCCATTGACTTACTATATCAAAAATAATCCGAAGTTCGGTGCTTTCTGGAATGTGCTTTTTGATGAATATGAGCTTTCCAGAGACATTATGCTGGAACTGACAGGATTTAAAATGCTTCAGGAAGAAGACCCGTTATCCAGAAAATCTGTGAAGATCCGTGAGAAGATCGTCCTTCCGTTGCTAAGTATCCAGCAGTATGCGTTGATGAAAATTCAGAAAGGAGAAGGAAACAAAGAAGCTTATGAAAAGCTGGTGACCCGTTCTTTATTTGGTAATATTAATGCCAGCAGAAATTCGGCATAAGCTATTTTTAAAATAAGAATGATCATAACGAATGATAATCAATATCAATAGAAACGGGCTAAAGCCCGTTTTTTTTATAAACCATTCAATGAGCTTTAGCTCAAACTTATTTTTATGTTGTAATACGACACAAAATAGTAATATATCTCCCACAGATTGCACAGATGTTTATGTTGTAATCAATCTGCACAATCTGAGGGAAACAAAAAATTACTCCTTTAAGAATTTTTCGTAGAAAACCTTGTCCTTCATCTGAATCTTCAGATAATAAGTTCCTTTGGAAAAATCTTCCACTTTTATAGATTTCTGGTTGTTGCTTTTCCTGATGAGTCTTCCAAGGTTATCATATATTTCTAACGATTGAACTTCTTGCTCTGATGCAATATTCAGGATATTTTTTGCAGGATTCGGGAATATGGAGAACCTGTCTTTTTTTACAGTCTCAGAGGTATTCAGAACGAGATCATATAAACTTCCGAAATTGAGAATACCATATCCCATCTGATCGGTATGGGCAGGATATAGTGAAGCAGTTTGTCTCAGCTTTGCTCTCATCTGCTCTCTGTTCATCGCTGGAAATGCCTGAATAAGACATGCAACACCGCCGGCAGCAATAGGAGTAGCAATTGAAGTTCCATTCACGATTAAGGTAGTATTATCATAAACAGTTGTCGTACCGGTTCCCTGGGTACTTCCGTCCGGTTTTACCACCCCGAGAGCATTAGGTCCGAAAGAAGAAAAAGCTGAAGCATTTCCGGCTGAATCTACAGATCCGATAGAAAATACTTTAGCGTTATCAGCCGGTGTCATAAGATAATGCCACGGCTGTTGTCCGGAGTTACCGGCAGCAGCAAGAACAAAAATACCTTTTTCAGCCGCAATACCAGCTCCGCGGGCAATGAAGGACGTGTTACCATCCATATTGGCATATGTATAATTGTAGCGACTTTCATCAAAAACATTATATCCCAATGATGAGGTGATAATGTCAATTCCTTTACGGTCTGCTTCCTCAGCTGCTTCAATCCAGTATAGCTCTTCTTCGGGAATTTCTACAGCCGCATTTTCACTGCGGTAAAGATAAAAATCAGCATCCGGTGCCGCTCCTACAAAAACATTCTGCAGATATCCTCCTATAATTCCTAACACGACAGAGCCATGTGTGCTGAGTGAAGAATTATAAATATCTCCGGTTTTGGTTACAAAATCATAGGATGCTTTGATGTGATTATTGGTCCATAATCTTGCAAAAGCAGTTCCTGTATTCACGGTTGGGAATCCGGCATCAATGACCGCAATGGAAACTCCTGTGCCTGTATAGCCTGCCAGATGAAGCGGCCGGATATTGACCTGATCAATTTGTCCGGCCCCTGAACCATAATTGAAGTTAGTAAGTGTTTTATTGATACCTGCATCGTCTTTCCATTTTCCCGGTGCTGTTTTCACGGTAGTAGAACTGTTTCTGGCAAAACTTTCAACAGACAAAACATAAGATTGAGCCTGTAATAAAGTTTTTTGTGCCGGAGTGGCATTTACCGCAGCTCCGTTAAGCCATTTTGAATAATCTGTCACAACAAATCCCAAATTTTGAAGATTCTGAAGGTAAGACTGTTCAATAGGGGCATCCTGATCATTAAGCGGAATTCCCAGTGCGGTACGCCTGTTGAGTGATTTCTGGCTGAGTTCTGACAGTGGATTTGCATAAAAAGCAGCTTTATTAGGCTTATCCGTGAAGTAAACAAAAACGAGCTCCGTTTGTGCGGAAATGGTCAGGTAACCTGTTAGGAAACAAAAGAGTAAAAGTTTTTTCATAAAATTTATTTGTATAAAGATAAAAACAAAATCAATAAAATTTTTGATAGGATTTTAAATTCCTTATTTTTACAGAAATATTTAGTATATGAAAAAAATTCAGATGGTTGATTTGCAAAGTCAGTATTACAAAATAAAGAATGATGTAGACAATGCAGTTTTGAATGTAATGGATTCTGCGGCATTTATTAACGGTCCTGAAGTAAAGTCTTTCCAGAATGAATTGGAGTCTTATTTAGACGTAAAACATGTGATTCCGTGTGCCAATGGTACAGATGCATTACAGATTGCCCTGATGGCTTTGGATCTGAAAGAAGGAGACGAAATTATCACGGCTGATTTTACTTTTGCTGCAACAGTAGAAGTGATTCATTTGCTTAAATTAAAGTCTGTATTGGTAGATGTAGATTATGATACATTCACAATCTCTACAGAACAGATTAAAAAAGCAATTACACCCAAGACAAAAGCAATTATTCCGGTACATATTTTCGGACAGTGTGCCAATATGGAAGAAATTTTAAAAATTGCTGAAGAGCATAATTTATATGTTATTGAAGATAATGCCCAGGCAATCGGTTCAGAATATACTTTCTCCGACGGAACAGTAAAACAGGCAGGAACAATGGCAACAGTGGGAACAACTTCTTTCTTTCCTTCCAAAAACCTGGGATGCTACGGAGACGGAGGTGCTATTTTTACCAATAATGATGAACTGGCTCACCGTTTAAGAGGAATTGTAAACCACGGAATGTATGAAAGATATTACCATGACGAGGTAGGGGTAAACTCACGTCTGGACAGCATTCAGGCAGCAGTTTTAAGAAAAAAACTTCCTCATCTGGATTCTTACAACGAAGCAAGAAGAAAAGCTGCAGATTTCTATGATGAAGCATTTGCTGGTCATCCGGATATCCTGACTCCAAAAAGAGCGGAAAACTCTACTCACGTATTCCATCAGTATACGTTAAGAATTCTGAACGGAAAGCGTAATGAGCTTCAGAAGTTTTTATCGGAAAAAGATATTCCTGCAATGATCTATTATCCTGTAGCATTAAGAAAGCAAAAAGCGTACTTCCAGGAAAGTAATGCTGCAGATTTTGTGAATACAGATAAGCTTTTGGATCAGGTAATTTCTTTACCGATGCATACGGAATTAGACGAAGAGCAGCTGAAGTATATTACGGATGCTGTCCTTGAGTTTATGGGATAATTAATGAAAAGAAAGATATTTAAATATAAGCTGGTATACTATATCGCGGTAATAACCAGCTTACTACTTTTTATAATATCTGCATTTTGGATTCTTGAAATATTTAATGACTTTAGCCTATTTAAAATATTATTTATTGTTATTTCGTTAGTTATTAATGCATTTGCATTTGTTAATCTGATTGAAAAATATGATAAAGCAATTTTGTTTCTAAATCTCAGTTTATTATTATCCATAATTGTTTTAGGTTATCCTTTATTGTTTGGATTTTTAAACGGATATTCTGTTTTAGAACATTTTACTTTTAGATTTTTAATCATATTTATATTGTGTTTATTAATTGTAAATGTATTTAAGGTGAAAAAAAATGACGGAGCAAAGGAAATAGAACACATAGGAAACACGAAGATTAAAAAATAAAAATGGCAATACTTGTTACCGGCGGACTTGGATATATTGGTTCTCACACAGTGGTAGAACTTATTAATAACGGCTTTGAAGTTGTTATTGTTGATGATTTATCCAATACAGAAAGGTTTATTTTAAATAATATTGAGGAAATTACGGGTAAGAAACCTGTTTTTTATCCTTTTGATCTGAGAAGAAAAGAGCTTCTTACTCAGGTTTTTGATGCTCACCAGATTGATGGTTGTATCAATTTTGCAGCTTCTAAAGCAGTAGGAGAGAGTCAGATCATACCTGTAGATTATTATGAGAATAATCTGTTTTCCTTGATTAATGTTCTTCAGGAATTTAAAACAAGAAAGATCTCCAACTTTATTTTCAGCTCATCATGTACGGTATACGGACAGGCAGATGTAATGCCGATCGATGAAAATACTCCGTTGAAAACCCCTGAAAGTGTCTATGGGAAAACAAAACAAATGGGCGAACAGATCCTGATTGATTTTGCCAAAGCCTATCAAAGTAAAATATCACTATTAAGGTATTTTAATCCAATCGGAGCACATCCTTCCGGAAAGCTGGGTGAATTGCCAATCGGGATTCCTAATAATTTAGTGCCTTATGTAATGCAGACGGCTTCAGGAGTGCGTGAGAAACTGAATATCTGGGGCGATGATTACCCTACAGAGGATGGAACTGCTGTTCGAGATTATATCTATGTTGTTGACCTGGCAAAAGCGCACGTTGCAGCATTAAAGAAACTGATAGAAGATTCTTCATCTGATGCAGTGATTGATACCTATAATCTGGGAACAGGAAAAGGTTCATCCGTACTGGAAGTGGTAAAAGCATTTGAAAAAGCTAATGATGTGGAAGTACCTTATCAGATCTGTGCGAGAAGAGAAGGGGATATTACTATAGCATATGCCAATCCCGGAAGAGCAGAGAAAGAACTCAACTGGAAGTCTGAAACGTCTCTGGAAGAGGCTTTGAGAACAGTTTGGGAATGGCAGAAATATCTGAACACCAGAAATTCGTAAATTAGCATTGAGAAATAATTGCATCAAAACAATAATTTAAACGATCATAAAACAAATTACAAAACATTTTCCTGAAGAGTAAGTGTTATCCTAAAAACATTGAATTCAGTGAAGCTTTAATTTTAAATTAGTATGAAGACACAGAGAATAGGTATTACATTTTCGTCATTTGACTTATTACATGCGGGTCACATCAAAATGCTTGAAGAAGCTAAAACTGTATGTGACTATTTAATCGTCGGACTTCAAATTGATCCGTCCCACGACCGTCCTACTAAAAATAAGCCAAGCCAGACTATTGTTGAAAGATATATTCAACTGAAAGCTGTGAATGCTGTGGATGAGATCATTCCTTATTACACGGAAGAAGACCTTTTGGATATTCTTAAATCATTTGTAATTGATGTAAGAATCATAGGAGATGATTATATGGACAAAGACTTTACAGGTAAAAAATACTGTGAAGAAAAAGGAATTGAAATTTTTTTCAACAAGAGAGACCATAGGTTTTCCACCAGTGATCTGAGAAGAAGGATCTACGAAGCTGAAAAAGAAAAATATTCGAAAGCAGAACCTGTAAAATAACAACTGACTAGTCCTGAAAAAGGTTGACTAGTTTAATATTTCAAATATACTTAAATGTAATAGCCACGACTTTATCTGACAGTTAGGGGTTAAAAATAATTGTCAGTTATCCAATATTATCCTTACTTCCAAAAGTAAGGATTTTTTGTTCCTCTGCAAGAGTTTCCAATAATTTCTCTTTTGCCATAGGTTTACTATCTAAAAACGTCTGCATCGGTGTTT
>NZ_QGTV01000005.1:125062-223962 GCF_003182335.1 Chryseobacterium sp. AG844 | reverse complement strand
GGTTTCTATATCCATCCATCGGTTGTTCTTGATGCTTCCAACGGTACACCCTATGGCTTTGCTAATGTTAAGCTATGGAGTCGTTCGCAAAATTTTGCGAATAAACATGAAAGAAACTACCGTGATCTTCCTATCGAAGAAAAAGAATCCTACAAATGGATCGAAGTATCTGAGCAAACCATCTCTGCTTTGAAGGCGCAAGTTCCGGGCATGCTTATTGTGCAAGATCGTGAGGGTGATATTTATGAGCAGTTTGCCAGGATTCCCCAAGAAGGTGTAGATTTATTGGTCAGGGCAAGGGCAGACCGTTCACTTCCAGATGGGACAAAATTATTTTCCAGCATCGACAAGGAGCAGGTACCTGCTGTTTATTCGGTTTTTATTGATGCCAGAAATGGGAGGAAAAAGAGAACAGCCAAGGTAGAAGTCCGTTATAAACAAGTAGAAATAAAGAGCCCTAAAAGAATAAATGAAAATACGCCTAAAAGCTTAAAAATATATTTTATAGAAGCCAGGGAAGTTGAATATGAAGGCAGCGATGCGGTCTGCTGGCGTTTGTTAACTACCCTATCTATAGATAATATGGAGATGGCCATGAACTGTATCGAGTGGTATAGCTGGCGTTGGAGAATCGAAGAGATATTTAAAATTCTGAAAAAGGAAGGCTATGACATTGAATCCTCAGAACTGGAATATGCTTCTTCGATCCGAAAACAAAGCTTAATGATTATGGAAGTTACCATTAAGCTGTTCTTAATGCGCCTTGCCTATGCTGAGCCGGAGATAGAAATTACTCCCGGATCCTGTTTTCATCCTGAAGAACAGCAGCTGATGGAAGAATACATGAAAGATCTGGAAGGCAGTACCCAAAAGCAAAAAAATAATTATTCAAAGACCGATCTTAAAAGATATGTATGGGTCATTGCCCGCTTGGGAGGATGGAAAGGATACGAAAGCAACAGGCATCCGGGTATTACAACCCTGTGGATTGGACTCAAATGTTTTAAAGATATAGCCAAAGCTTACAAAATCTTTAAAGATCTGTCCACACGATAGTCCGTAGGAGGGGTGGCAAAAATTCAAAGAATTTTTGACGGGGTGGTTTACAACAATCTCTCCATTAAACTTTAAACTGTGAACCTTAAACCTTACACTTTAAACTTTACACTCATTAAGCCTTATATTTCCTCATAAACTGCGTGGGAGTCATTCCGGAGCTTTTCCGGAATACTCTTACAAAGTAGGAATATTCTTCGTATCCCAGTCTAAAGGCAATTTCCACCAAACTCTCGTCGAGATACATGAGCATTCTTTTGGCTTCCAGCACTACCCTTTCAGTAATGACATCAGTTGCTGTTTTTTGAACAACAGTCTGGGCAATCCTGTTCAGATGTTTGGATGAAATACCTAACAAAGAGGCATAATGCGTAATGGACTTGTGTTTTGTAAAGTTTTGTTCAATCAGATTTTCGAAATCCTGATAATGTTTAAAATAAGAAAGTCCGGCAGCAGAATCCATTGTATCAAAATCTTTTGAAAACAATCTTGCAGCATTAATAAAAAGCTGAGACATTAGTGATAAAATCAGGCCTTCTTTCATAATGTTTTTAGCCTGATGCTCTTCTCCCAGTTCTTTAAATAAACTCATGTTTTTCTTCAATTCCTGAGCATTCAATTGTAGTTTTCGCGGGAATGATACGGATCCGAAAAACGGAAAATTTCTGAGTTTCTGATTCACATAATGCATTTCATAAAATTCCTGGGAACAAAAGAAAATATAACCGTCTATATCTTCCGAAAGCTCCCAGCTGTGAATCTGTCCCGGTGACAGGAAGAAAAGACTTCCTTCAGAGACTTCATATCTTTGAAAATCGATCTCATGCACTCCTGTTCCTTTGGTAAAGAGAACAGCTGCATAAAAATCATGCCTGTGAGGCTTCTCTATATGACGATGTCCCAACACCAAATGACTCTTCATCGTGTTAAAATAAAAATCTGAAATATTTTTACCCGCCTGGAAAAGATCGATATGAAGAACGGAGATCGGATTCATTGATAAATATCTTAAGGATTCACAAATTTAGATAAAAAGAACCGGTAATAGCTGCTCTTCTTCTCTGTGATGACCAAATGGCTGTTTTGTGATGATTTTACATCTTTATTTTTCCTTTAAAACAAAGTCTGACCGCACTTTTTACAATATATTTTGGATGAAACTTTAAAAAATTTTTATCTTTGAAGTTTAGGAGTTGTAAAATGAAAATAAATTTACCTGATAAGCTGTATTATTCAATAGGAGAAGTTGCGAAAGCATTCGATGTAAACACTTCATTAATACGTTACTGGGAACAGGAATTCCCTATTATCAAGCCTAAAAAAAACAGAAAAGGAAACCGATATTTCACTCCTGAAGACATTAAAAATCTTCAGATGATCTACCATCTCGTAAAAGAAAAAGGATATACCTTAGATGGAGCTCGTATCGCTCTGACCACCAACAGTAAAATTTCCGAAACCATTACTCTGATCGACCGCCTGGAGTTTGTAAAAGCTGAACTGATCAAGCTGAAAGAGTCTTTAGGAGAACGGGAAGAGGATTAAATTCTTTGAAAATATAAAAAGGTCCGCTGCAAATAATTACAGCGGACTTTTTATTGATATACTCATACCTTAGAAAAGGCAATAATTTATTACTTATTTTTGTTCGAAGCTATTCTTCTTTCTTAAAACTCACCACCAGATATTCTCCGTTTGAACAGTATTTCTTACAGCTGTCATCTTTAAAGTTTTCAGGCTTTTTGGTGTACTCTTCAATATACCTCGAACTTTCAGTTGTATCAGCCGGAACTATAACAATATGGTAATTGTCAGCCACTGTACTGTCGGCTTTTTTTAATGCCTCTTCCTTGTATTTTAATGCTTCTGTGTAATTCATATTTATATCGATTAATTAGGTGTGATAAAAAATTTACAAAAACCAAGCCGTTTGAAGAAATACATTCTAAAATGCAGTCAGGACTTTTATTTCTCTACGAAATTATATCACATAAAAGACAATATTCCCGCCACCTTTTAAACCATAAAATGCTTTCTCTACATCATTTTTAACCATTTCATTATCAGCTATTGCAGTGCTTTATTTTTATTAATAGGTTTACTGTATGATGAGAAAAAACTATTACCGGAAACTGGCATTGATGGTCACATTGCTGACTGTTTTATTGGCCTATCAGAAATACACCAGTCGTGAAAAAGAACCTTTTCCTGAAGTTACCTTTATTAAAGATTCTTCAATACAAAATCTATCAGATTTTGATCCCAATACACTGGATAAAGAACAGTGGCTGAAACTTGGATTTTCAGAGAAACAAACTGCTACCATCCTTAAGTATAAAGATATGGTAGGAGGAAAATTTATTTCAAAAGAGCAGTTGAAAAAGTGTTATGCTATTTCCGAAGAGAAATTCAGTGAGCTGGCCTCTTTCATTTTACTTCCTGAAGTAACAGAAAAAAAGGATCCAAAAGGGTTCTCTTCCTACGGAAAGAAAGAAATTCTGGTTTCAGCGAAATTCAATCCTGATCGGTTTTCTGTCCACGACTGGCTTAAGATGGGTTTCAGTGAAAAGCAGGCAGAAGCTATTATAAAGTATAAAAATTATCTCGGGGGAAGTTTTATCAGTAAGGAAAAGTTTAAAGAATGCTTCATCATTTCCCCGGAGAATTACAGCAAAATCGAACCTTATCTTTTGCTGCCGGCAAAAACTCCGGAAAACTTCAGGAATTTTGCGAAGGATAATACTGTGAAATCCAGAATTCAATATCATATTTTTGATCCTAATCAACTGGACTTAGAGGGCTGGAAAACACTTGGATTCTCAGAAAAACAAGCAATCACAATCCTCAATTACCGGAACCGGAATTTAAGAGGAAGCTTTAAAAGCCTTGACGATCTGCAGAAATGTTTTGTGATTTCTGCTGAGAAATTTCAGGAAATGAAACCTTATATCAAACTTCAGGAAAAACAGCAGGAAAAAACAGACTTTTCAAAAACAGACCTTAATACCATTACGTTTAAACAGCTTATAGAATTCGGACTGGATGAAAGAAGTGCAGGTTCAATCATTGGTTTCAGAAAGAAACTGGGAGGTTTTATGAATAAGCAGCAAATTCTAAGCACTTACAATATCGATCTGGATCTGGTTCAGAAACTGATTTCAATAGCACCATTGAATACATCAGGTGTTCCCCGGTACTCATTAGTAAATGCACCGGAGGAATGGCTTAAAAATCATCCTTATTTCAAGTACTCAGCAGATAAAATCATATTCTACAGGATTAGTAATCCAGATGATAAAAAAATATGGAAACTCTTAAAACTGAAACCTGAGTATGAAGAAAGAATGAAATTATATGTAAAATAACATGACAACAAGAAGTTGACATAAACTCTTCCGAAATAATATTCCGGAAGAGTTATACTGTGAATAATGTCCTACATTTTAGTGATGCATATAACTGCCTGGCCCGTTAGTTCCTTCAATAGATTCCGGTAGAATTCCATATTTATTCCTTAAATCTACTGTTCCTAATTTTTTCCCGGAATTAATATCAATGATACTAATCGTACCGGAATTTAAGTTAGGAAGATCCAATAGGTTATTCTGTACTGCTACAACATCTTTTCCTGACTTGGTTTTAAAGAAAACCATATGATGCGCCCCTCTGTCAGCTTCAAAAGTCTTCAAAAGCTTTAGCTGGGGAAGATTATTTATATCAAAAACAAGCACTCTTCCAGGATCTGCAAAACTTACATAGAGCTTGTTTGTATCATCAATATACATTTCAAGCGCCCAGCCTAATCCTTGTGTACTTCCGTCAAAAATCTTGGTAAAAGCATCATATTTTTTGGTTGCGGTATTGTATGGGGCAATCCAGATATCACCGCCAAGCATTGTTGTAGCAAGTGCATATTGTGGAAATTTTCCGCGAAGTAACAATACCTCAACCGGAGCGGACAAATCTGTTGGTGAGTCTGCTACCTGGTATGTTTCCTTGATTTCATAGGTATTCAGATCTAACAAAGTACAGGTATTTCCCATTCCTGTCGTAAGATCAGGGTGAATGGTAGAAGTCACCATCATTAATCCTTTTTCCTCATTAACGGAAATGCCATGCGGATACATGATAAACTTACCGGGATTAGCCTGAATGGGAGCTTTAATCGTTTTGATAAGCTGATTATTATTAGCATTAAAAACGCCAATACTTCCGTCTTTCGGACCTCCTGCCCCACCCATAAAGGTCATAAAATATCTACCGTCATTTGTGAAAAACAAGTTTTCACCTACTGTATTCTCGCCCGTATCAATAGGAGTTGCACTGATTAATTTCGGCTGTCCGTACTGGTCTTTATCCGTTTTTATTTCATAGAGATAACTGCCTCCCAAAGCAGTGGTGAACATTTTTTTTGCATCCAGATTGTAATAAATATGATGGGGCAATACCCCATTACCCAATTCAAGCTTACTGCTGATGTTTCCAAAATTCGGAGCTTCAGGATCGAGTTCTATAACGGCTATTCCGTCTGATGCCCCTTTCAGACTTCTGTAATCAATGTAAAACGAAGTATTATGGGGATGATCGGGATTGTGGTTCTCATTCAGGCAACCCGTGGATATTACCAGAATAACAAACAAGAACACTGAATTCAATTTTAATTTCATGGTTTTGTGATTATCATTGTTAGTATTATAAATATAAAACATTTCCAATGAAAACAAAAACATATTACACCAATATGTGAAAAAAATAATAAATAACATTAAAAAATAATGCTTCCTGTAGCTAATACAAGGAAGCATGAAATTAAAACCGTTATAAAGTATCTTAGATATTTTTAATCAAATGTTTTACTGGAATCTACCAGCAAAGAGTTTAAGGTATTAAGCTCCTCATCAGTCATATCTCTCCATTTCCCTATCGGCAGATCAAGTTTGATATTCATAATACGGATTCTCTTGAGTTTTTTAACTTCATACCCCAGATATTCGCACATTCTTCGGATCTGTCTGTTCAGTCCCTGAGTAAGGATAATTCTGAAATTCATTTCATCAATCTTCTCTACCTCACATTTTTTAGTCACAGTATCCAGGATGGGAACTCCATTTCTCATTTTCTCCAGGAATTTTGGAGTGATCGGCTTATCTACACGAACCAAATATTCCTTCTCGTGATTATTTCGAGCTCTCAGGATTTTATTGACAATATCACCGTCACTCGTTAAGAGAATAAGCCCTTCACTAGGTTTATCCAGTCTTCCGATAGGAAAAATTCTTTTCGGGTGGTTGATATAATCTACGATATTATTTTTTTCACGTTTGGTATCGGTAGTACAAACGATTCCTACCGGTTTATTAAAAACGATATACACAGGTTTTTCCTGAGGTTCTCTGATGGGTTTTCCGTCCACTTCTACGAGATCCTCATCAGAAACTTTGGTTCCCAGTTCAGGAATTTTCCCGTTTATCTTAATTCTGCCTTCCTCCAAAAGTTTATCAGCTGCTCTTCTCGAACAGTATCCTGCTTCTGATAAATATTTATTAATACGTGTCTTTTCCATTAGTCTTTTCCGTAACCGGTATAATTTTTATTGCTGAAAAGGGTAATTCCATAGCTCAGGCCTATGAAAAAACCGTCAGTTCCATCTTTCAGCCGATGTGATTCAAAAACAATTCCTCCTTCCTGGCTCAATCTTTTTGAATAGGAAACCTGCATTCCCAGTCTCCCGCCCCAGAATTCAGTATCTGAAACAGCAGAGTGATTTAGTTGTTTTCCATAATTAATATCGATGTAAAAAGGTCTTTCTCCCGGAGAAAAAATAATCTTTGGTTGAATAACCCAATAAATCAGATGATAATTATCCTGGATAAAACTATATTTAAATCCTGTTCCCAATGCAAAGTTAGGAAGAAAATTATATCCACCCACAGCAGTAATCCCATAAGTAAGATTTCCTAATGAAGATCTGTTTTCAATATACTGCGAATTGCTGGTCTGGTTCTTCTTATTAATATTAAATCCTACATTCAAAGAAGGATTGAAGTAAAAATCCATTTTTGATTTTCCAGTTTCTGTATCCTGAGAAAATGCTTTATAAAAAGAAAATATTAATAAGAAAATGGATAATTTTATTTTCATAGGCTTTCGAATCTGTACTCGTTATTCAGGAACTGATCTGTAGCATCTTCAATGGCATAATCACCAATTTTGGTACGTCTCAGCTGTGTCAGATAAGCTCCTACTCCCAATTCCTGCCCGATATCATGAGCCAGACTTCTGATGTATGTTCCTTTTGAACAGCCTACCATGAAACTCACCAAAGGAAAATCGATTTTTATGTCTTTGATATAATGGATGGTTGTTTTTCTTGCCTTCATTTCCACTTCTTCACCTGCTCTGGCAAGATTGTAAGCTCTTTCGCCATCAATTTTAATCGCTGAATAAACGGGTGGTTTCTGTTCAATTTCTCCAACAAATTTTTCCAGCACTTCTTTTACCTGTTCTTCAGTAATATGAGAGATATCCTGGTGAAGAATTTCCGGTTTTTCGGTATCATAGGATTCTGTTTGCACACCGATCTTGATCTCTGTCCAGTATTCTTTGGGAGCATCCTGAATTTCAGGAATTTTCTTTGTAAATTTTCCACAGCAGACAATAAGAAGCCCGGTTGCTCTTGGATCTAAGGTTCCGGCGTGTCCGATTTTAAATTTCTTGGGAAGATCAAATTCCCTTTTAAGTTTATATTTCATTTTATTGACAGCCTGGAAGGAAGTCCAGTCCAAAGGTTTGTCCAATAAAAAAATGTATCCTGATTTCAGTTCTTCCGCAGTCATGAATGGGTATAAAAATTCCTTATTTAAAGAAATAAAAATAAATCAACAGGGCAATTCCTACAAAAATACGGTACCAGCCCCAAGGTTTAAATCCATATTTATTAAGCACTCCAATAAATGCTTTAATGGCAATAAGTGCCACAATAAATGCAACGATATTTCCAATTACAAAGATCATAATATGATCCTGTGAAGACATAATCATTTCGTATCCTTTCTGCGGATTTGCGGTTTCTTTTCCCCAGGTCTTAACAAAAACTGAGTATACCGTTACTGCCAGCATTGTAGGAACAGCAAGGAAAAAAGAAAATTCTGCAGCAGCCTTTCTGGTAAGACCTTGTGCCATTCCTCCAATAATAGAGGCCGCACTACGGCTTGTTCCCGGCATCATCGCAAGACACTGCCAAAAACCAATGGTAATAGCATTTCTTATGGTGATTCCTTTTTCATCATCAATTTTAGGATTCCTGAACCATTTATCTGCAAACAGCAAAACAACACCCCCTAAAACCAATACGGAAGAAATCGCAATCTGGTTCCCAAGAACGGCTTCAATTTTATCATCGAATAAATATCCCAACACCAAAGCCGGAACTACAGCAAATGCAAGTTTAAAATAAAACTGAATATTATTTAAGTCAAAAAACTTTTTCCAATAGGCTACCACCACCGATAGAATAGCTCCAAACTGAATAGACACCTGAAACATTTTTAAAAATTCTGTTTCTTCCAACCCCATAAGATTCGCAGTAAATCCCATATGTGCTGTAGAGGAAATCGGAAGATATTCCGTCAAGCCTTCTACAATGGCAATAATAATTGCTTTGATTAAATCCATATTCTTTTAAAAATTAAAAAGATTAAAAGATTTAAGAATTAGAAAAATCAGCTCATTGGCTTACATCTTTCAATTCTTAAATTTTTTAATCCTTAAATAAAATTATTTTATTTATTTTCTTTTTAAGATCGCGTACACTTCTATTGCAAATCCTATAACAACAAACAAAGGTGCTATTCTGATTCTTCTGATAGAAAAGATCCCGTCATTCCATGAGTTAGGATCAAATTTCCCGTCTACTGTATTGGCATCAGGTCCCATCATAAGTAGAAATCCTACTACAATGAAGGCTAGTCCGATCAGCATCCATTTGAAATTCTGCTGTCCGAAATAGAAAGCGTTTTCCTGTGGTACTTCAGCTTCATGCCCGTAGTCTGAAGCAGAAAATTTATTTGTTTTTTTGCTCATTATTAAGAGTAATATAAATCGTCAACGTTTGATTTCAAGAACCTCCATGTAGCGAAAATGGTACTTAAGACAGAAATAAAAATTCCAACACCCAGTACCAGGATTACTAACCAGAAGTACTGGTTGTTGTCCTGTACGAAAGCAGAACCAATCTGACTGGTGAAATAATACCAGACTCCGCCCAAAGCGAGAAGACCTATTACAGAACCGATAGCTCCTAAAATAATAGCTTCCACAATGAAAGGTTTAAGGATAAATCTTCTTTTCGCTCCTACCAGCTGCATTGTTTTAATAATAAATCTCTTTGAGAATATTTTCAGACGGATAGAGTTGTTGATCAATACAACTGCCAATATCAGGAACAGGACTGAAAATCCTAAGATCCATTTCAGGATTCTGCTCAGGTTATTGTAGACATCTACCATCAGAGTACTGTCATTTTTAACATCAATAATTCCGGGAACGGATTTGATTTCTTTAATAGCTTCATCAATTTTTGCTGGATCTACGAACTCCGGCTTTAAAGCCACTTCAATAGAAGAAGGGAAAATATTTTCCTCAAACAATGCATCACTGTCGATTCCCATACTTTTCTTGGCTTCTTTTGCCGCCATTTCTCTTGAAATATAAGTCGCTTTTTTTACAGGAGCTAATAACTGTACCTTTTTAAAAGTTTCTTCCTCAAGTTTTGCAATTTTTACAGAATCTTTAGCGTCATAGTTTTCATCAAAGTAGGCATTCACTACCAACTGTTCTTTGATATAGTCAGAATACTTCTGGGCATTAATCAGAATAAGCCCCATTAATCCTAACAAAAATAACACTAAGGCAATACTTATCACTACTGTAATATTGCTGGACCGAAGCCTTTTCTTATTAAATTCATCTACAGATTTAGCCATTAATATTAAAATTTTTGGCTAAAATAGAAAAAATCTTCCGAAATTTGGGACGAAATAAAGAAAATCACTGTTAATAAAATCATAAAAAACTTTGAGTGTAAAAGCAAAAAAACATCTTGGACAGCACTTCCTGACAGATGAAAATATCGCAAGAAAAATCGTAGAAGGTCTTAGTTTTGAGAGCTATAACAACATTATGGAAGTAGGTCCCGGAATGGGCGTTCTTACCAAATATCTTCTTGAAAAGGATCAGAACATTTACCTTGCAGAAATAGACACGGAATCTATAGAATATCTGAAAAACAACTATGCAAAAGTAACTGAAGAAACTTTTGTAGGTGATTTTCTGAAGCAGGATTTCAGTTTTATCAAGGATGATCAGATTGCGATCATTGGTAATTTCCCTTATAACATTTCGTCACAGATTCTGTTTCAGATTGTAGACCATTACCAGCTGATCCCGGAAATGGTAGGAATGTTCCAGAAAGAGGTAGCGGAAAGAACGGCGGCTGTTCCGAGAACTAAAGATTATGGTATTCTTTCTGTTCTGATACAGGCTTATTATGATGTATCTTATATGTTTACGGTACATGAAAATGTCTTCAATCCTCCTCCAAAAGTAAAATCGGGAGTCATCAGGCTTACAAGAAACCCTAAAGAAGGGCTTGCGGGCAATGAAGTACTGTTTAAACAGATCGTGAAAACAGGTTTCAACCAAAGAAGAAAAAAGCTTTCCAATGCTTTAAAAACACTCAATATTCCTGAAGCCTTGAAAGGGCACGAATTTTTAGATAAGAGAGCAGAAGAACTGAGTGTAGCAGATTTTATACACTTTGCAAATCTGTGGAAAGAAAATCAATAAAACAATCATTATAAAGCTTCCTTACCGGGAGCTTTTTTGCTGAATACATTACAATACACTGTCCGTTAAAAGCAGAAAGCCTTTCAAATAAATCCGAAAGGCTTTCTTTTATATTACATTATCAATTTTAGTTTCTGTTTTTCAGCATGATCCATCCTGACCAGTTCATCTGAGCTTTTGATTTCGGATATTCAAAATTGAACTTATACCAGTATGTTGCTGTAGGAAGTCTCTTACCACTTACCGTTCCGTCCCAGACTGGATTTTCTTTTGAGAACCTGAACATTTCCACTCCATATCTGTCATAGATAGAACCCGTAAAGTTTTTAAAGTCTCCAAGAGCCTTAAGATCCAATACATCGTTAATTCCATCTTCGTTTGGCGTAATGATATTGTTGATCTGCAATGTAAAGAATTCAAGAGATCCCACACAATGCGTACCTACTCTTCTTACCAAAACAGTATAGTTTGTATTGTCTAAAAGATTCGTAAATACATTTGAATCCTGCCATGTGATACCACCATCAAGAGAATATTCCAAAGTGCTTGGTGTATTGTTCATTGGCGGGTTTTCAGCTGTAATTGTTACTGTTTTTTTGATGCTTTCATAATTTAATGCAGTAACAAAAGGAGTTGCTGCCCCCATTACTTTGGCTTCAAAAACTTTCTTACAGATACCATTATCAATTTCTACTGAGTAGATTCCCCATTGGTCTACATCAATTTTCCGTGTTGTAGCACCTGTACTCCAAAGATATTTATAACCATCACCGGCTCCTGCATCCAGAGTGACAACATCACCGACACACATTTCAACGTCTTTTAATGTAGAGGTAATTTCCGGTGTCACTTCAATTCTGATCGTTGCCGGATTAAGAGATTTACATCCTTTTGCTCCAATTGCATATACTGTAAATGTTGTAGTCTGATATAGAGTAACCGTCTGCATATTCCCTGTTCCCATGAAATTGCTCCAAAGATACGTATCTCCTCCTTCAGCCGTAAGGGTTACAGATTCTCCCGGACAGATTTTTATTCTCGAAGATTTCACTTTAGCGGTTGGTGTTGCTTCTTTCTGCAATGTCAATTCTACAATTTTGCTACAGAATCCTCCATTGGAAACAAGAACATACAGAATCTGGCCATCGTTACCATTATAATTTAAAGGTGTCTGGATATAGTTGTTATTCTGTGCAACAGCATCCGCCTGATTTTCATAAAATTTAAAGATTGCTCCAGGCGTTGGGCTGATGGTAGGCATAATTGTACTTAAATCGAAAGTAGTAATATCCGGTGTGGTACAAAGCAGTAATGTAGCATCCTGAGCCTGAGGTGTTGTTCCTCCGTGAATCTGGATTGAAGCTTTACCCGGACATGGATTACCAGGAACACTTACTTCGATTGTATAAGTACCAGGCTGTATTGCAGTAATGGTATTGGTTGTAGCATTCGGGATTGGTGCTCCATTAAAGAACCACTGGTAAACAAGGTTAGGATCATTTACAGAAGCTGTAATGACCTGAGGTACATTATCACATACATTAATATCTGAAGGCAGTTTTGTTCCTGCAGGATCTAAAAGATCTACCCCGATATTGAAAGATCCTCCTTCAAGGAATACAGCAGAGTCATAACTATGGTCACTGTAATCGGCAATTACCATTTTGAAGTGGTATTGCTGTCCTGCTACTACGGTTGCTGTGGCAGTCAATGGGATTGTTCTTCCGTTAAAGTTGGTTTCAACGTTACCTGTGTTGTAACCGGCAAAATACTGCTCGTTTACCGCACCACAACTGGTTCCGATTGCAGGGTGGATATTGGTAATACTTACCGGACCTGCACCTCCCGGAAGTACAGCCATATTCACATAAGGTCCACCTGAAGTAGGTCTCAACAAGATGGCAAATGCATCTGCAAAGGTACAAGGGAAAGATCCAGTATATTCTTCTGATGCAATAAGGTAATTAAATTTGATCTGAGAAGTTGTTGGAACGAAGTCAAACTCCAAAAGAACGGCATCATTCAGTCTGCTTTCCACAACCCCGATCACCTGTGCAAGATCAGCATCTGATCCTCCACCGTTAACATCACTCAAACCGCCTTCAAAAGTATTACCAGCTCTTCTTGCATACCCTGTGGAAAGAATAAGCCCGTCTTTAAAAGGGAAATTGGTTGCAGCTTTATGAAAATACCCCCATGCTCTGTTTGCCTCACTTGCCGCATGGTTAGGAGTAATCTTCACATTGGTTACATTGGGAGTAAGGCAGGTATTGGTCCCGGAAGAGATCAATACATCTTTAACCATTTTTTCAATAGTATAAGCGGTTTCAGGATACTGCGGAGCATTCACATCAATAAAAGCACCAGCTCTTGCCGACATATTTGAGGGTCTTTCTTTGACGTGTTTTCGTGGTGGCAGATCTTGTGAAAATAAAAAAGTCGAGATGACTAAAAAAAATAAACAAAGCGGTAGATATCTTCTCATAATATTTTTGTTTCAACAAATTTAATTTTTTTTTAAATATCTCGCATACATATTTATATTTTTTACTATAAAAAAACAAAACAAAAAGCATTTACAGTAAATTTTCATTAATCAATCCCTATCCGGACAAATCATACTTCTTGTGCCAGCATCGTATTACAAATCATTTTAACATATTTTCCACTTATTTTACATAATTCACAAAACACGATAATATTTATTCATCAAAACCAAAAAAAATCTTTCATTACTGAAAGATTTTTATTTTGATTTTTATTTTTATAAAATCTAGTTTCTGTTCTTCAGGAGAATCCATCCTGAACGCTGTTCCATTTTCTTACTGGCTGGATTTTCCCATTGTACCCTGTACCAATAAGTAGCAGTAGGAAGATTAATTCCCTTTAAAGATCCTGTCCAGATAACATTTCCTTTACTTGCTTTGAATACTTCAGCACCGTACCTGTCGAAAATAGAAGCTGCGAAGTCTTTGTATCCGCTTATTCCGGTGAAATCAATAGTATCATTGATACCATCCATATTAGGGGTAATAGCGTTGCTGATAATGAATGTAAAATAATCCAGCGAAGTACCGCATTTAGCACCTTTCACTCTTACCATTACAGTATACATGGTATTGTTCAAAATACCTGTAAACACATTCGATTCGTGCCATGTCAATCCTCCATCGATGGAATATTCTAAAACTCCGCCTGTAGGGTTACTTGCCGTAAGCGTAAGAATATGATTATCATACACAATATTGGTAAACTGCGGCAGATCAGGATTAATAAGCTGTGCCGAAAAAGTTTTGGAACAAACCCCATTACTGATTGTCACAGAATATGTTCCGGGAATATTAGTTGTTATGGTTTGAGTAGTGGCTCCCGTGCTCCATACATAAGTATAGTTTGGTCCTGAACCGGCATCCAGTGTTCCTTTATCTCCGGCACAGACAAATACATCTTTTAATGTAGAAACGATTGCAGGAACGACTTCAATCTTAACTTTGGCAGGATTCACAGAGCTGCATCCGTTTCCTCCCAATGCATATACTGAATATTCTGTTGTTGCTGTTGGAGTAACTACCTGAGTATTTCCGTTTCCTGTGAGGCCAATCCAGTTATATGTAATTCCTCCTGTGGCAGTCAATGTTACAGATTCACCTTCACAGATTTTCAATTTAGAGGCTGTAAGGCCTGCTATTGGCGGACCTACCTGAACAGTAACTGACGCTGGTGTAGCAGAAATACATCCGTTAGCTCCAACGGCAAATACCGTATATACAGTAGTTGTGGTAGGCGAAACAACCTGGGTGTTTCCATTTCCTGTAAGGCCATTCCCCCAGTTATAGGTTACCCCTCCGGAAGCCGTTAATGTTACGGATTCTCCTACACAAATACGGGGTTGTGATGAAACTAATGCAGCAACAGGCTGTACTTTATCTTCCTGAACGTTTACCGTGGAAGTAAATGTACAGCTCAGATTTCCTGGCTGTGAAACATTCGTCACTGTTAAAGTATAGGTTCCGCCGGCGCTTACCACAGGGGTAAGTGTATTAGCTCCTGAGACAATAGTACCTCCGGTGGTTGTCCATGCAATGGTAGATCCTACCGGTACAACAGATGCTGATGCATTGATGGTAACCTGTGGTGTTGTACAGGTAATTGTTTGTGGTGCAGCAATGGTAAGCGTAGTTTGAGCCGTGCTTAATAACTGCAGAGATACTACATAGCTGCAGCCTCCATTACTTACCAGTACATAAATAGTCTGGCTTCCTCCCGGCGGCGTATATGTTGTAGGTGCTGCAATAAAGTTTCCGTTAGCAGCATTGGCATCAGCCTGACTGACGTAGTAAGTAAAAGTAACTCCTGCAGTTGTGGTGATCTGGGGCTGGGCTTCCGTAAGATTATAAGTTAATCCCGGCTGATAACATTTATGAAGTGTTGCATTTTGCGCTGTGAAAGGTTCTGAAACTTCTATCGTTATCGTTGCAGGGTTTTGAGAAACACAGCCATTCGCTCCTACTGCTGTTACGGTATAAGTGGTGGTGGCAGTAGGTGAAACAACCTGTGTACTTCCGTTTCCTGTAAGGCCATTACCCCAGTTATAGGTAGCTCCACCTGAAGCGGTAAGTGTTACAGAATCTCCTTTACAGATTTTTATTTTGCTTGCTGTAAGCCCGGTAACCGGCGGAGCACTGTTTCCTGTCACGGTTACAGTTCCTACCGCTGTACAGCTGATATTTCCTGGCTGATACACTTTTGTGATGGTTAAAGTATAAGTTCCTGCAGCATTAATCACAGGATTTAAAGTCGTTGCTCCTGAAACAATATTCCCTCCCGTAGTCGTCCAGTTGAAAGTAGCTCCTGCCGGATAAACGGAAGCTGATGCATCCAGCGTGGTCTGAGAATTGTTACAGGTAAGCACTGCCGGAGGGGCAATGGTAGGTATCATCTGTGGAGCTTTTACCAGTTGGAGTTGTGCTACTTTTGCACAGAAACCGTTGGCTACTCTTACATACACTGTTCCACCCGCACTCTGATGAGCTGTTGGATTAGGCATTGTATTGGCATTTCCTGCATTAGCATCCGCCAATGTGGTATAGTAGGTAAACACAGCTCCCGGAGTAGTACTTATAGAAGCTTGTGCTGATGTTAAATTAAAAGTTGCATTTCCGGCAGCATAACAGGCTGTTAATGTAGCATTCTGTACTGTAGGAGATGTTCCGCCAACTACTGTAATAGTAGCTTCCCCCGGACAGGTATTCCCCTGGATGAAAACCTTAACGGTGTATACCCCTGGTGCTGTTGCCGTGTAACTTGCATTGGTAGCTCCTGCAATCGGAGTAGTACCCTGATACCACTGATACGTTATATTAGGTCCCTGCACAGAGGCTGTAAAAGTCTGTGGAGTATTATCACACATATTAACAGAATCAGGAAGCTGCACGCCAGCCGGATCCAGTATTTTCACCCCGATATCAAATGACCCTGCTTCAAGAAATACTGCTGAATCAAAGTTGGGATCCTGATAATCCGCAAGCACAATTTTAAAATGGTAGGTTTGCCCGGGGATTACAGTTGCTTTGGCAGTAAGAGGAATGGTACGTCCGTTGAAATTGGTTTCAATCTGAGCGGTATTGGTTCCTCCGTAATAGGCTTCATTCTTAGGCCCGCAGTTTTGATATTGCGGGTGTATATTCGTTACACTTACAGGTCCTGCTCCTCCCGGAAGCACTGCAAGATTGGTATAAGTAGGATCAGTTGATTTTTTTAACAGCAGAGCAAAACCGTCTGTGATTGTACATGGAAAGTTTTGCTGGTATTCTTTAGAAGCAAATAAATATCGGAATGAAATTTCAGTAGAGGCAGCCACAAAGTCAAATTCTATAGAGGTGGCATTCGTGAGGTTATTATTACCGATTCCCAACGCATTCGCAAGATCTATATCACCTCCGGTTCCAAGATCATCACTTAAAGTTCCCTGAAGAGTGTTCCCTGCTTTATTGGCATATCCGGTAGAAAGGATAATCCCTTTGCTGAAAGGAAAATTGGTATTTGATTTATTAAAATATCCCCAGCTTCGGTTCTGGTTGGTAGCGGCCAGGTTGGGGGAGACGGTTACATTGCTTACACTTGAGCTGGTACAGGTGGAACCTCCGGATATAAGAACATCATTGATCAGCTGGGTAATAGGATAGCCGGATTCCGGGTAACTGGGTGCATTCACATCTATAAAGGCACCTGCTCTTAAAGAAGCAGCAGTAGGTTTTGATGCTATTTCTACCCTTCCTTTATTTTGAGCCAAAATAAAGTTTCCCATGAAAGCTAAAAATAACGCTAAAAATAAATTTCCTATCCTCCTATTTAACATTTTATATTATTTTAAACAAAAATACTATTTTTTTTAATTGAAATTCAAGTTAACACAATTTACATTATTACTAACGCAAATTTATTTATGTTAGAATATCAACTCTGTTTATTTTAAAATAATAAAAAAAGACTGACAAAATAGTCAGTCTTTCAGTTATAGTTCAAATTATTCTATATTTTTAAGCAATATCCAGCCTGTTTTCACAGTAAGTTCCTTGCTCGCAGGATCTTCGAAGGTTACCTGATACCAATATGTTGAAGTAGGAAGCTTTTTACCCTGGAAATATCCGTCCCAATACGGTCTGGTCTTCGCTGCTTTGAAGACTTCTCTTCCATATCGGTCGAAAACCTGACCGCTGAAATCTTTGTAATTAACTACCCCGCTGAAATCAATCGTATCATTAATATTATCCCCGTTTGGAGTAATTACATTTTTCATGACGAATGTAAAGAATTCAAGGAAACCTACGCAGCTTGTAAATTTAACTCTTACCCTGATCGAAATGATTTTATTTTTAGGTACATTATTAAATACATTGGAAGACTGCCATGTAACTCCGTTATCTACTGAATATTCCAGGATACCGTTACTTGGATTACTTGCTGTAACGATCATGGTTCCACTCTCATTATAATCCACTTTGATCACTTCCGGAATTACAGCTTTAATCACCTCAGTTTCGAACTCTTTTGAACAAACCCCGTTACTGATTACTACTGAATACTCCCCAGGAGTACCTACTGTAATGCTCTGACTCGTTTCACCAGTACTCCACTGATAGGTATATCCTGGTCCTGAACCCGCATCCAGAATAATTTTATCTCCCTGGCAGATATGGCCGCCTTTTAAATTTGAAACGATAGCCGGTACTACTTCAATGGTAATACGTGCCGGCTGAAGAGATTTACATCCCTGTGCTCCGATAGCATATACCGTATATGTAGTCGTCTGAGTTGGACTTACCGTTCTGATTCCTCCGGTAGCAGCTGCAGAATCGCTCCATTCATAGGTTACACCGCCGGTAGCTGTTAACAATACGGATTCTCCGGCACAGATTTTCAATCTCGGTGCTGTAACCAATGCTGTTGGTGTTTCTTCTTTTCTTAACGTTAAGGTTGCAATTTTACTACAGAAAGCGCCATTGGAAACCAGAACATACAAAATCTGTCCATCTGTTCCTGTATAATTGGTAAGATTGGTGATATAACTGTTATTTTGAGCCTGCGCATCAGCCTGATTCGCATAAAAACGGAATACCGCTCCCTGCGTTGTACTGATCAGAGGTTTTGCTGTTTCCAGATTAAAACTGGTAATAGCTGGTGTGGTACAGAGCTTAAGTTCAGCATTTTGTACAGTAGGGCTTGTTCCTCCAATAATGGTAATAGTAGCTTCGCCAGGACACTGATTTCCCGGGACCATTACTTTTACCGTATAAACTCCCGCCTGGGTAGCTACGTACACAGCACTGGTTGCCCCCGGAATTGCTACTCCGTCTTTGTACCATTGATAAGTCATGCCCGGAATTGCTGCCACCTGTGCTTTCAATTGTTTTGGAGTATTATCACACATGTTGATACTGCCCGGCAGCACTACTCCTGCTTCATCTACAATTTTAATTCCCACGTCAAAAGATCCACCCTCTAAGAAAACTGCAGAGTCATGCGAAGGATCTTTTGCATCAGCCAATACCATTTTGAAATGATAGGTCTGCCCTGGAATTACATCTGCAACAGCTGTCAGAGGTGTTGTTCTTCCATAGTAATTAATGACCAGATGCGGATTGGCCAAAGCCCCGAAATAATTAGCATTGATAGGCCCACAGCTGAATCCGTTTCCTGCAGGAACGATGTTGGTTGCGCTTACAGGTCCCGCACCTCCCGGCAGTACAGCCAGATTGGTATAAGTAGGATCTCCCGCTTTTTTCAGCAAAAGGGCAAAGGCATCGGAATACCCGTCACAAGGATAGTTGGAAGTATATTCATCTGAAACGAAGATATAATTAAATTTCACCTGATTGGAATTCGGAACGAAATCAAATTCAAGAGCCACGGCATCCGTTAAGCTAACGGTAGCTCCGGTAGCGGCTACAAGATCTGCATCACTTCCTGTTCCTACTGATTGTCCTACAGCTGATACATAGCTATTACCGGCTTCTGAAGCGTATCCTGTAGTAAGGACAATACCATCGGTAAAAGGAAAACTGGTAGTTCCTTTATGAAAATATCCCCAGAATCTGTTGCTGTTGGTCACATCATGATTCGGAGATACGGTAACGTTGGTTACATTGGCTGTTGTACAGTTGGTACCGCCATTGATCAGAATATTCTTTACCAACTGCTCCGGTGTATAATTTGAAGGCGTATATGGAGGTACATTCACATCAATGAATGCTCCAGCTCTAAGACTGGCCGCAGAAGGTTTTATTTTTTCGGACTTCCTGACAGGTCTCGTTTGAGAAAATGCAGAAGCAGAAATCAATAAAAAAGAAAAAAGGAAAAAATAGTTTTTTAGTCTATAAATTAACATTTTGTTTTCATTTGTTCAAATGTAGCAAAAATAATTATACTAATCCCCCCTTAACCACTACTATTTTATAATTCATCATATACATTCACAATAAATTTTTCTTATCGTTACATTTTCCATAAATCATTAAACCCAACAATTCAGACATAAAAAAACAGACTAAGAGGCTTAGTCTGTTTCCATTTTTAATAAACTTATTCCGGCTGTTTATCATCTTTTTTCAGCTGATCTATTTCATTTTGTAACTGCGAGATAATATCCTTTAAAGCTTTAATTTCATTTTTGTTGGAGCTTACATTGCTCTTGAGCATTACATTTTTCGCTCTTTCATTGTGGTCTTCCTCATCCTCTTCTTCGTTGATCTCTTCAATATCCTCACTGATTTCCTCAATGTCTTCCTGAATATCTTCTATATCCTCATTGATCTCTTCAATATCTTCGCTGATTTCTTCAAGATCTTCCTGAATGTCTTCGATATCTTCGCTGATCTCCTCAATGTCCTCCTGGATATCTTCAATTTTCTCATGGCTTTTATTCACAGACATCTGAATGAAGATTGCCAGATAAATAGCTTCCAGGGAAAGTACGGTCGTAAGAATCAGAAGCATTTTATCAAAATCAACGATATTCAGCATCGGAAGTAAAAACGAGGTAAGGAACAGCAGAGTATGAACAATCAGGGACTGAATAGATCCGATCCATGAGGTAATGCTGTCTGCAATTTTCTCAAGAACTTCTGTTTTTTCGTTATATTTTTTCATCCTTTCTATTTTTACAATAGTTCTTTTGTTACTCCTAATCCAAACAATGCAAAATCATATTTTGCAGGGTCTTTTTCATCAAATTTTCTGATGGCAATATCCAGTTCCTCCACTGTTTTCCAATCATTTTGTGTCCTCGAAACCAATCCCAGTTTTCTGGAAATGTTCCCGGTATGTACATCCAGAGGAATGGAAAGATTTTTCTGATCTATATTCTCCCAGATTCCAAAGTCTACTCCTCTTTTATCTTTACGCACCATCCATCTTAAAAACATAATAATCCTTTTGGCAGAGGAATTCTTATAAGGTGAACTGATGTGTTTATGGCTTCTGTGCTTTTCTGTTTCCAGGAAACCACTTCTGAATCTTTCTATGGCATGCAGAAAGTTATTTTCTGTTTTTTTTACTTTAAATAAACTTTCCAGGCTTTCATTTTCATTATAAATTCTGTTGAACTGTTTGATAAAATAAGAGAAATCCTGTCCGTTAAAAGTTCTGTGAATACTTTTATCCTGAATCCTTTCCAGATCTTTTTCAGAATAATTCATTACAAAATCATAGGGAGAATTTCCCATAATATCAAGCATTTTATCCGCAGAATTAATGATTGACTTTCTGTTTCCCCAGGAAATCGTAGCTGCCAGAAATCCTGCAATTTCAATGTCCTGTTTTAAAGAAAAACGATGCGGAATCTGTATCGGATCATTTTCAATAAAATCAGGAGCATTATACTGATCTGCTTTTTCGTTGAGAAAATCTCTGAGTTCTTCAAATTTCAGCATATTATTTTAAATCTTTACACTCTCCAATGCTTTTGGCAGAAATGTATTGGGAAATATTTCTCTCGCCTCATCAGTAAATACGGTCAGATCTCCATATCTGTTGGAAAAGTGGCCTAAAATCAACTTTCCGACCTGAGCTTTCTGAGCTATCGTAGCAGCTTCCAAAGCTGTGGTATGACCTGTATAATCTGCCATTTCCTTAAGATCATGTAAGAATGTGGATTCATGGTACAGAACCGTCACATTTTTAATAATCGGGATGACACTTTCAAGATAGCGGGTATCACTGCAAAATGCATAGGATACCGACGGAGCAGGATCAACAGTCAGAATTTCATTTTTAAGAACATAGCCATCACTCAGTACAAAGTCCTTCCCTGCTTTGATATTGTGATAATCGCAGGTTTCAATTTCGCTGTATTTCGCAATCTCCTTCATATTAAGATGTCTGTCTTTCGGCTTTTCTTTAAAAAGATAACCGTTACAGTAGATTCTGTGATCCAGCGGAATAGTATATACTTCTACCCTGTTGTCCTCATATATTTTTTCAGAATAATCTTTATCCAGTTCATGATAAATCACTTCAAAACCACGGTGGGTTTCTGTGATCTGAAAAATAGTTTCCAGCATCTTCTTAATACCTTTAGGACCGTAAACATGCAAAGGCATATCTCTTCCTAAGAGACGGAAAGAAGCTATAAGCCCCGGCAGCCCAAAACAATGATCTCCATGAAGATGAGAGATAAAAATATGATTGATTTTTGAAAATCTTGCTTTTGCTTTTCTCAGCTGAACCTGTGTACCTTCTCCACAATCGATCAGGAAGAGTCTTTCTTCCATTTCCAGCAGCTGTGCTGTGGGTGACGTGTTGATGGTCGGAATCGCAGAGTTAAAACCTAATATTGTTAAATAAGTACTCAAATCAATAATTTATGATAACAAATGTACAACAGAAAAACTAAATGGGGATTTTGTCCTGATATGTAAACTTAATCAGTTACTTTTAAAAAATCCATAAACAGGTCTAATGCCTGTTTGCGGTGGCTGATTTTATTTTTGTCTTCAGGATCCATTTCTGCAAAGGTTCTTTCATATCCTTCAGGAACAAAAATAGGATCATACCCGAAGCCTTTGAAACCTTTATTTTCTGTCAGTAAATTTCCATGAACCCTGCCTTCAAAATATTGCGCCCCGTTTTCATCATAATAGCAAAGAACCGTTACAAAATAAGCCTTTCTGTTTTCAATTCCCTGCATTTCTTCTAATACCTTTTCGATATTTTTTGCAAAATCATGGTCTCCGGCATAGCGGGCTGAGAAAATCCCGGGTCTTCCATCCAAAGATTCTACGACCAAACCACTGTCATCTCCCAAACTTGGAACCCCTGTTTTTTCAAAGCAATATTTAGCCTTGATCAGGGCATTGGCATGAAATGAATCTCCGTCTTCTACAATTTCTTCGTGAATATTATAATCGGTAAGACTTTTTACCACGCAGTCACTTCCCAGGATCTGTTGGATTTCTTCTTTTTTATGTTCGTTGTGTGTAGCTACTAATAATTCCATTTCTATATTCATTTTCAATTTTACTTTTTAAATCGGGTTACTTACATTTCAGCATAATGCACTTTATACTTTTTCATAAACAGATAATAGAATAAGGAGAAAAGTACAATTCCTGCAGCTAATACAAGCCATTCTGAAATATGAAGAACTTTTGCAAAACTCTCATCTTTACCATAAAGAACCAACAATGACAGTGTTAAATTATTAAACGCATGCAGTAATATCGGCATCAGTAAAGATTTTGTTTTATAATAAACCAATCCAAGCACACAGCCCAGCATCACTGCACTGATAAACTGCCATGGATTTCCGTGAACTATTCCAAAAATAATGGAAGCATACAAAATTGCTTTCCAGGGTTCTACTCCTTTATTAATCAATCCTTTCTGGATAATTCCTCTGAAAATAATTTCCTCAAAAACGGGAGCCATAATAACCGTCATGATAATCATTATCACCGGATTGTCTGTCAATTGGCTCATCAGCCTTGTAAAATATTCATAAAAATCTCCAAAAAAAGGACCTGTAGTTGGGATCTGAGCGGCTACAAATTCAGAAATAAACATCATTCCCGCCATCATTGGAAAGATGAGGAGATAGGTTGAAAAATTAACTGATGACATGTTGAAATTAAGCTTTTTTTGCGTGGTACGCCTTACGATAAAAAAGTCAAAAAAGGCAATAGCAGTAAGGAATCCTACAGAATTCGCTACCATCAGAAACCAGTCTTTCAATTCAATATTTTCCCTGAAAACCACTTTCCAGAAAGTACTGAATAAAGAAACGGCCATTGTTCCCACGAATAATCCAACCACCAAGACTACACCGCCCAACCATGTAAACGTAAACTTCGGATATTTGCTATTTTCCATCCTTTCTCTGTAAAAAGTTTATGAAAAACAAAGATAATTTTTTTGCCTGCTACAGGCAACTAAAAAAGGATTTTCTTATTTTCGTTCATTTATCCATGAACATTACAAAATGCATACAGAATTTCCATTCCAAAAAATTGAGTCTACCACCAACAGATGGATGACCATTGTCCTGAATGCTCTTTTCTTTGTGATCTTTATTTCTTTCGCTTTGATTTTCGTTTTAGGCCCTGCTTACGGAATTTACAAAAGAGGATTTGAAGCCATGCTGTACCCTGCCCTGATCGGCTGGGGACTTTCATTGTTGATTTTGATTCCTGCAATCCGTTATTATATCATTAAAAGGAAAAAACTGGCCCATACAATTGTGGTTGATGAAACCGGACTTTTATTTTATAATTCAGGAAATGAAATTGTGGATCAGATCCTCTACACAGATCTCCGGCCTTCAACACAGAATTTTGATATTTACATGGTAAATCCGGTAGGATCAGGAATCGCTCCTTTACTGGAAGTAACAATCTTATCAAAGAAAAAAGAAGAAGCTCTAAGACGTATTGATATGAATCTCCCTTTGAGAGTGGTAAAAAACAAATCTATTTTGTATGCCCATTTCCTACACGGCATCGTCACTTTTCGCCGTGATTTGAAGGTAGATCCTCTCGTTTTCCGAAGCTATTCTATTGATACAGAAACCTGGAAAGTGAACCGCAAAGGGATTTCTCCGGGAGGCTGGCTTGTCATACTGGCAGCACTCATAATTACGGCATTTATATGCGGGCTTGTATTTTTGTTAACTTAAGCTAAGAATTAATATGATTGAAAAATTCCAGACCATAGAATCCAAAATCAATATACCCATTACTTACTTTCTCATGGGAATTCTGTGGATCGCTGTTATTCTGATTATGGTGGTAATCGGGGTTGTTTTTAATTTTATCTACAATAATTTCAGACAATATACAGAAAATGACCTTGGAATCTTTTTCACGATTCTTATTGCCCTGCTTCTTCTTATGTTCTGCTGTATCGCTTTGATCGTGGCTTTAACTTACAGAAAAAAACAAAAGATCCGAAAAGCCATTGTAGATGAAAAAGGAGTAACATTCTACAACCACCGTAATGCAATTATTGAAACCATATTATATCATGAACTTCAGCCAGCTCAGCACTCATCCACCGATGTACATGTTTTCAACACCCAGACCGTAAAATACGGCAAAACGACATTGCAGGTTTACCTGAAAAATAAAGCTGGGGAAATTATGCCTTCAACGGTAGACTTTAATTTTAACTTAGTAATTCTACGCAACCAATATCAGCTATACCGTCATTTTCTTAAAGGCATTCAACACTTTCGTCCGGATCTGAAAATAAGTCAACAGGCTATTGATCAGTACAACCTTAGCTCAGAACCGCAAAAAACTAAATTTGGAATATTTGAATATATCATGTCTGCAGTTTTTATACTGATTGCTGCCGGATTGGTTTATGTCTTTATATTGCTGATAAAAATGTTTGTCTGATAAGTAATGTTAACGCAAAGCCAATTACTGATGAGTTTATAGCCATATCTCTCATTCTCAAATGCGGTTATCCTTCTATTCTTCTGCGTAATGAACATTGTTCTTCATTTAAATTTGAAAACCTCATAAAAAATCACGATTTTTGCAACTTCAAAATACGATATGTCAGACTTAATCAAAGAAATACAAAAAAGAAAGACCTTCGGGATCATTTCCCACCCGGATGCCGGAAAAACAACTCTTACAGAAAAGCTACTTCTTTTCGGGGGAGCAATTCAGGAAGCGGGTGCGGTAAAATCCAACAAAATAAAAAAAGGAGCTACCTCCGACTTTATGGAAATTGAAAGACAGAGAGGAATCTCTGTAGCGACTTCCGTATTGGCATTTGAATATAGAGATCATAAAATCAACATTCTGGATACTCCGGGTCACAAAGACTTTGCTGAGGACACCTACAGAACATTAACAGCCGTAGACTCTGTAATCGTTGTCATCGACGTTGCAAAAGGGGTTGAGGAACAGACGGAAAAACTGGTTCAGGTGTGTAGAATGAGAAACATTCCAATGCTGGTCTTCATTAATAAACTGGACCGTGAAGGTAAGGATGCTTTCGATCTGCTGGATGAAGTAGAACAAAAACTTGGATTAACCGTTTGTCCGCTTTCTTTACCGATTGGTATGGGAAGTGACTTCCAGGGAATTTATAACATCTGGGAAAACAATATTCAGTTATTCCTGGAAGAGAAAAAGCAGAAAGTTGGGGATTCTATTAAGTTTGATGATATCAATGATACTTCAATTGATGATGTTATTGGTGAAAAAGCTGCCAAAAATTTAAGAGAAGAGCTTGATCTGATCCAGTCTGTTTATCCTGAATTTAATCGTGAAGATTATATGAAAGGTGATCTTCAGCCGGTATTTTTCGGTTCTGCTTTAAATAATTTTGGAGTACGTGAACTATTGGATGCTTTCATTGATATTGCTCCTATGCCGCAGCCCAAAGAAAGTGATACGCGTCTGGTAAAACCTGAGGAAAGCACTTTCACAGGATTTGTTTTCAAAATCCATGCGAATATGGATCCTAAGCACAGAGACCGACTTGCATTCGTGAAGATTGTTTCAGGAACATTCAGGAGAAACGAAAACTATTTACTGGTAAGAGAAGGTAAAAAAATGAAATTCTCCTCTCCTAACGCATTCTTTGCCGATAAAAAAGAAGTGGTGGAAGAAAGTTTCCCTGGTGACATCGTTGGTCTACATGATACGGGAAGTTTCAGAATCGGAGATACATTAACAGGTGGAGAGAAATTAAGCTTCAAAGGAATTCCGAGCTTCTCTCCTGAACATTTCCGTTATATCAATAACAACGATCCGTTAAAAGCCAAGCAATTAGCGAAAGGTATTGACCAGCTGATGGATGAAGGAGTTGCACAGCTGTTTACCCTTGAAATGAACGGAAGAAAGATCATTGGAACGGTTGGAGCCCTTCAGTACGAAGTTATCCAATACCGTTTGGAACATGAATATGGTGCAAAATGTACTTATGAACCGTTATCTATGCACAAAGCATGTTGGATAGAAGCTGATGAGAAATCAGAAGAATTCAAAGAATTTGCAAGATTAAAGCAGAGATTCCTGGCGAGAGATAAGTACAATCAATTGGTATTCCTGGCGGATTCTTCATTCACCATTCATATGACGCAGGAGAAATTCCCGAATGTGAAACTGCATTTTATCAGTGAATTCAGAGAAAACTAAGAAGCAATCAGGTAAACCGAAATTGTTTACAATATAGATCCGCAGAAAATTTCTGCGGATTTTTTTATAATATATCATATGAAACCACCCCGGCAAAAATTCTTCGAATTTTTGCCACCCCTCCGGAGGACGGGAATTTTTAGATTTCCCAACTCATATTTGGTAAAACGACAAAGTGTATGAATAACTGAGTACTCTGTTTGTCATTCTGTAGAAATCCAAATCCACAAGTAATAAAATACTGTTATTAAATACTCCTTTGCGAAGTATAAATACTATCCTTATTCCATCAAAACACAGAAAAACGCTTTGTAAATCTTTTGTAAAACAAATATAAAACCTTGATAATATATGAGTTAGCATTTTACCAGTATAATACATTTCATTTACAATCTTTACAAGAACTTCCCTTCTAATTTTACTTCATCAAAAAAATTAATCTTATGAAAAAGTTCATATTACTCGCTGCTGTAGCAGGCACTTTCATTATGTGTAAAAAGGCAGAAGCTACCCAGGATAGAATCAATGAAGTAATCCATTCAGCGGACAGTGCTGCCACTGTTGCTACAGAAACCATAGATCATGTCAGTAAAACGGCTGATAAAGTTCTGGACTCGGCCAGTATTAAAATAAAAGATTTTGAAAATTCGAAAAACGACATCCGTGAAAAGATAGAAAACACTTCCAAGATGGTAGATTCTTTATCGGATAAAATTGCGAATACAAAACTGGAGTCCAACATAGAGAAAAAGGATTCGGTAGAAAAGAAGACTGAAAAGATTGCAGCAAAAGTTCCGGCTCCCAAGGTTATTAAAGAAACCAAAATCATCTATAAAGAAAAGCCTAAGAACGACAGTTACGAACTGAATATGCCACAAGATAAAATGGTAAAATCAGGATATCTTTCTATAACCGCAGAGAATGTGGAGACAGTAAAGGAAATCATCAGAGAAGAAATCAGCAGAAATAACGGCTATATCAAAAGTGAAAATCTGTCTTATGTGGAATCCGCTTATCTTCATGGGGAAAATCAAAAAGTATACAGTCTGGATATCAAAGTTCCTATGCAGCATTTTGATGCGCTAATGGATGCCATAAATAGCAATATTGGAGATATTGATACAAAAGATATTCAGGTTTCAGGGCGAAACTATACGGACAATGCAATCTGTACGATCAATGTAAATATCAGTGAGAAAGCTAAAACAGAAACAGAGCCTGAAACCTTCAGTGGAAAATCTCTGGCAGCCATTGAATCCGGCTGGAATGTTATTACTTCTATATTCCTGTTTATCCTGCCGCTGTGGCCTTTATTTCTTATTGCCGGCATTGGATATTATTTCTATAAAAAGAAGAATGGGAACACCGCTGATCGTGATTCTCATTAGATTTTTAATTTTTTTTTAATGAGGTTTGGAATTGGTGTTCGATTCTTATGTTTAATTTTACCAAATATTCAACAGAAGTGTTGTTTATTAGAAAAATAACTCTTAACTTTAAGTATAAGCAAAATGCAATGAATCTCCGATCAGACGAGGTTCAAATAAATTTGGAAATTTTATTTCATATATTAATATTTTGTGATTTGGTGTAAAATAAGGCCCTCATATTGAGAGCCTTATTTGTTTTATTTCATATTCACTACCTTATCTACGATAAATTTTGTGTTTCCTCTCCACGGAAGAGCCCCGTTGTACTCTTTGTAATGCAGATCAAAAGTTTTACCGCTGTTGGTTTCCAGTTGTTTGAAAACTTCGGGATCATCTACGGAAAATTCAAACTCATAGCTTGTAATAGTTCCTGTTTTTCCTCTTCCAAAGCCTTCCTGAATCAGCTTGCCTTCATAAGTTTTGAAGACATAACCTTTTTTCATAGCATAATTCAGGTATCCGGATTTTACACCTTCTCCGAAAACGAAATAGTACTTATACCAGACAAATACGCCCAGTAACAGCAGTACGACACCGAGGGTGATCCACAAAGATTTTTTCATAGGTCGTGTGTTTTATAAATGTTATTTTGCGATGCTTCTTGAAATCACGATTTTCTGAATTTCAGAAGTTCCTTCATAGATCTGAGTGATTTTCGCATCTCTCATTAATCTTTCTACGTGGTATTCTTTCACGTATCCATATCCTCCGTGGATCTGTACTGCTTCAATAGTAGTATCCATTGCCACCTGAGAAGAGTATAATTTTGCCATAGCTCCGCTTTCAGAGATGTCTTTTCCTGCATCTTTTTCACACGCAGCTTTGAAACACAGCATTCTAGCAGCAGTGATCTGAGTTGCCATATCAGCCAATTTGAATGCAATCGCCTGGTGGTTGATGATTTCAGTTTTGAAAGCTTTTCTTGTTTTAGCATATTTCAACGCCAGTTCGTAAGCACCTGAAGCAATACCCAGGGCCTGAGAAGCAATACCGATTCTTCCTCCATTCAACACTGCCATAGCAAAGTTGAATCCGAACCCGTCTTCACCGATTCTGTTTTCTTTTGGAACTTTTACGTTATTAAAGATCAAAGAGTGAGTATCACTTCCTCTGATTCCTAATTTGTCTTCTTTTGGTCCGATTTCAAATCCTTCCCATCCTCTTTCAACGATAAAAGCATTGATTCCTTTGTGTTTTTTCTCAGGATCTGTCTGTGCAATTACGATATAATAAGTAGCTGTTCCACCGTTCGTGATCCAGTTTTTGATACCATTTAAAAGATAGTAATCTCCTTTGTCTTCAGCTGTAGTTTTCTGAGAAGTAGCATCAGAACCAGCTTCCGGCTCAGATAATGCAAATGCTCCGATTACCTGCCCGCTGGCCAGTGGAGTAAGATATTTTACTTTTTGCTCTTCAGAAGCAAATTTTTCAAGACCGGCACAAACCAATGAGTTGTTTACAGACATTACAACAGCTGCAGAAGCATCTACTTTTGCAATTTCTTCCATAGCAAGCACGTAAGAAACGCTGTCCATACCCGCACCGCCGTATTTTGGATCTACCATCATTCCTAAAAGTCCCATTTCTCCCATTTTCTTCACCTGTTCAGCAGGGAATTTCTGGTCACGGTCTCTTTCAATCACTCCAGGTAAAAGTTCGTTCTGTGCAAAATCTCTTGCTGCCTGCTGAATCATCAGCTGTTCTTCCGATAAATTAAAGTCCATAAAAAAAATAATTAGATAGCCGTAAATTTACACTTTTTAAGCAAATCTGAAAAAATAAATTAAAAGCGGGAAAAAGGCAGGTTTGGGGAGATTTAATGATGATGGATACGTGTTTCGGGAAACGGGATATGCATTAGGAAGACAATATAAAATGTATTGAGAAAAATAAACCTTTATAAAAGATTAATTGAAAATATAAAATCCCCTTTTCAGGGCTTCCGGTCTCCTTTTTGATTCAAACTATTATGGTAAGCATTTAACTAATTTCTAATTATTACCTTTGGATGGTTTCAATTAAAAAAAATGCTTATATTTAAATTTCTTTATAAATTACGTAAAAAATCATGACAATCAAGAGATTATTCGATATTCCACACTATGCTTTAGAAAAATATCCTAAAACGGATATGTTTGTAACCAAATATCATGGTGAGTGGAAAAAAACTTCTACACAGGAGTTTATTAATGAGGGAAATAAGGTATCCAGAGGATTATTGAAGCTTGGTATAAAACCAGGGGATAAAATCGCTTTAATTACAACCAATTCCCGCACAGAATGGGCTATTATGGATTTCGGACTTTCTCAGATCGGGGTTGTTTCAGTACCGGTTTATCCAAGTATTTCTCCTGAAGATTATGAATTCATCTTCAATAATGCTGAAATCCAGTATTGTTTTGTTTCTGATAAAGAGCTGTTGAATAAAGTAATGAAAGTAAAACATAATATTCCGAGTTTGCAGGGAATTTTTACTTTTGACAGTATCAGCGGGGCTGCCAACTGGAGAGAAATTCTGGATCTGGGCAAGGACGAATCTACACAAATTGAAGTGGATGATCTTTCTAATGCGATCAATACAGAAGATCTGGCAACGATCATTTATACTTCCGGAACCACCGGAAGACCTAAAGGAGTAATGCTTACCCATAATAATATTGTTTCAAACATATTGGGATCCATTCCAAGAATTCCAAAAAAGAGAGGCTTTGATTACAAAGATGCCAGAGCATTAAGCTTCCTTCCTATCTGCCATATTTTTGAAAGAATGCTTTTCTATCTTTATCAGTACAATGGTTTTTCTCTTTATTTTGCTGAAAGTATCGAGAAAATGGGTGAAAACGTAAAAGAAGTGAAGCCTCATTATATGACCGTAGTTCCGAGACTGGTAGAAAAGGTATATGACAAAATCTATAATACAGGATCTTCAGCCGGAGGATTAAAATCCAAAATATTCTTCTGGGCATTGAATCTGATCACCAAAAAGAAAACCATTTCAAAGCCATCCGGACTTCAGGAAATCATCGCAGACAAGCTTGTATTTTCTAAATGGAGAGAAGGTTTAGGCGGTGAAATCGTAACTTTGGTTTCAGGATCTGCTGCACTATCTACAAGACTTAATTTAATGTTCCAGAATGCCGGAATTCCAATTCTTGAAGGGTATGGCTTGACAGAAACATCACCTGTAATCTCTGTGAACAGTTTTGATAAGATGAAAGTGGGAACCGTAGGAATTCCATTGGATAATTTAAAGGTTAAAATTCAGGAAGATGGTGAAATTACGGTAAAAGGGCCATCTGTATTCAAAGGATATTTCCGGAATGAGGAAATGACAAAAGAAGCTTTCACAGAGGATGGTTTTTTCAAGACCGGAGATATCGGACATATCGATAGTGACGGATTTTTACAGATCACAGACCGTAAGAAAGAAATGTTCAAAACTTCCGGTGGAAAGTATATTGCTCCCCAGACTATTGAAAACCTGGCAAAAGCTTCAAAATTTATAGAGCAGATTATGGTGGTAGGTGATGGTGAAAAAATGCCATGTGCTTTGGTACAGCCTGATTTTGAATTTGCAAAAAACTGGGCTATGAGAAATAATCTTAATTTAGGCTCAACACCTGAAGAAATTGCAAAAAGCCCTGAATTGAAGCAAAGAATTGAAAAGGAAATCGAAGGCATTAATGAACACCTTGGAAACTGGGAGAAAATCAAAAAAATTGAGCTTACTCCTGAAGTATGGAGCATTGAAAGCGGATTACTCACTCCAACATTAAAACTGAAGAGAAAGGCCGTAAAAGAGAAATTTATTGCTTTGTATAATAAAATGTACGATCATCATGAATAAAAAACAGAAACCGCTTCATTATTGAAGCGGTTTTTTTCATTGACAATAAAATATTTTTCTTTATCCCTATAATTTTTTCAGGCTGAAATGACGGGCCTCAGAAACACCCGCAGGCGCCTGTGACTGCACTGTTCCTGTAGCATTGTCAAAAGCCCCTCTATACATCGTTAAATAAATAACATCACCAGCAACTAAATTGACAAGACAATGGAATGAAATGGGTGTATTCCCGGACCCCGCAATAAGCTGCCCTATATTTGAACGGGTACCGGCAATAAGGTTGGCAGCAGCCGTTCCATTTTTTGTAATACCCAGATTAACACCAATATAATTGCTTGCCCCTGTAGTTCCTCCGGCTCCGAAATAGGATAAAGCATCCAGTTCATAGATACCTGTTTCATTAATGATAAAACGGTTGTTTGCAGCATCCCACGAAGCGGTTGAGCCTTGATTAACCTGTATTTCGCCAGCCGTAAAAGGCAGAACTTGCGGAATACCGGAATTAAAATTAGCGGTCGAAGGTAAATTATATGTAGAGTTTGTTGACATACTGATAATCGTATTAATAGAAGTAGCCGGATTTATAACTATTGCTTCCCAGGTGACCACACCTCCTGCAGCTCCATTACATATTAACATGACAAACCATCCTTGCCCTAAACCAATGGATGAAACAGGCAGACCTGTCTGATTATCAATCAGCTCACTTCCATTGGCTGCTATGGTAACATTAAATTTCCTGTGTTTTTAATATAATATACACGTCCTTTGATATGTCCCGGCGCAGGATAAGCAGCAATAGCTGCCGGCAGTGTTATGGTACCGACTGAACTGCCATTATAAGCTACATAATAGTCTGTAATACTCATATTGTAATCTGCTGATATTAACCGGTACTGTGCTGAAAGACTTCCGTTAATTTCCAATGTACTGCCAGGTATGATTGTATTAATGCCAACATTCCCTGCCTGACCCAGGAGACAGTAACTCAAAAGAGATAAGAACCCCATTAATAATTTTTTCATGATATATAATTTTTCTGGTTGTGTGTAAATTGAATATCAGAATATCCAAATAATACCATTTATAAAAAATTCATTTTGAACGGTTCAATGAAGTTGTAGTTTATGGATATGTCTGCTTTTTTATTGTAACCATAAAGCCTTACTTCCTATATCTCCTGCTGAAGCTTTGTTCAGTTATTTAATCACCATACTTTTCCTTTTTTTATTATATAAAATATACACATAAAAACATTACACTAATGATAATTTAACATAATTCATTATTATTAAAAAAATTAATAAAAAAATCAATGCAATAAGTATTATTTTCTCTTTTAAAGGTAATTATCGAAACACTTTACATATGTCCATAAAAAAAGCTGTCTCATTTCTGAAACAGCTTTCATATGACTTAAAATCAATAATTAGAATTTAATTACAGATTTCATTTTTTCGTTTTCTTCCATTACCAACTCGTCATCAACAAGGATTTTTCCAGAGTGCTCATCAATGATGATTTTCTTTCTCTGAGCAATTTCCATTTGCTTCTGAGGAGGAATCGTGAAGAAAGATCCTTTTGGAGCACCTCTTTCTAATCCTACAACAGCAAGACCGTTGATAGAGTTTGTTCTGATTCTGTTGTAAGAAGCCAATAATCTCTCATCGATTTTAGCTGCAAATTCTTTAGACTGCTCTAAAAGATATTCTTCTTCTTTCTGAGTTTCAGAGATCAAACCATCCAATTCTTCTTTCTTGAACTTTAAGTGGCTTTTCAAATCGTCGATCTTTGCATTCAGTTCAGCTAAAGTTTCGTTTTTGTGAGCAATTTTAGCTCCGAATTCTTTAATTCTTTTTTCAGCAAGCTGAATTTCCAGCTCCTGGAATTCCATTTCCTTTCCTAATGCTTCAAACTCTTTATTGTTTCTTACATTATCCTGCTGAGATTTGTATTTCTCAATTAAAGTTTTAGCATGGTTAATTACTTCATGCTTTGTTTTGATCTGATCTTCCTGATCTTTGATATCAGCATGAAATTTTTCAGCTCTTTTTTCAAGACCTTCAATCTCAATTTCAAGATCTTCAACTTCAATTGGCAATTCTCCTCTAGTATTTCGGATTTCATCCAATCTTGAATCTATGATCTGTAAATCGTATAAAGCTCTTAATTTTTCTTCAACTGAAATATCGTTGGTTTTTGCCATATTTAAATGAAATAATTTACTGGGTTTGTTTTTTCAATAGATTTTGAAATTGCAAATGTACTAAATTTTTGTGATAAAATTTCAAATAATTGTTGAGCAACAAATTGTTCGGACTCATAATGTCCTATATCACAGATCAGCATTTTAGACTCTGCTAAAAAATAATCGTGATATTTAAGATCTCCTGTAAGGTAAGCATCACATTTTCTGGCCGCTGCAGATCTTATCCCACTTGCTCCCGAGCCTCCCAGAACCCCCACTCTTTTGATTTTTTTATTGTTAAAAGAAGAATGTTTGATCACCTCCAGTCCAAATTTTTCTTTTACAAACCCAAGGAAATCTTTTTCATCCATTTCCTCTTCCAGATCACCGTACATTCCCAATCCGGCATGATGATTTTTATTATCCAGACTATAAACCTGATAGGCTACTTCTTCATAAGGGTGTGCTGACTTCATAGCGCCTACAATCTGCCCTTGTTTAAAGCCTTCAAAAATTACAGAAATCATATCTTCGTCTGCATTTTCACGAATACCCTGCTGTCCGGAAAACGGATTTGAGCCTTCCACAGGCCTGAATGTCCCATTACCATTCACTGTAAAACTGCATTCGTCATAGAATCCTATATTTCCTGCTCCGGCTGAGAACATGGCTTCTTTTACTTTTTCCGAATACTCTTTAGGAACAAAAACCGTTAACTGCTTTAAGTTATTTTCTTTGGGCTGAAGAATCTTCATATTCTTTAATCCTAACTGACTGCATATACCGTGGTTCACTCCAAAGAAATCATTGTCAAATGCAGTGTGGATGGCATAGATTGCTACTTTATTTTCAATAGCTTTTAAAACGGCCCGCTCTACATAATTTTTCCCTGTTAAAGATTTTAATCCGGAAAATATAATGGGATGAAAGCATACAATCAGATTACAGTTTCTCTCAATCGCCTCATCTATTACATTTTCCAGCGCATCATGACAAACCAGAATTCCCGACACATCACGATCATAAACACCACACAGCAATCCTACATTATCAAAATCTTCTGCCTGCCTGATGCTTATCTCCTCTTCAATCTTTGCAATTACAGTTTTTAGCTTCATTAATTTATATTTTACGGTTACAGCGAAGATATTAATTTTACCAAAAACCCGGAAAAATTTGCAATAAAAAACCGGCTTTCTTCAACCGGTTTTGCTTTGATATTAAAAAAGAAATCAATAAGACTATTAATCTTTGAAAAGCGATACTCTTGTAAAGGAATCTACTACTACGCCACAGTTGATATCGGATTCCATAAAAAGCTGATAGCCTTTTCCCGGATCAAGACTCGCTGGGTCCGCAATGGTATAGAAATAAAAGGTAAGAATGTTACCTGTTCCACTGGAGCCGCTTGGAACCAGCTGGATAGAATTGATTTCAAAACCGGAATCGGGATTTTTAAAAGTAGCTTTTATGGATCCTGAAGAGTTGGAACCTGGAGTGATTGTAGCGATTGCTCTCCAAAAATGAACCTGCCCGTTAATTTCATTTTCTCTCCATTTACCGGTAGCCGCAATATAGATATTGCTCGTTACGCCCGGAAATGGAACGGTAGTTTCCGGCCAGCTTGTAGTAGGACTTGCTGCAAAAACCAGCGGTGTGGCATAAAGCACCTGTTGTCTCGGGCCATAGCCGCTTCCTGATGCACTTAAATTGAATGAGGGTTTTACATTTGCGTTTCCAGAATTTACTTTAACGACACCGTCGTTACCAGCCTGAGAAGATGTGGGAACAAAAAGCTGTCTCCAGAGGGTACCATCCCAATACTGGAAGTTATTCGTTGTCGTATTATAAATAAGAGTTCCTGCAGTAAGGTTAGCGTTTACTACACCTGCAGGAGGCACTGTGGAAACGTCATTATCAGCCAGGTTGGTATCCCGGTCAGTATCAGTAAGACGAGGAATGAGAATTCCTTTCTGGTTGGAAACTATATCCAGTACTGAAGCACTATTTGGCGTTACAGTATTAATCCCAACCTGAGCATACGCAAAACTGCTTATCAAAAACAGCATTAAAAAGGTTAAAATTTTTCTCATGATATAAAGCTTTTGTAGAATAAAATTACAAACTTGGACGATAAAAATGTTAAAAAAAACATTTTTATATGTCATATTTTATTCGTATTTTACTTAATATAATATATTGATAACCACTATATTAAATTATAATAATTCACTTTTACATGATGAATTTTATTTTAACATTTGCAGGATTCTTTTAACAATCATATATTTACCCTATTCTATATATAAATTATTAACTTCGCTGTGAAATAACCCTATCTAAATGGAAAGAGAACATAATCTTATTCCTGAGGAGACTCTATGGAAAAGATTCCTTTACCGGATAATTTATCGATCTGATACGAAGCTTGGAAAACTGTTCGATATCATATTATTGTCTTTAATTCTTGCAAGTACTGCCATTATTATGATGGAAAGTGTACCTAAGCTTGATAAGAGATTTCATTATACCTTTCTGATTCTTGAATGGATCATCTCCATTTTCTTTACAATAGAATATTCCATGCGGATTGCAGTGGTAAAAAATAAGCGGAGCTATATATTCAGTTTTTTCGGAATTATAGATTTTCTGGCTCTGGTTCCCTTTTTTCTCAGTTTTTTCTTTCCTATTACCAAGTATTTTCTGATTTTCAGAATGTTGAGAATGTTGAGGATTTTCAGGATCTTCAATTTAATGGATTTTATGAATGACGGGTATTTCATTGTAAGGGCTTTAAGAAACAGTTCGAGAAAAATTTATATTTTCCTTCTTTTTCTGATCATTTTCTCAGTCATTGTAGGCTCACTTATGTTTATGGTAGAAGGTGGAAGACCTGGATTTGAAACGATACCGCAATCTATCTATTGGGCCGTTGTTACGGTAACTACTGTAGGATATGGTGATGTATCTCCTATTACGCCCTTAGGCAAGTTTTTTGCGGTTATTCTTATGCTGGCCGGTTATTCTATTATTGCAGTCCCTACCGGCATTGTAACCGCAGAAATGAGAAACAAAAGACAAAACCTGGAAATGGTATGCGAACGCTGCGGAAACGACGATATTGATGATGACGCGAGGTATTGTAAGAAATGTGGCAAGAAATTAGCTTAATATTTGATATAAGTAAAATTCATTAATCAAACACCACAAAATCATGGAACCAAAAAAGAAAAACAGACCCAATAGCTTAGTAATTATTCTTTTTGCACTGATTGTACTGATGGTCATCATTTATTTTATATTAGTAATGTTCTTCCCTGCTGTTTTTGATCTTATGAATACAGGCGATATGCAGCCAGTACCCGATAAGTGATGAGTGATGTGCAATTGTCGACGATAAACAATTTACAATCATCGCGAACCTGGATAAAATAAAAAGATGAGCTGAACATTTCACTCATCTTTTTTTATCGATATTTTTCATATACTCTTAAATCTCAATAAAAAAGACGGATCACATATGACCCGTCTTCCTTTTTTTATTTAAATGATGAATTATTTTTTAATGGCTTTGATCGTTTGTTTAGATCCGTCTTTCATTTCAAGCGTTATCAGATAAACTCCCTGCGTTACATCCCTTAAATGGATCGTAGATTCGGGGTTACCAATGGTTTTCACTAATCTTCCCGTAACATCTGTCACAGATACATTTTTCACATTTTTCACATCGGAGATACTCAACACATCTGTAAATGGATTAGGATAAATCTGGATATTATTTTTCGCTGCAGCGACTTCGGATGTTGACAGGTTAGCATTGTTAATACTGATATCATCTATATACAGATTATACTGGTCCGGATCTGAATAAGCATTAAATCCAAAGAAATACACCCCTGTTGCAGGAACTGTAAATGTTATAGATTCGGTATGAGCAATTCCATCATTAATTGAAGGATAATCTGCTATAGAACCAGTCATAGCAGCCGCATCAGGCGAAGTACCATATGCTACTTTCAGTTTTTCAGCATAAGTTGATGAATTATTACCATATTGATAACTGATTGTATATTGTACTCCTGCTGTTAAGTTCAATCCTTGTGTAAAGAACCATGCATCGGCAGAATTGGAAGAGTTGTACTGATATTTCAGCACATTGGTAGTGAATCCCTGGCTGTCAGAAGGAGGATCCGCTGTTTCCCAGTCATTTGCAGCCCCTGCATTAACATTCATTGTACAACCTGGAAGCTCTGGAACAGTAACATTTTCAAAATCTACAACATAAGGAAGGTTTGCACTTGAACATAATGTTGTAAATGTGGCAGAATCACTCCATGCACTTTTGCTTGTTGCGCTACACGCCGATCTCACCCATACATAATACACAGATGAAGAAGCTAAACCTGGAATATTATAGGTAGTTGCTGTAACTCCTGTAAAATTAGGTGTGCTTGTTGCTGTAGGTGCCGTATTGGTTGTACTGTAATAAATATCATATCCGTTTGCAGGAACGGGAGTAGCTGCTGCCCAGGAAACGGTAGCTCCTGCAGCAGTAATGTTTGAAACAGCTAATGCATTAGGTTCACTACAAGCCGGTGCTACATCGATTTTAATATCATCAACATATAATTGATTCATATTAGCATCAGAATACGCCTGGAATCCAAAATAATAAACACCTGTAGCTGCTGGCGTAAAGTTCACAAAAGCGCTCGTTGCTGTACTGGTAACAATATTCGGGTGATCCGCCAGTGTATTGGTCATTCCAGCGCTGGTAGCTGAAGTTCCATAGGCTACTTTTAATTTTTCTGCGTATACAGTTCCTTCTGCATTGGCATATTTATATTTAATTCTGTAGGTAGTTCCTGCGGTAAGGTTGATTCCATTGGTAAAAAACCAGGTATCGGCATTATTAGCATAATCATAAGAATACTGAAGAACATTCCCTGTAAATCCCTGGGCATCCAGATCACCTGTTTCCCACATATTTCCGGCACCATCATTCACTACCGAAGTACAATTCGGCATATCAGGTGGAGTTATACTTTCGAAATCCAATGCGTAAGGTACTCCCACAGCGACACATGATGTCATAAATGTTGCCATCTGGGACCATGCACTTTTGTTCGAAGTACTGCATACAGAGCGTACCCATACATGATAGGTAGTGGCTGGTGCAAGGGATGGCAGATTTGTAGTCAATCCATTGATAGATCCGGAAACAACTGTTGTAGCAGTAGGATATGTACCGGAAGTTGAATAATAATACTCGTAACCGCTTCCCGGCGCAGAAGAAGGAGCTGTCCATCCGATCTGCGCAGAATTGGCCGTAACAGCAGATACCGTTAAAGCAGATGGTGCAAAACAGGTCGGAACCGCGCCGATGTTTACCGTATAATCATGTGCTTCTCCGTACCCATCCGTATTACAAGGTATAGGATCACTGGAGAATCTGTCGCCTACTCTCATCCTGTAAGTACCAGGAGTAACGGTAGCAGGAATGGTTATAAGTCCGGCCGTAATATTATTGGCTCCTACAAGAGTACTGCTTGCCGTAGCTACAAGTTCAGGAGCGGCATCATCAAAAGTTCCGTCGTTATTGAAATCTATCCAGATACGGACATTCTGATCACTGTAATCATGTTTAACACTAAAATCATAACTCAAACCTGCACTCAGGTTGATCGTCATAGAGGTATAATCTCCATAGGCATCAGTAGAACAACCTGTATTAGGATGATCAAATCCGGCACCCGGAATTGCAAAAGAATCTATCACATCTCCTCCACTACACCCACTGGCAAAAGCAGGCGTACAGTAAGTCTGCGCAGAAGATAAAAAGCCGGCCATTAAGAAACCAACAAGTAAAAAATTTCTCATATAAAAACAGTATTAGTTAATCAAATCTAGTGAAAATCAGCAATAAAAAAAATATTTATTTAATTATATCACAATGAATTAAACTTTTTCTTTAATAAAAGGCAATTTCACCTATATAAAGAGAGGCCGCTCAAATTGAGCAGCCTCTCTTTTCCTGTTTTTTCAAGAAACTATTTTATCTCTTAATTGCTTTAAGGGTTTGTTTAGATCCGTCTTTCATATTCAGGATCACTAAATATAACCCTTCTTTCAGATCTCTCAGCTGAAGCTCTGAAGATGGCTTATCAATAGTCTTAATCAATCTTCCGGAAACATCAACAATTAAAACAGACTGTACCTTGGATACATCAGAAATTGTCAGCGTATCAGTAAACGGATTAGGATATATATTAATCTTGTTTTCTTTTACTGCAGTTTCAGACGTTGCCAGATTAGGGTTTTGCTTTATTTCAACATTATCTAAAAGAATATCATCATAGTAATATCCGCTACCATTCACATTTTTATCTACAGTAAATCTTACCTGAATAGTAGCTCCGATATAAGAAGCTGCCAAAGGAACAGCAACTGTTCTCCATTGGTTTGAGTTGGTATTATCACTAAATATAACTACCCATCCGTTTCCATCGTTTACTTCTACCGTAAGCTTGTTATTATCATAAGTGGAAGGTGATACCGTAGTAGAAGAAGAGGTAGAATGGTTTTTAAACCAGTCAAAAGAAACAAGAGGTGCGGTTAATCCTGTTAAATTTACAGGAGGAGTAACCAGCTGAACCGTGTTGGCACCCGCTCCATTATATGGTGAACTTGCATCTACCCATGCATATGTACCTGCCGCTTTTTGGTTATTAGCCGGACTTGCACCATAATCTGCAGATCCTGAGAACTTCCAGAACAAATTAGCGTCAGTACCTGTTGCCGTAGGGTTTATACTGCTCCAACAGTTGGGTGCTGCTCCACTATCAAAGTTTTGAGCAAAAGGAGCCATAGCTGTTCCGCAAAGTGTATTGAAAACAGCAGCCTGAGAACTCCACGCACTCTTATCGGAAGAACTACATACCGATCTCACCCATAAATAGTAAGTACTGGAAGGAGATAAACCGGACAAAGGAGCCGAAGTGGTAGTACTGGTTCCGGAAGCTGCAGTAGACGCTGTAGGAGCTGTACTGCTTGTAGAATAGTAATACTCATATCCACTTCCAGGAGCAGTAGCCGGAGCAGTCCAGGAAGCATTTGCTCCATTGGTTGTCATGCCTGAAACATTAACAGCCAATGGTTCAGAGCAGCTAGGAGTTACATCTATATTGATATCATCAACATAAATCTGGTTCATATTAGCAGCAGAATAAGCCTGGAATCCTAAATAATAAACTCCTGTTGCGCCTGGTGTAAAGTCTACAAATGCATATGTAGCAGTTCCACCTGTAATATTAGCGTGGTCAGCTAAAGTATTTGTCATTGAAGCACTTGCAGCAGAAGAACCGTAAGCAACTTTTAATTTTTCAGGATATTGTGTGGTTCCTGATGCATTCGCATACTTATATTTGATTCTGTAGCTAACTCCTGCAGTAAGATTTAAACCTTGGGTAAAGAACCATGTATTGGCAGCATTAGAACTATTATAGGAATAATTAAGCACTTTCCCTGTAAATCCAGCCGGAGCGGTTGCTGTTTTCCATGAATTTCCGGAACCACTGTTTACCACTGTTGTACAAATTGGTAATGCAGGTGTTGTAACATTTTCAAAATCTAAAGTATAAGGTAAATTAGATGAATTACATACCGTCTGGAATGATCTTACCGTACATGCGGTAGCAGGCCCTGCAATATTAGCTGTATAAGAAGTTACAGAATAATAATAGGCAGTACCAAAATTTAAAGGAGCAGCGAAAGTATAAGAATTATTCGTTCCGCCTGCGATATCCATATCTGCAATATCATTTCCTCCAGAGGTAGTTCCAACTTTCAGTTTATACCCGGCAGCGCCATTTATTGCATTCCATGTAATCGTAGGGGTTACACTTACTCCTGTAGCATTGGATGCAGGAGCGGTAACGGTAGGACATAACCCAAGTGTTGTAAAGTTTGCAGAGCTGGACCAATTTCCTTTATCTGTTCCATTACAGTTTCCTCTTACCCAATAATAATACTGAGTTGAAGGAGTCAGACCAGATAAATCAGCTGTTATTACCCCGGCACCTACAGATCCTGAAGGCGTAGCCGTTGCAAGCGGAGTTGTTGAAGATGTAGAATAATAATACTCATATCCATTACCCGGAGGTGTTGTAGAAGCTGTCCAGGTTATTGTTGCGGATTCAGGAGTCAGAGCAGAAGAAGAAAGACCGGTTACCGTACTTGCACAGTTAGGTGTAGTGGTAAAAGACCCTGAGGAGGCATACCCATTCCCCGTTCCGGCTGCATTTGGAATATGAGAATAGATAGATTTTACAGATCCGTTTAAAGCCTGAACCTGAACCTGGTAGCTTGTATTCTGAGTTAACCCTGTAATTGTAGCAGTTGCAGCAGAAACCGGATTACCAACAAGATCTGTCCAATCACAGTTTCCGACTTCTCTAAACTGAACATTGTAAGCTGTTGCACCTGTCGGAGCCGTCCAGTTTACAGTAGCAGCATTGTTGGTAATTGCAGTGGCAGCTGCAAAAGTCCTTACCGGAGCCTGTGTGCCTGGTGTCCATTTATATTGCAGCCCGGCAGGGATTTTAACACTTGCGTTGGTTGTGCTGGAAAAAAGCATTGTACTGCTAGCAGCATTACCGGTAACAGCTTTAGACCAGTCACAGGTAGTTCCTGACGGCACGTTTCCGATCATCAGGGAATTTACATTGGAAGCATAAGTAGTACTGTTTCCTCTTATCCCTACCTGTGGAGTACTGCCAGAAGTGCTGGTACCCGGATCTGTACAGCTTCCATAAATGATCTTTATTTCACCTGTAGCATAAACCAATCTGATCTGAAAATTTAACTTTTCAGTAGATCTGTTAAAGTAATTGGCATGATCCTGCCACTGTACAACAAATTCAGTTCCCAGGTCTTCATATCTCACTTCATGATTTCCCGCTGGTTGTGTTGCATCTGATGATGAAAAGCCTCCATCCTGCCCAAAAGCAGAAATTGCCCCTGTAGTTGATCCCAGACTTGACATTGGAGTATAATTTGTCCCGGAAGGAGCTGCTCCAAACGTTATAAATCCATTGGCACTCACATAACATGTGGTCATGGCAACACCACCGAAATTAAAAGGAGAAGACAATGGAATTGCTGCGGATACATCATTGTCATAAGTAGTATTAGTCCCTGAAGGGAATAATTTTGTACCTCCTGTAATGGAAGTATAAGCCACCCCGGTACTTTTTGAAAAAGTATAGTTGGCGACGTCGGTTTGCGCATAGACTCCCATACTCAGGGAAGCCAGACACGAAAGTAGTAATTTCTTCATAAAATAGTAAATAATAACAGTTAGGGCGGTAAATGTATAAATATTAATTTAAATTTTAAATGAAATATTAGAAAATATCATAAATTTTTATACAAAAACAATAAAAAATACCATTAAAACATTATATAATTAAACATTTATTTAAATTATATAATTATTTCGCAATATAATGAAAAATAATAACTAATTAAATACCAAATACTTAACTACTATACAATCAAAATAGACTTCAGTAAATTTTTCTATCTTAAGAGAAAAACTATTTAAAATTTTTCATCAATATTGATAATATATAAACAAAAAAAAGAGTGGCAAAAGCCACTCCTTTCTTTATCATGTATTTTTCTAGTTTAAATAAAATTCATATTTATTAAGAAGTTGAATTTCTTTTATCAGATCACCATTCAGATCCACAGTATGTTTCATAGACTGAACTTCAATATGGGAGTCATCTTCCAGGTTTTTGATAAAGAATTTCAATTTTTGGTTTCCTTTGTTTCTGTCGAGAACCGTTCTGAAAAAGTCGAGATCTTCAGGTCTTACATCCATCACATCCATTACCAATGATATACTTTTTGCAAATCGTTCAAATGCTTCCTGAAGTTCAATGACATCATTTACATTAACGAAGACCCTACCATCTTTTACCTGAGCAAATTTTATCTTAAAAATCACAAATCTCTGAACTTCCAGCTTTTCTTTCAATCTCATGTAATCTCTGTCTCCCAGTCTGAATGAATAGGATCCGGAATAATCTTCCAGTGTAACAAAAGCTACTTTCTCACCGCTTCTGAAACCATCCTGAACCCTGTATTCGGTAATAAGGCCGGCTACAGTATATTCTTTACCACCACCGCCATTTTCCCTCTCTTTCTGAAGGGTCTTCCAGTCTTTCTTTTTCTCTTCAAACAGTTCTTCCTGTTTATTAGAGAAAGCCTGTTCTTTGTAAGCATCCACCTCATCCAGATTCAGGAATAAGAAATTCCCCTTTGGCTCTGCCTTCTTAGTAACTTCTTCTATCACTTCCTCTTCTCCTGCCAATACATCATCTGAAACAATTTCCGTAAGATCCACCGCATCATCCAGTGCATCCTGCTCCAAAACAGGCGCTTCATCGGTAACGGCCTTGTCTTCTTCATTTTTCTCAAGAACCGCTTTTTTAGAAAGCTGCCCCTGCATAAACTGGAACTGATATTTAAATTCGTCCAGCGGGTGAGCCGAAAGATAGAAGCCAATGATCTCTTTTTCTTTATTAAGCTTATGCATATTGGGCCATTCCGGACATGGAGCCAGTTTCGGCTGTTCAATCTGAACTTCTTCTGCGAAATCCGCAAATAAAGAGTGCTCCATCTCGTTTTTGCTTTCCTGGAAACTCTGCCCGTATCTGATCAGTCTTTCAAGATTGGTCTTTCCTGCCATGTCAATATCAAAATACTGTCCTCTGTGGAAAGCATCCAGTTCATCAAAAGCACCTGCAAGCACCAAACTCTCTGCTACCCTCTTGTTCATCTGTGAAGGCAGTATTCTTTCGAAGAAATCATAAATATTTTTAAACCTTCCGTTTTCTCTTTCTCTTGTAATTGCTTCACTCGGCCCTTCTCCAATTCCCTTTATCGCTCCCAACCCAAAGCGGATCTGTCCCTTTTCGTTTACGGAGAATTTGTATTGAGATTCATTCACGTCCGGTCCCAGAACATCCACACCCATACTTTTACAGTCTTCCATGAACATAGTGATTGAATCCGTATTGTTAATGTTATTACTCATTACACTCGCCATGTATTCTGCCGGATAATTAGCTTTTAAATAGGCGGTCTGATAAGCGATGAATGCATAACACGTTGAGTGGGACTTATTGAAGGCATATTCTGCAAAAGCTTTCCAGTCATTCCAGATTTTCTCCAGCCTTTCTTCATTAAGGTTGTTTTTTCTACCTCCTTCAATAAATTTCGGGTACATTTTATTAAGAACATCAATCTGCTTTTTACCCATTGCCTTTCTTAAAGTATCGGCTTCACCTTTGGTAAAGTTGGCCAGTTTCTGGGATAAAAGCATTACCTGCTCCTGATAAACGGTAATTCCGTATGTTTCTTTTAAATATTCTTCTGTTTCCGGTAAGTCGTAGACAATCTCTTCAATTCCGTGCTTTCTGTTGATGAAGTTCGGGATATATTTAATCGGACCGGGACGGTACAAGGCATTCATGGCGATAAGATCGGCAAAAACCGTCGGTTTAAGCTCTCTCATGTATTTTTGCATCCCAGGACTTTCATACTGGAAAATCCCGACCGTTCTTCCTTCTTTAAACAACTGATAGGTTTTGGCATCATCCAGCGGAATAAGATCCGGATCAATATCCACTCCATATCTTGCTTTAACAAGCTTCAATGCATCTTTAATAATAGTCAGCGTTCTCAGCCCCAGAAAATCCATCTTCAAAAGACCGGCACTTTCCGCAACAGAGTTATCAAACTGCGACACCAGGATATCAGCATCTTTTGCTGCAATGGTAACCGGAACAAGATTACTCACATCTTCCGGCGTAATGATAACCCCGCAGGCGTGAATTCCGGTATTTCTGATACAGCCTTCCATTTTTTTAGCACTTGCTAAAACTCCGTGTCGTGCATCATCCGGACTCTCCAGAACATATCTCATCTCATCAACGAGCATCTGCTCTTCCGGCTTTAGTTTATCATATTTCGCTAAAGCTTTTGCAATGTTCATTCCGGGAGTGGAAGGAATCAGCTTGGCAATATTATTCGTATCAGGAATCGGAACATCCAGCACTCTTCCGGCATCTTTAATGGCAGATTTTCCTCCAAGTACAGAATAGGTAATGATCTGTGCTACCTGGCTCTGTCCGTATTTTTCAATTACCCATTTGATAACCCTGTCTCTTCCTTCATCATCAAAGTCAATATCAATATCGGGCATGGAAACCCTTTCAGGATTCAGGAATCTCTCAAAAAGGAGATCATATTTAATAGGGTCTACGTTGGTAATTCCGATACAGTACGCCACCGCAGATCCCGCCGCCGACCCTCTTCCCGGACCAACCCAAACTCCCATTTTACGGGCTTCATTACAGAAGTCCTGTACGATAAGGAAGTAACCCGGATAACCGGTATTGGCAATTACCTCAAGCTCAAAGTCAAGACGTTCTTTGATATCGTCGGTAATACCATCTTCTCCATATCTTTTCTTGGCACCTTCATAGGTAAGATAGGTAAGATAAGCCATCTCCCCTCTTTTTCCGCCGTCTACCTCATCTTCTGCATGGATAAATTCCGCAGGGATATCAAATTTAGGAAGAAGTACGTCTCTTTTTAAGGTATAAGGTTTAAATTTTGCTGTAAATTCTTCATATGCATCAAAAGCATCCGGATAAGCTAAAAAGGCTTCTTTTATTTCATCAGAATTTTTGATGTAATATTCACCTGTAGCCAGCCCTCTTCTTTTACCAAATCCTTTTCCAATAGGCGTAGTAAGCTTTTCACCATCTTTAATACAGCTTACAATATCCTGGATATTAGAATCATCTTTATTGGTGTAAAAGGTTTCGTTCTGAGCTAAAATTTTCACATTATATTTATCTGCCAGATACAAAAGAACTTCATTTAAATGTTCTTCTTCAGGAAGTTTATGATTCTGAATCTGCACATAAAAGTCCTCTTCAAAGGTGTCTTTCCACCATTTGAAAAGTTCCTCTCCTTTCTGCTCACCGGTATTTAAGATCGCATCAGGAATATCCCCCATAATTCCGGATGTTAAAGCTATGACTCCTTCCTTATATTGAGCAATCAATTCCCTGCTCACCCTGGGAACTCCGAAATAGAATCCTTTCAGGAAACCGATACTGGAGAGTTTTGCCAGGTTTTTATATCCATTAAAATCTTTCGCCAAAAGCACAACCTGTGTTCTTCTGTCCGGATCATCTTTGGTAAACTGCTTTTGTTCGTAACGGTCTGAAATATAAAATTCACAGCCCACTACGGGAATAAGCGGTTCTGAAACAGGTTCTTCTTCAGTAAATTCTGTCCCGTTTTCTTCTGCTTCCTGTTTTTTTGCCAGGTATTCTTTATGCTTTTTCGCTCTGTCTGCATTAGCTCCTTCTACTGCAGAGACGAACTTGAAAGCTCCCATCATATTTCCAAGATCCACCATTCCGACAGCAGGGAAATTTTCATCAGAGGCTTTTTTAATCAGGTCATTAATGCTTGAGGTAGCCGTAAGCGTAGAGAAAACACTATGGTTATCAAAATTGAAATATTTACCTAAATCAATTTCATCAATACTTCCGAAATCCTGCTGCTTTTTCTTATTATGAAAATCAGCAACCTGTCTTCTGATGACAATATTGAAAGGCTTGATCGGGTCCGGATAAAGACTTCTGAAATAGGCAAGCTGATCTTCTGAAATCTTTAATGTCTCGGCAGGAACTACGCCTATTCTTACCATTTCAAAGAAAGCTCTGGCCGTTGCATTAACGTCGGCTGCAGCATTATGGGCTTCATCAAATTTGTTCCCATAAAGCTTTTCATATAATTCTTCAAGTTTCGGAGGTTTAAAACGGCCTCCGCGGCCTCCTCCAAGCTGGCAGAAGTCCGTTCCCAAAATCATGGTATCCGCTTTTGGCTTTTCCTGAAGGTTATCTTTCAGGTTTTTTCTGTAAAATTCTGCTCCTACGATATTGTAGTCGAACTCCACATTATGTCCGGAAACCACCCTGATTCTTTCAAGAACCTTAGAAAATTCTTCAAGAACTTCCTGAAGGTCACGTCCTTCTTCATTGGCGATTTTGGTTGTAATTCCGTGAATACGGGCAGCGTTGAAGGGAATATCATACCCTTCAGGTTTTATTATATAATCCTGGTTTTCAATCAAGTTTCCATCATCATCGTGCACCTGCCATGCAATCTGGACCATTCTGGGCCAGTTATCCGAGTCTGAAAGCGGAGCGTTGAAATTTTTTGGTAAACCGGTTGTTTCTGTGTCAAAAATTAAATACATATAATGTTCTAACTTTTTTATAAAAAGAGAATGTAAAGTTACTTCATTTTTTTCTAATCACACCCTGGTTTCAGAATATAAATCTCGGCCTTTTTTAAAAATACAAAGCTTAATTTCTTCTACTCCTATGGATTTGCTTTTTTCAATTAATTATCCATAAAATGATAAATTATAGCATATAAAACACCATAGAGTGCAAATCTCAGAGTTTTTCCAACTGTTTTCCTGTCAAAAAGCATCAATTCTCATTTAAATCCAGTAAAATAAAAAACTACAAACACAAAGTAAAATATTAAAATATTCATAAATACCTATAACAACAACTAAAACAATCAACAAAAACAACATTTAATCACTCAAAAACAAAAATAAAAGCACTTTATGTATATATTTAACAATCAAAGAAAACAAAAAAAAAAAAAAAAAAAAAAAAAAAAAAATAAAAAAAAAAAAAAAAAAAAAAAAAAAAAAAAAAAAAAAAAAAAAACACAATGAAACAAATCTTTATTTCGATCGGCGTACTGACAACCATTGTCATGAATGCACAAAACAGTAATGAAATTTTAAAAAAAACATTAGAACGACAACGAATAGAAAACAACAAAAAATTTGATCTGTTTCTCTCAAAACATTTTGAGTCTGATAAAAACCCTGAGACACTTAAAGAACTCGAAGAACAGCTAAAAAATCTGGCAGGATTTGATCCGGATGGAAAGCCTTACTTCTATCAGTCGGATGACTTGGATCAAATAAAAAACTCCAATGCAGACTTTTTACAGAATGGTACCATCACAGGGTTGACAGGTTCATTTAACGGCGAAAATATTAAATATACCATCTTCGATGGTGGAAGAGCATTTGAAGGACATGTTTTCTTTAATAATGCAATAGGCAGGGTAAATAATAAAGAAGCCAGTACCATGAATTACAGTTCACACGCCACTGCTGTTACAGGATTTATCGGCACCAAAGACTATCCTTATACGCTTACATTTACCAATGGAACAACCCGGGTTACGAATTTCAGAGGAATAGCACAAAATTCAACTTTTGACAATTACGCCTTTGCGACTACAATATTAGCAGGAGCTTCTGCTCCCAGTACGGTATTCGAAAAGATAATCCTGGCACAGCCCAAAATATCCAATCATTCGTATGGAATCAATCCCGGATGGGATATGAAAGCAATAAACGGAGCTTATGCATGGATCTGGTTTGGGCAGTTCATAAGCCCTGGAACCACTGCTGATCTACAGGGAACCTATCTTGATAGCGACCAGACTTATGACAATATCGTGTATAATAATCCCACCTATGTTATCGTTAAATCAGCCGGAAATTCATATGGAATGGGGCCAACAGGAAACACCTTAGCTAAATATTATGAAAACAGTGCTGGAACTTATGTACAATTTGCAGCTACAGACACACTTCCACAAAACAACTGCGCTTTAGGATATGACTGTATTGGTTTTGGTTCTTTGGCAAAAAATATTATTGTAGTAGGTGCTTCTGATATCCTGACTGCCAGCGACAAAAGATACTCCTCTCCTTCTGATGTTATAAAATCAACCTACAGCAGCGCAGGTCCAAGAGATGACGGCGCTATAAAACCGGATATCATTACTACAGGAACGAATGTAGCGTATGCATCCACAGCGGAAAACACAACAGGCAGCAGCTTATATAACGTGGGCAGTGGAACCTCTTTTTCCGGGCCTATTGTTACCGGAATCATAGGAGTCTGGATGCAGATTTATAAGCAGCTGTATCCTGCTCTTGAGCTTAATGCAGCCTCTGCAAAAACATTAATGATCCACTCTGCATCGGAAGCAGGAACCGTTGGTCCGGATCCATGGAATGGCTGGGGGTACATCAATGCCAAAAAAGGAGCCGAACTTCTTGTAGGAAAATCCAACAATACCATACTATTTAATGATGAAACCTTAAATAACGGTTCGGTTAATACTCAAACGGTGAAAGCATCCGGATCTGAGCCCTTAAAAGTAACCATATCCTGGATTGATCCTGAATATGTAGTTTCTGAAAACTTAACATGGGCAGAGGCTTACAACAACAGAACATCCAGATTGATAAACGATCTGGATCTAAGAATTATAGATACCGGAACAGGCACCATTTATCAGCCCTGGAAATTAAATGCATTAGATCCAATGACACCTGCCACAAAAGGAGACAACACAGTAGACAATGTAGAGCAGGTTGTTATTGATAACCCAACACCAGGAGCTGTTTATAGAATTGAGATTTCTCATAAAGGAACATTAAAAAATAACGCTTCTCCAAGTGTTACTTCTCCTCAGAATTATTCTATCATTACATCAGGATTTAGTGAAGTGCTGGGAACCAAAGATGCCGGATTAGAAAAGTCTGATGATATAACGATCGCACCAACAGTTGTAAAAGACTTTACCCGTATATTAAAAGCTCCTAAGAAATCTACTTTTAATGTTTATGATCTTTCAGGTAAAAAATTACAGACAGGTATCATTAACAATGATCAAGAAGCGGTAGATTTATCCACTTATACAAAAGGAATTTACATCATTGAAATAAAAACAGACAAAAATGTTATTTCTAAAAAAGTGATCAAGGAATAACCTATATAAACAAAGATTTTTCACAAAATACTAACAGTTGTTAGTATTTTGTTTTTTTATGTATATTTGCTTCCTATGGAAAATGCACTTCACGAAAAAGTTTCACAGGATATATTACTCAAAGCGTATAATCATATGATGCTGGCCAAGGCAATGGCGGATATTTATGAAGAAAACAGAAACGTATGCAAATACGTTCACAGTACTTCCAGAGGGCACGAGGCAATTCAGCTTGCAACAGCCTATCAGCTAAAGAAGGAAGACTGGGTTTCTCCTTATTACAGAGACGAAAGTATTCTTTTAGGAATTGGTTTTGAACCCTACCAACTGATGCTTCAGTTACTGGCTAAAGCTGATGATCCTTTTTCAGGCGGAAGGTCTTATTACTCACACCCTTCAAGCAGGGATGAAAACAAACCCAAAATTGTTCACCAGAGTTCTGCTACAGGAATGCAGACTATTCCTACGACCGGAGTAGCACAGGGGATCAAATACATTCAGGATTTCAATCTTCAGCAATTTGAAAACAATCCTGTTGTAGTTTGCAGCCTCGGAGACAATTCCGTTACAGAAGGTGAAGTAAGTGAAGCTTTACAGTTTGCTGCTCTGCACCAGCTTCCGATTATCTTCCTTGTTCAGGATAACGAATGGGGAATTTCCGTAACGAAAGACGAAGCAAGAACCTGTGATGCATACGATTTTGTAGCAGGATTCACAGGGTTAAGCAGAATGAGAGTAGACGGAACTGATTTTGTGGAAAGTTTCGAAGCCATGAAAAAAGCCGTAGATTTTGTAAGAACAGAAAGAAAGCCTCTTGTTGTCTGTGCAAAAACGGTATTGATCGGCCATCACACTTCAGGAGTAAGAAGAGAATTCTATAGAGACGAAGAAGATTTAACAAAACACAGAGCCAAAGATCCGGGAGAAATCCTTAGAAAACATTTACTGGAAACAGGTGTTGATGAAGATCTTTTAAAGCAAATCACTAAAAAGGCGCGTCTTGAAGCAGAAGAAGCTTTTGAAAAAGCTAAAAATGCAGAGGATCCAAAGCCTGAAACCGTAATGCAGCACGTTTTTGCCCCAACTCCCATTACTGAGGAAACAGGGACACGTGAACCTGCCAACGGAGAAAAAATTGTAATGGTGGATGCTGCCATCCATGCCATCCAGGAACTGATGTGGAAACACCCTGAAGCACTTCTTTACGGACAGGATGTAGGTGAAAGAATCGGTGGAGTTTTCCGTGAAACGGTTACTTTAGGAAAAAAATTCGGAAGCAAAAGAGTATTCAATACGGCCATTCAGGAAGCTTATATCATAGGATCTACTGCCGGGATGAGTGCTGTTGGACTGAAGCCAATTGTTGAGGTTCAGTTTGCAGATTATATTTATCCGGGAATCAACCAGTTGATTACGGAAATTTCAAAATCAAGTTATTTAAGCGGCGGAAAATTCCCGGTAAGCAATATCATCCGTGTTCCTATCGGAGCTTATGGCGGCGGCGGTCCTTATCATAGTGGAAGTGTGGAAAGTATCTTAGCCAATATCAAAGGAATCAAAATAGCATACCCAAGTAATGCTGCAGATTTTAAAGGTTTGCTAAAAGCAGCTTATTATGATCCGAACCCGGTAGTGATGCTGGAGCACAAAGGATTGTACTGGAGTAAAGTTCCGGGAACTGAAGATGCCAAAACGATAGAGCCTGCTGAAGATTATGTTCTTCCATTTGGAAAAGGTAAAATAATTATTGAAGCAGATAAGGATGAAACCGAAAAAGGCAGAACTTTATTGGTAGTTACTTATGGAATGGGAGTTTACTGGGCCAAAGAAGCAGCTAAGAGTTTCAACGGAAGAGTTGAAGTGATCGATTTAAGAACATTGATTCCTCTTGATGAAGAACTTGTTTTCGAAAGAGTGAAAGCGCATGGAAAATGTATCGTTCTGACAGAAGAACAGCTTAACAACTCTTTTGCAGAAGCTTTTGCACACCGTATTTCCAAAAATTGCTTCAGGTATCTTGACGCACCGGTAGAAACAATGGGATCACTGGATGTGCCTGCTGTTCCTATCAACCTTGTTCTGGAAAAAGAAATGCTTCCAAATGCTGAAAAGCTCAGCAGCAAGATCGAAGAAATGCTGAAATATTAAATAATTGAAACCTCTGAAAAATCAGAGGTTTTTTTTATTAATTTTAATCAACAGAACAGATGCCTCATTTTGGTATCTATTTTGTTGATATGCACCAAAAATTCCATACTTCTTTATGATCACTACTAAATACGTCAATTATAAGCAGGTTCTCAATTTATCAGGTTTTCATCTTATACTGATTTCAATCTGGTGTACGCTGATCGCTGTCCTATTCTATTTTTTCAATTGGCAGTGGATGACGATTCCATGGGTTCCTGTAGCTTTGATTGGTACAGCAGAAGCATTCCTTGTTGGTTTTAAAAACAATCAGGCTTATGACAGACTTTGGGAAGCCAGAAAAATCTGGGGCGGAATTGTGAATTCCAGCCGTTCATTTGCCTCTATGGTATATGCCTTCGATACTAAAAATGAAGAAATTGGTGTTTTTGATCTTGAAGACCGTAAAAGAAGAATCGTTTACCGTCATATAGCATGGTTATATACTTTCCGGGAACAGCTTTTGATTCCTACAGAATGGGAGCATATCAGCACAGAAAATAATAAATTCGGTAATATCAACCTGAGAAGAAACAGGTTAATAAAAGCCGGTTTTCCTGACTACGGAAGAGCTCCTATTTTCCTGCACAAATATCTGTCAGAGGAAGAGTATGATCTTAAAAATGATTATAAAAATTTTGCTACCTATCTGATTGCCCAGCAGGCGAAAGACATCAACGAGCTGAAAAATATGAATGCCATTACGGATTTCAATCAGACTCAGCTTCAAAACAGCCTGAATGAATTCTACAATTTCCAGGGACAGGCGGAGAGAATTAAAAAATTCCCTTCTCCAAGACAGTTTGCCAGTACAGCTTTTGTTTTTAATATTCTGTTCATCATGCTTCTTCCACTGGGATTAGTGAACGAGTTTGCCAAATTGGGAGATTGGGGAATATGGACTTCTATTCCTTTCTGTATCATCATTGGATGGATTTATATCATCATGGAACTGGTAGGAGATTATTCTGAAAATCCTTTTGCGGGATTAATGTTTGACGTCCCTATGCTGTCTATCTGCAGAACCATTGAAATAGATCTTCTCCAGATGAGCGGAGAAACAGATCTTCCGGATCCTATTGCTTCCAAAAACGGAGTATTAGTATAATTTCTGAGGATCATTTATTAAAACAAAACTGCAATAAAAATATCAGGTAAAATATATTTTAAAAGTTCATTGTTTTTCATAATTTAGGGCTTTGAAAGCATCAGCTATATTAATTCATCCGGATCAATATAGTTTTTACTTTTTCCATCAGCTAATAATTTATCCCTTCTTTTTAAACAATGAGATCCAAGCAACTCCTGCTGGTTATGACGATACTATGTCTTACCTTATTCTGCCCTAAAGTGAAGTCGCAGGCGGCCTTCAATAAAGAGTTACCTAAAGAATTTACAGATCAGTTCACCCAGGAGATCAACGACAGTATTCCTTCTCTGGGATCGTTCATTGTTTCTCAAAATGATAAACTGATTTATGAGCATTATTTCCACGGAGCCAACAAGGAAACCATCTTCAGCATAAAGTCCGTTACCAAGAGTATCGTCTCTGTTCTGGCAGGTATTGCTCAAGATAAAAACATACTTCCCAATCTCAATACACCGGTTTTAAAAATTCTTCCGGAATACAATGTCTCAAGAAGCAGTTTCAAAAACATCTCCAATATTGAAGGAAAGGTAGCTCATGATTCGATCAGAAATACGTTAACGTTAAGAAATCTGCTGACCATGCAAGGTGGTTTCGATTGGATTGAAAATTCAAAAATATCAACAGCCATGTCATTTTCCGGTGATCCTGTAAAATTTGTACTGGATCTTCCTTTTGAAGAGTATCCGGGAACCGTATTTAATTATAACAGCGGTGAAACCCACCTTTTCGGAGCAGCACTGGCAAAAATTGTGAAAACCAATCTGAAACAATTTGCATCAGAAAACCTTTTTAAACCACTAAAGATCAATGTTCCACGATGGGATACAGATTCCATGAACAGGAATATTGCAGGTTCGGAAATGTTTATGAAACCTGAAGATATGCTGAAATTTGGTTTGATGATTCTGAATAACGGAAAATTGGGAGGCAGACAGATTGTTTCCTCAAAATGGATTCAGGAATCGACAGCTGAGCATGTCAAACTGGATTCCTGGGATGTGATGCCAGGTGCCAATGGATACGGCTATTACTGGTGGCGGAGAAAAACCAACGGACATCAGGCTTTTGTGGCTACCGGATATGGCGGACAGCTTATCTGCATCATTCCTGATTTAAAAATGGTTATCGTGACGACCTGCTTTCTGAATGACAAAAACAGAGGCAGAAGCGAGATTAAAAGACTTCACTATTTTATCGACAAAATGACCAAAGAAGATATTTATAAACATTGATCTTCCATACAGTTTAAATCAAAAAACCTGTGATAAGCTTACAATACAATCGCCGTCGTATTTTTAACTTCGGAAATCATAAATGAGCTGTGCGTACTTGCGATGTGCTGAAGTGTTGTTAGTTTCGTCAGCATAAAACTGCGGTAATCTTCAATATCTTTCACTCCTATTTTAAGGATATAATCATAATCTCCGCTTACATGGAAACATTCCGTAACTTCCTGAAGGTCCATTACCTCTTTTTCAAACTGAAGAACAAATTCTTTTTTATGCTGGCTTAGTTTCACATGGCACAAAACGATAAAATTTTTCTTAACTTTACTCTTGTCCAGCAAGGCTACATATTTTGAAATAACCCCTGCATTTTCAAGTTTTTTTACACGCTCATAAATTGCTGTAACGGATAATCCAAGCTTAGCGGACAGTTCTTTGGTGGTTTGTTTACAGTCTTCCTGTAAAAAAGACAAAAGTTTCTTATCAGTTTCGTCAAGTTCCATAGATAATTTTTTGGTAAAAATTTAATACTATCGAAGATACTAAATATTTTTTCTAAATAAACAATATTTTACAGTTTTATATTCTATAAATTCAAATTTATGTTGTAATAATTAACAATTTAATGCAAATTAGAACCATAAAATAAAAACAATATTTATGGAAAACTTTAACGCAGCCAATGAGATCCAGGATCTTCAGTATTTTGGTGAATTCGGGGGAGTGAATCCTTCTATCTCTGACAGCTCTACCTATACCTTCCTTTCTGCAAAGACAATGTTTGATACTTTCGAAGGCAATGCAGAAGGATGCTATCTGTACTCCAGACATTCATCACCGATGAATCTTTATCTGGCCCAGGCTCTTGCCAAGATGGAGAACACAGAATCTGCCAACGTTACAGCATCCGGAATGGGAGCAATAACTTCTGTTTTGATGCAGGTGTGCAAAAGTGGAGACCATATTATTTCAAGCCGGACTATCTACGGAGGAACCTATGCTTTTCTAAAAAATTTCTTCCCTCAGTTCAATGTAGCGACCACTTTTGTAGATATCAATAATTTTGAATCTATAGAAAAAGCAATTACTGCCGATACTAAAGTCATTTATTGTGAAAGTGTGAGCAATCCGCTGCTTGAAGTAGCAGACCTTAGAAAGCTTTCCGAAATCTGTAAGAAACACAACCTGAAACTGATTGTAGATAATACCTTCTCCCCTCTTTCAATTTCTCCAACATTATTCGGGGCTGACGTCGTGATTCACAGCCTCACAAAGTTCATCAACGGAAGCAGTGATACGGTAGGAGGAGTATATTGTGCCACTCAGGCATTTATTGATGATACCAAAAATGTCAATTCCGGAGCATGTATGCTTCTTGGCCCAACCATGGACAGCTTACGATCTTCAAGTATCTTAAAAAATCTGAGAACATTACACATCAGAATCAAACAGCACAGCCACAATGCCATGTATCTGGCTGAAAGATTTGAAAAAGATGGTTTAAAAGTATCTTATCCGGGCTTGCCATCCCACAAAAACCATGAATTAATGAAAAGCATGATTCATGAAGAATACGGATACGGAGGATTACTGACTCTGGATGCCGGAACAACAGAAAAAGCAAACGAACTGATGGAACTGATGCAGACAGAAAACCTTGGTTATCTTGCTGTGAGCTTAGGGTTCTATAAGACCTTATTCTCATGCTCAGGAAAATCTACCTCATCTGAAATCCCTGAAAAAGAAAGAGCATCTATAGGAATTTCAGACGGACTGATCAGGTTCTCCATCGGTCTTGACCACGATATCAAAAGAACTTACCAAAAAATGAAGGAATGCATGCTGAAAGTTGGAGTTCTTAACCACCATGAAAACATTTCCATTTCCTAAATTTATTGTAAAAAGGCTGTTTCATTTGTGAGAAACAGCCTTTTTTATTTATCAATCTACCTGTTTTGATATTGATTAACAAATGTTATGTATAGTCTTTTATAGGTTTAGGCTAAAGCTTTTGGAAGATTTTATTTATTTTGATGAATGGGCTAAAGCCCCATTCCTATTGAATTTCTTTTACAGATAATCATCCCTGCTATTTCTTATAATAATGATGCGGAAAAGCATCCTCGGGCTTCATTCTGAAAACATTCAGCAAAATCCAGGACTTTAAGAATCCGTATCCGTAAGAAAACATCTGAATATAAGTGGAAATAACTGCCATTCCGGCAATACTGATATTTTTTGTCAGCAATAAAGCGTGAAACAACACCAGAAAGGTATACAATCCATAAAAGGCAAGGATGATTCCTCTTCCCATAATAAAATACTCCAGAAAGCCCATCACATATCCCAGCATAAATAAAGTAGGAAAAGCAAAGGAAATTTTTACATAATTGGGGTGTCTCTGGTTAAGAATTGGTCTTGCACAGCCAAATTGGTAAACCTGTTTGGAGAATTTCCCAAAATCAACCCTGCGTTTATGATAAACTGCAATATCATCAAAAAAAGCAGTAGTAAAACCATTTTCCCATAGGGTCATGGAAAGATCCGGGTCTTCACCAATTCTCATTTCGGAAAATCCGCCTACTTTTTTAAAGACTTCTTTTTTCACTCCCATATTAAAACTTCTGGGCTGAAATTTCGAAACCGCTTTCTTACTTCCCCTTATTCCTCCGGTTGTAAATACAGACGTCATGGAATAGGAAATAGCTTTCTGCATCAGATTAAATCCTTTATGCGCTTTATCAGCCCCGCCAAACGCATCACAAGAAATGGTCAGGATATCGTTTTTAATATGCTCAATATAATCTTTTTCAACAATGACATCACTGTCTACAAATACCAGCCATTCGTTAGCGGCTCTTGCCGCACCGTAATTTCTTGTCAGTCCCGGTCCTGAATTATCTTTTCTGAAATATTTAATATCCAACCCCTGTTCAAAGTTTTTGATAGTAGGTTTCAGATCGATCAGAGAACCGTCATCCACGATAATAATCTCAAACTCCTTATCTGTTTGTTGAGTAAGAGAAGTCAGCAACTCAAAAAGTTCATCTTTCCGGTTGTAAATGGCAACGACAATAGAAATAGTAGGCTTCAAATTGAAAATTTTTCAAAATTACTTATTCGCAGAACAACCTACAAACAGTTTAACAGCTTATTCAGAGAAATTAACGAAGTTACATTGTATTCTTCTCACTGTATGCATTTGACCAATGAAATTCTGAACCAAGTAATTTGGCATTTTAAACAAAATAAACGTCCGGAATCCCTACTAATTTTGCTATAGAAATTTAAACCAACAAAAAATGGAACCAATTATCAGCACATTACAGCAACCCGTTCAGTCAGGCTTTAATGCTTATTCAACAGCACAGGAAGTTATTCAGGGAATTGATCTTACCGGAAAAACAGTGATCATTACCGGTGGCTATGCAGGAATCGGTCTTGAAACTACAAAAGTACTTACTTCAGCCGGAGCCCATGTCATTATTCCTGCAAGAGATATTGAAAAGGCAGGAAAAAATCTTACAGGAATTGAAAATATCGAACTTGAAAAAATGGATCTGATGGATCCGGCATCCATTGATGCCTTTGCAGAAAGATTTGTCTCATCAGGCAGAAAACTGGATCTTCTTATTAATAATGCCGGGATTATGTGGGTACCACTCCGCAGGGACAGCAGAGGTTTTGAATCTCAGCTGGCGACCAATTATCTTGGACAGTTCCATCTCACCTCAAAATTATGGCCGGCTCTGAAAAAAGCAAATGGAGCAAGGGTTATCAGTGTTTCTTCGTATGGACATCAGATGGCTCCTTTTAATTTTGAAGACCCCAACTTTGAGGAAAGAGATTACGATACCCTTTCCGGATACGGACAATCCAAAACAGCTTGTAATCTGTTTGCCGTAGAACTCGATGAAAAAGGAAAAGAATTCGATATCAGAGCTTATTCTCTCCATCCCGGTTCTGTATATGGTACTGATCTGGGCAGAGAAGAACCTGTTGAGCTTTTTAAACAGCTTGGAACGCATGACGAAAACGGAAATATAAAACCTGAAGTTGAAGCACGATTAAAAACAATTCCACAAGGGGCTGCTACTACAGTCTGGTGTGCTGTGACGCCTCAACTTAACGGAATTGGCGGAGTATATTGTGAAAACTGTGATATTGCAGAGGTAGACAGGGGGCAAATTGAGCACAGATTTGATGAACCAGCTACTATTCGTGGAATACAACCCTATTCTATCGACAAAAACAATGCTGAGCGCTTATGGAAATTAAGCGAAGAAATGCTGGGGTTTAAATTTGATACCAAATAACTGTTTTTTAAATACATTTGTAATGAAAAACTTTTGACAATGGATTTCCAGATACAATACCTCACGCCGGATATCAAACTTTCCAGTTATGATGACAAGCTCTTCAAAACGGAAACAGTTTTTGAATACCATATGCTCGTTTGGTTCATATCAGGAGAAACGAAAATTATCCAGGCAGATAAAACCTATGTTTTCAAAGCTGGAGATATTTTCCTGATTCCTAGAAATCATCTTGCCACGATTATCAATTATCCCAAGGATGGGCTTCCACATAAAGCTGTAGTAATGCATCTTACCACAGAACGGCTGAAGAATTTTTATAGCTCTGTTGATTATGAAAGGAAAAACGGACATCGGGAATCCAGCATTCACAGTTTCAGCAGCCATCCGCTTCTGAACAGCTGTCTTGCGTCGCTCATACCTTATTTTGAAATGGAAGGTCCGCTTCCTGAGAATATTGCCCATTTAAAAATCACTGAAGCTATCAGTATTGTAAGGGAAATTGATCCGGATATAGATTATATACTTGCCGATTTTGATGAGCCGGGAAAAGTAGATCTGATCAGTTTTATGGAAAAAAATTATATGTTCAATATGCCTTTGGAACGGTTCGGATATCTGACAGGAAGAAGTTTATCTACTTTCAACCGGGATTTCAGAAAGATTTTTCAGACAACTCCACAGCGGTGGCTTACTCAAAAGCGTCTTGAACTGGCCTATTATCATTTGTCAGAAAAAAATAAAAAGCCTTCCGATGTTTTTCTGGAAGTAGGTTTTGAAGACCTGTCGCATTTTTCGCATGCCTTTAAAAAACAGTATGGCTTTGCGCCTTCACTGGCACGATAAAAACAAAAAGGTTGTACTAATCTGTACAACCTTTTATTATTTCAATTAAACTTATAATGTATGACAAGTTAATTTTTCTTTGGAATATCTGTATCTTTTAACTGCTTCTTTTGAGATATCACATTATGATTTAGAGCTTTTCGTTCAGGTTTTGAAGGTGATGATTTTGATCCGGAACCAAGCAGACCAAATAAATCAAGAACCACATCAAATATATCTAAAAAATTCCAGGACATTTCAATCTCAGAGTTTATTACTTCTTATCTTCCAGTTTATGTACCTTTTTCGTTCCTTCATACATTTCATACTGCAAAAATCTTGTTTCCAGTTTTCCGTTGAAAAGTTTGATCTTTCTTGAAGGACGTAAACCGATTTTCTTCACCGCTTCCAGATCGGAAGAGATCAGCCATGCTAAGGTATTTGGATAATGGGTTTTAAAGGTATCTCCGATTTTCTTGTAGAAATCATCATCATTGATGGAAATTCTCTCATCGTATGGCGGATTGAATACCATTAATAAAGGGAACATATCTTTTTTAGAATCAAAGAAGTTTTGTTTTTTAATCTCAATCACATCTTCCATTTCCGCTGCTTCCACGTTCATTCTTGCCGCATTCAGCATTCTTGCATCGATGTCATATCCAACAATTTTTCCATCAAATTGTCTTACTCTGTTAATTCTGAATTCTTTAATTTTTGCAAACAAGTCTGCATCATAGTTATTCCAGTTCTGGAATCCGAACCTTTTTCTGAAAATCTGAGCCGGAAGATCCATTGCAATCATTGCTGCTTCAATCAATAATGTTCCTGAACCGCACATCGGATCAAGGAAATTACCTTTTCCGTCCCAGCCTGCCAGCTGAAGCATTCCGCTTGCCAATACTTCGTTGATAGGCGCTTCTCCCTGCTCTCTTCTGTACCCTCTTTTAAACAAAGGATCTCCTGAAGAATCCATGGAAATCATCACCAGTTCCCTGTCAATATGAAGATGGAATTTGATATCCGGATTTCTCGTTTCTACATTAGGCCGTCTTTTGAATTTTTCCTGGAAATAATCCACGATCGCATCCTTCATTTTTAAGGTCACAAACTGAGAATGCTTGAACGTTTCAGAATTGACCGTAGCATCGATAGAGAAAGACTGATCTACATCCATGAAATTATCCCATTCAAATTTGAATAACCTGTCATAGAACTGATGCTGATTAAAAGCTTTGAATTCATGAATCGGCACCAGGATTTTCAATGCTGTTCTCGCAGAGTAATTGATTTTATAAAGAAAACCAAGATCCCCTTCACAATTTACCGCTCTGTTTTTAATTTCAACATTTCTTCCGCCCAATTTTTTGATTTCTTCCGCCAGAATCTGCTCCAATCCGAAGAATGTCTTTATCTGTATTTTAATATTTTCTGTATCCATAAGTATGTATTAAAAGATTTAAAGCTTTAAAAATTAAAAGATTAACCACCCAATTTCTTATTCAATTGAATTTTTCAATCTCTTAATGTTGTAAAATACTTTGCTTTTAACCGCACAAATTTAGTTATTTTTGCATTATGGAATGGTTTGAATCTTGGTTTGATACCCCTTATTATCATTTGCTTTATAGCAACAGAGACTATACTGAAGCTGAAAACTTCATTACAAAGCTCACAGCGGATCTTCAGCTTCCGCCTCAGTCGAAAATCATAGATCTTGCCTGCGGAAAGGGAAGACACTCTGTTTTCCTTAACAAATTAGGGTATGATGTTTTGGGACTGGACCTTTCAAGACAAAGTATTGAATCTGACAAACAATATGAAAATCAGACACTGCTTTTTGAAGTTCATGATATGAGAAACCCTATTGATGCAGATCCTATGGATGCTGTATTCAATCTGTTTACCAGTTTTGGGTATTTTGACAATGAAAATGATGATAAGAAAGTATTTCAATCTGTTTACAATGCTTTAAAACCAGGAGGATATTTTGTACTGGACTACCTGAATGAGGAGTTTGTAAGAAGTACTTTAATTCCTGAAACAACGATCACGAGAGGGAATATTGAGTTCAGAATCCTAAAGAAAATCGAAGGCAGACACGTCATCAAAGACATCCGTTTTGAGGCTGACGGTAAGCCGTTTCATTTCTTTGAAAAAGTAAAACTCCATACTTTGGAAGCCATTCATGCCTATGCTTCTGAATGTGGGTTTGAAAGAATAAAAATCTGGGGAGATTATCAGCTGAATGAATTTAAGAAAGAAAATTCCCCGCGTTGCATCAATTTATTTAAGAAAAAATAATGACAACAGTACTTTTACTGATTTTAAGTGTCGTAACAGGAGTATTCCTTGGAAAACACTTTGGTAAAAAAGAGAAGCTGGCCAAAAATCTATTGATACTGAGTGCCGGTTTTTTGATTACAATCTGTCTCAACGAAGTCTTCCCTCAGGTGTATACCTCTTCCGGAAGCAGCAGCCTTGGGATATTCGTAATCGCGGGAGTTCTGCTGCAGATGATCCTGGAAGCTCTTACCAAAGGTTTTGAACACGGGCACTTTCATCATCATAGCGAACACAATATTCTTCCTGTTGCTTTAATGGTAGGATTATTCATTCATGCTTTTATTGAAGGAATTCCTTTGGCTAACGAGCAACACGAAATGTCGCCTTACCTTTGGGGAATTGTATTTCACAATCTTCCTATTTCATTTATTCTGGGTGCATTTTTATTTAACAGAAAGGGAGAATCAAAAAGTTCCTCATCTTATCCTTCTATTCTCATTGTAGCTTTATTTGCACTGGCTTCTCCAATGGGAATGTTATTAGGAAATCATTTCAATCCTAACCTTCAGCCTTATTTCCTGGCTATTGTAGGAGGAATTTTCCTTCATATCTCATCGGTGATCATTTTTGAAAGCAATAAAAATCACAATATCGATTGGGTAAAAATCGGGCTGGTTGTTTTAGGAGTTTCACTCGCATTGATGATGCATGTTTTCCATCAACACCCCACTGCTCATTCTCATTAAATATAAAAAAGCTTCGGATTTCGAAGCTTTTTCATTTTAGCCAGTATTAATAATTCATTTTCCCCATCATACCGTCGATCTTTACTCAATAGCATTTTAGATAAATAAGTTAAAAATTGTTTTTTAAAAAATATTTTACATTAAAAAATAAATAAAAATTAAATAAAATTAAATATTTATATTTAAAAATACAAAAAAATATATCATTTAACATTTTTTAACAAACTATTAACAACGATACATTGTTTTTCGTACATTAGCCACATTACCATCATCTAAAAATTGTATGAAAAAACAAAAAAACTTAACAACATCAGTCTCTGCCATCACTGACAGGCGTTGAAAGACAATACATGAATATTGGTGATGTCAAAAACAAAGGTTGGGAATTCAATGTAAATTACTCCATTATCCGCTCAAAAGATATCAGCTGGGATCTTGGATTCAATATCAGCACTTATAAAACAAACTGGATCTCGACAGACAATATCCCGGAACTCATTTAAGTGGAAGCAATGCTTTTTATAAAGTACCTTATACCCATAACAGAGTGGTAGAATATATTCCGGAACAGCAGATCCAGATCCAGCCAAATCTGGTGCAGAATCCGGATTAAGAATAATACGGAAATCAACAGCATTCAAAAATTTCAAACCAACAAAAAAGAGGCTGTCCTGAATATGGGCAGCCTCTCTTTATATATTTTGATATCTAAACTTAGAATTTCCATCCTACTGTAAGGAAGAAATTATTTCTGTTGTTTTTCACCTCACTTGCCGCATACGCATCACTTTCAAAGATGTTATTAGCAGAATAATAAGATGAATCAGAATTTCCATCCATATATCCTCTCATGAAAGGATTAGTATACTTAGATGAGATGTTCTGATAAGATGCATCTACATAGAATGATTTGAAGTCATACCCGATACCAAAAGAAAGGGTATTTCTGTCACTTAGCATCATATTGCTGTACGATTGATCTCCTACAGTACCTGCATCATTAAATCTGCTGATCGTAAGGGCATCAAAAGGAGTTGACTGGTAGGCGTAACCACCTCTCAATCTGAACTGCTGTACTCTGTACTCCGCTCCTACTCGTACTTCTGAAAGATTTTTATAGTTCTCCTTAAAGAAGTCATTCAAAGCTCTTTCCGCACCTCCATATACCTTATAATCAGGCTTTGTAAGTCCAAGGGTATAATCTACGTTCAATGAGAAATTTTTACTCGCTACAAAAGCAGCACTCACTGTTGCTTTAAGCGGTGAAGTGAACTTTCTGTTTTCAGCTCCCATATCATCTCCATACACAGGATCGTTATAGAAATAATAATTTCTGTCTATTGTCCAGAATGTAGGCGTTTCAAGAGATGCTCCCAATCTGAAATTAGGACTTAGCTTACCGATTACTCCTAATGAAGCAGAAAAACCTGATGATCTTTCTGAATAAGGAGTATCCTGCTTACTGAATCCTTCTGTGGAATTATTGGTCAGATTTCGGTAAAACAAACTATCATACTGATCCAATGAAGCATTGAAAAAATTGAAACCTGCTCCTAAATATAAATTATGATTATAGTTGGCACCTACCCCGAAACTCATCTTTGACAGGTTACCGTATCTTTCATACATATGCCCTGCCAATGCCGCGTCTTTGGTAATATCATCCTTATCAAAAGCATAAACGATATTATTATTACCCGGCGTCTGGATTACATTATCCAGCGTCTGGTTAGAAAAATTAATACCAATATTGATGAACTTCCAGCCGGTTTCTGTCATCAAAGGAAAAGCAATGATCCCTCCGGCATTCCCTAAATCTCCTTTGGTTTTGCTGTAGTCAATCGAAGATCCCGCCAGAGAACTGGTGTTTTTATTTCCTAAAATAGATAAAGTTCCTGAAACCTCTCCTGAAATAGCGACTCCTAAACCTGCAGGGTTGGTAAGCAAAGAATTTGCATCACCTCCCAGCGCACCATTAGCACCAGCCATCGCATTAAACTTAGCTGATCCCACCATAGGAGTACTTGAATAAACCTCTACTGTATTTCTTATGACAGAAACATCCTGAGCCTGTGCATAAAATGCAGCAGAAATACTCATTAATACTAAAGATTTTTTTAACATTATTTTTAAATAGTTTATTAATTTGAAAATTATCTGAAGCCACCTCTGCCTCCGCCGCCGGATCTCATTCCACCGCCTCCTGAAGAACCGCCTCTGAAGCCACCTCCACCGGAGTTGAAGCCACCACTGGATCTGAAACCTCCTGAGTCGTTAGATCTGAAACCTCCGTTATTGTTGTTATATCTTGGCTGTGGCTGCTGATAATTGTAATTGGGTCTTGTTTGTGGTGCAGAATTACGGAATCCACCGTTAGACTGTGTATTTCTGAAACCTCCTGAGTTACCATTTCTGAATCCGCCATTACTGTTACTGTTTCTGAAACCTCCGTTGGAATTAGTGTCTCTGAAACCACCATTGTTATTGGTATTTCTGAAACCACCATTCGTATTTCTGAAACCTGAATTGTTGGTATTCGTTCTGTAAACTGCGTTGGCTACCCCTGTATTCTGGAATCCGCCTCCGCTGACACCACTTCTTCTGTAAACAGGTCTGTTGTAGTACCCACCACCCCAGTAACCTCCACCGTATCCCCAATATGGGTTACCGTAGTATCCGCCCCAGAATGGATCATAGTATCCGCCATAGCCGTATCCCCAGTATGGACTTCCCCAGCCGAAAGAGCCTCCCCAGCCCCAGCCGATTGATCCGCCCCAACCCCAGGACATACTTGCACCCCAGCCCCAGCCGCGGTTCCAGCCCCAGCCCCAATATGGGCTGTAACCACCATACCATCCCCACGGAGATCCCCATCCCCATGAGTTGTCATAGTAGTTCGTTTGTGAACCTGCATAAAGTCCCCAATCTGAATCTGTAGCATTGGAATTCCAATTGGTGTTGGTATTGCTCCAGTCATTATATCTGTTTTGCTGCTCTCTGGAATTCGTCTGTGCATTCTGAATTACATTGGAATCCTGATAGTAGTCATAATATTCTCCTACTCTGTTTCCGCTATCATTGATGATAACTCCTTCAGGTAGCGTATCCTTATTGGGGTCGTAATACACCCCATCTGTCTCGCTATACCCTCCCATCTGAGCACCACAAGACACAAGTAATAATCCGCCCGATACAGCCAATATCCCTTTGGATCTTAGCAGACCAAGCAAATTTTTATGTATATTTCTTTTCATGATAACGTAAAAATTTTTAATTTAAATTATATTTGCAATCTGTACCAAAAATGTACCAAAATACTGGTAAAAAAATCTATCAAAAATAGATTTTTATTTTTAGATAACAATAATGTACAAAAGTTAAAAAAATTAAAAAAAATAATGGCAAAACTAACCTCAAGAAGCGAAGATTACAGCAAATGGTATAATGAGCTGGTTGTAAAAGCTGATTTAGCTGAAAACTCAGGCGTGCGTGGATGTATGGTGATCAAACCGTATGGCTATGCGATCTGGGAAAAAATGCGTGATGAAATGGATAAAAAGTTCAAAGAAACAGGTCACGTTAACGCATACTTCCCGCTTTTTGTGCCCAAGAGTTTGTTTGAGGCTGAGGAAAAAAATGCAGAAGGTTTTGCAAAAGAATGTGCTGTTGTTACCCACTACAGGTTAAAAACCGATCCGGACAACCCATCCAAACTGATTGTAGATCCGGATGCAAAACTGGAAGAAGAACTTATTGTTCGTCCTACTTCAGAAGCAATTATCTGGAATACCTACAAAAACTGGATTCAGTCTTACAGAGACTTGCCGATATTAATCAACCAATGGGCGAATGTTGTTCGTTGGGAAATGAGAACACGTCTTTTCTTAAGAACCGCAGAGTTCTTATGGCAGGAAGGGCACACCGCTCACGCTACAAAAGATGAAGCTGTGGAAGAAGCAGAAAAAATGAATAAAGTATATGCTGATTTTGCAGAAAACTTTATGGCTATTCCAGTTATTCAGGGGTTGAAAACACCTTCTGAAAGATTTGCAGGAGCCGATGAGACTTATTGTATTGAAGCATTGATGCAGGACGGAAAAGCTTTACAGGCTGGAACCTCTCACTTCTTGGGACAAAATTTCGCAAAAGCATTTGATGTAAAATTCACCAACAAAGAAGGAAAAATTGAACATGCATGGGCTACCTCATGGGGAACTTCTACCCGTCTAATGGGAGCATTAATCATGACCCACTCTGATGATTTCGGATTGGTACTGCCTCCTACCCTTGCTCCAATCCAGGTCGTGATTGTTCCTATCTTTAAAGGAGAAGAGCAGCTGGAGCAGATCAGTGAAGTGGCTTTGGATATTCAGGCTAAACTGAGAGCAAAAGGAATTTCTGTGAAGTTTGATAATGACACCCAGAACAAACCAGGATGGAAATTTGCAGAATATGAATTGAAAGGAGTTCCTGTAAGAATTGCTATGGGACCTAGAGACCTTGAAAATAAATCTGTGGAAATCGCAAGAAGAGATAACCTGACTAAAGAAGTGCGTTCTATTGAAGGACTTGATTCTTATATCGAAGATCTGTTGAAAACCATTCAGCAGGACATTTATAACAAAGCATTTGAATTCAGAAAAAATAATATCACGAAAGTGGATACTTATGAAGAATTCAAAAAAGTTCTGGAAGAAAAAGGTGGATTCATCTATGCACACTGGGATGGGACGGCTGAAGAAGAGGAACAGATCAAGGATGAAACGAAGGCAACCATCAGATGTATTCCTTTGGATGATGATGTAGAAGAAGGAATTTCATTGATCTCAGGAAAACCATCTAAGAGACGCGTGTTATTTGCAAAAGCCTATTAAAAATATTAATGATTTAGAAAAAAATCGTTAATATTTAAAGAAATATTCAAAAAAAAGTGACATTTGGATGGATTTTTGTTTAAATTTATCTCAACATTAATCAAAAAAATTTATTATTATGTCTTTAAATGTCATTGATTTAATTAAAGGACAATTAGGTCCCGCATTGGTTTCACAGGCTGCATCGCAGTTTGGAGAAAGTGAATCCGGTATTTCTAAAGCAATTGGCGGATTATTACCTGCTGTAGTAGGTGGATTAGCCAATAATGCAGATAAGCCTGGCGTTGTGGATGCAATTACACAAGCCTCTTCAAGTGGAATTTTAGGAAATTTATTAGGAGGTTCGTCCAGCAGTCCTGTTATTTCAAACTTGTTGTCTTCCATTTTTGGAGATAAAGTAGGTGCGTTAGTGAATTCCATTGCCAGTTTTTCAGGTGTCAGCAATACCTCTGCAGGTTCTTTGTTAAACCTGGTGACTGGAGCTACAGTAGGCACTATTGGAAAATATGCAGCAGACAATAATCTGGGTGCTTCAGGTATTTCCAGCTTACTGCATGATCAGAAAGGCATTGTTTCTTCTTTACTGCCTGCAGGTCTTTCTTTGGCATCCTTTGGATTAGGAGCTGAGAATTGGTTTGGACAGGCTAAAGAAACGGTTTCTTCAGTAACGTCTACTGCTAAAGATAACATCGCTGAAGGTGTTGCTACAGCAAGAGAAAATGTTTCAGAAGGAGCAAGAGAAGTAAGAGAACGATTTGAAAATAATAACAACAATAATCAAGGCGGAGGTTCAATCTGGAAATGGTTGCTTCCGCTTTTATTATTGATAGCTGCTGCTTATTTCTTATGGAAACAGTGTGAGAAAAAGCAGACGACTACCACTACTACCACAACATCTGACTCAGCAGCAACCAGTACAGCAACAGATACTGCTGCTACAACGGGAACAGCAACCCCTGCTCCGGCAACAGCTAAAACAGATGAAGACATTGATCTTAACGGAGTGATGTTAAAAGGTTATAAAGGAGGAATGGAAGATCAGATGATTACATTCCTGAAATCCGGAAACTATAAAAATGCCGCTGATGATGCAGCATTGAAAGATAAGTGGTACGATTTCGATCACGTAAATTTCAAAATGGGAAGTGCTACTGAACTTGAGGCAGGTTCACAAGGGCAATTGGATAACCTAGTGGCGATCCTTAAAGCTTTCCCAGATGCAAAAATCAAAATCGGGGGTTATACGGATAAAACCGGAAACGAAGCCAACAATGTAAAACTATCAAAAGCCAGAGCTGAATATATCAAGGCTGCTTTAGTAAAAGCAGGAGTTGGTGCTCAGGTTTTAGAAGCTGAGGGCTATGGAAGTAAATTTGCTAAAGTTGATGCTACAGCTTCTGATGCTGAAAGAGCTGCAGACAGAAAAATGGCTGTAAGATTTGCTAAATAATCTTTAGATTCAATAAAAATTAGATCCCGGAAAGCAAATTTCCGGGATTTTTTTATCCGATGATTTTTCTGTTTACATTTATTTAATTAAATTTGTTAGTCATTTCTAACATTTATGAACTTCAATATAAAAAGCGCCTGGCGAAAAGATAAAACAAACCATTCCCTGTCAGAGGTTTACTCATCAATCAAAGTCCCTAAAAATGCAACTGTCTGGAGAAAGTATCTTGCATTTGCAGGACCAGGACTGATGATAGCTGTAGGTTATATGGACCCGGGAAACTGGGCAACAGATATTGCCGGGGGAGCCCAATTCGGTTATACACTCCTTTCGGTCATCCTTATTTCCAATATTTTTGCAATGGTTTTACAGCACTTATCCGTAAAACTTGGTGTTGTTGCAGAAAGAGATCTTGCTCAGGCCTGTAGAGACCACTTCAGTCCTACCACGAATTTTATTCTTTGGGTGTTCTGCGAAATCGCCATTGCGGCCTGTGATCTTGCCGAGGTTATCGGTTCTGCTATTGCGTTAAATTTGCTATTTCATATCCCGCTGACCTGGGGAATTGTTATTACAACAGTAGATGTATTAATCATCCTTTTACTTCAGGCAAAAGGCTTCCGATGGATCGAAAGTATTGTAGGAGGACTTATTTTCATTATTTTGGCGTGTTTCGTATATGAAATCATTATTTCAAAACCTGCTTTCAATGAGATTCTGGGAGGTTTGGTTCCACAAAAGGAAATCATTCAGAATCCTGCCATGCTTTATATAGCAATCGGGATTTTAGGAGCTACCGTAATGCCACACAATCTGTATCTGCACAGCAGTATTGTACAGACCAGAGATTATACCCGTGATACCGAAGGAAAAAAAGAAGCCATAAAGTTTGCCACCATAGACAGTACCGTTTCATTAATGTTGGCATTTTTCATCAATGCAGCAATTCTTATTCTGGCTGCTGCTACATTCCATACTACAGGTAATGAACATGTGGCGGATATTCATGATGCCTATAAAATGTTAACCCCAATTTTAGGAGCTTCTATGGCTAGTATTGCATTTGCCATTGCTTTATTAGCATCCGGACAAAATTCAACATTAACTGGAACTCTTGCCGGACAGATCGTCATGGAAGGCTTTCTGAACATCAGATTAAAACCATGGCTGAGAAGACTGATCACCAGACTTATCGCTGTAATTCCTGCGCTTATTGTTGCCATTCTTTACGGAGAACAGGGAACAACCGAATTATTGGTGTTAAGTCAGGTAATTTTATCCATGCAGCTGAGCTTTGCTGTTGTTCCGCTGGTAATGTTTACCAATGATAAAGCCAAAATGGGTGAATTTGTCAATAAACCATTCCTGAAAATCTGTGTATGGATTATTTCCATTATTATTATTGTTTTAAACCTTTATCTGTTATATCAGACATTTACAGGAGAATAAAGGTACAATGACAGTTTTTAAATTGACTGTTGGACATTATTAAGTGAATGGTTAATGGTCAATTTTGCTTTGCAAAGTCAATTTTTTATCCTACTCCACAATAAATTCACATGCGAAGCGCATTGACGTATTCACCATTGATAAATGAATGGTCAATGGTCAATTTTTGCTTTGCAAAGTCAATTATTAATCCTACCCTACAACCAATTCACAAGCGAAGCGCATTGACATCTTCACCATTGATTAGTGAATAGTCAATGGTCAATTTTTGCTTCGCAAAATCAATTATTAATCCTACCCTACAACCAATTCACATGCGAAGCGGATTGACATCTTCACCATTGATTAGTGAATAGTCAATGGTCAATTTTTGCTTCGCAAAGTCAATTATTAATCCTACCCTACAACCAATTCACAAGCGAAGCGCATTGACATCTTCACCATTGATTAGTGAATAGTCAATGGTCAATTTTTGCTTCGCAAAATCAATTATTAATCCTACCCTACAACCAATTCACATGCGAAGCGGATTGACATCTTCACCATTGATTAGTGAATGGTCAATGGTCAATTTTTGCTTTGCAAAGTCAATTATTAATCCTACCCTACAACCAATTCACATGCGAAGCGCATTGACGTATTCACGATTCACCATTACTTCTTTTTTCTGCCTTAATGTCCAGATTTTAGATTTGGCAGACTCTTTGTCAAACAATCAGTAAATAAATATTGAATTATGGAAAACCAGGATATTAACGAAGAAAGCATCAATAATCAGGAAGAAAACAATGTTCAGAATGACGCAACATCACAGGACAATGTGACAGCTGCACCTTCTCCGGAGGAACTTTTGGCAGAAGAGAAAGACCGTTACATCAGACTGTATGCTGAATTCGAAAATTATAAAAAAAGAACAAGCAAGGAGAAGATGGAATTCTTCCAGTATGCCAACCAGGAAATGATGGTTTCAATGTTAGGAGTTTTGGATGATTTTGAAAGGGCTTTAAAAGAAATCGCTAAAAACGGAAATCCGGCTGATCTTCAGGGTGTAGAGCTTATCTATCAGAAATTCAAGAATAAACTTACCGAAAAAGGCTTACAAACAATGGAAGTAAAGGCTGGTGACAGCTTTAATGTTGATTTCCATGAAGCGATTACCCAGATCCCAGCTCCATCGGAAGATTTGAAAGGAAAAATCGTAGACGTTATTGAAACAGGGTACACTTTAAATGATAAAGTAATCCGTTTTGCAAAAGTAGTAACAGGAAATTAAAATTCATAAATGATAAATGATGAGTGATAATTGAATGTTTCACTTATTAGCTTTAGAATATCTTTTATCATTTATCAACAATCAATTATAAAATTGTCATGTCAAAAAGAGATTATTACGAGGTTCTTGAGATCAGCAAATCTGCATCAGCCGACGAAATAAAAAAAGCATACCGTAAAATGGCCATCAAATTCCACCCGGATAAAAATCCAGGGGATAAAGAGGCTGAAGAAAAATTTAAAGAAGCTGCTGAGGCTTATGAAGTTCTGAGCGATGATCAGAAACGTGCCAGATACGACCAGTTCGGACATGCCGGAATGGGTGGAAATGGTGGTTTCGGAGGCGGAGGCTTCGGAGGCGGAATGAATATGGAGGATATTTTCAGTCAGTTTGGAGATATTTTCGGTGGCGGTTTCGGTGGATTCGGCGGTGGCGGTGGAGGCCGTCAGCAGGTGAAAGGTTCTAATTTAAGAATCAGGATCAAGCTGAACCTTGAGGAAATGGTAAACGGTACTCAGAAAACCATCAAAGTAAAGAAAATGAAGATGGCGGAAGGTGTCACTTCAAAAACATGTCCTACCTGTAACGGTTCCGGTGTTCAGTTAAAAGTGATGAACACGATGTTCGGTCAGATGCAGACTCAAACTACCTGCGGTACATGTCAGGGAATTGGAAAAGTTGCTGACAAAATTCCTGCAGGGGCGAATGCACAGGGTCTTATTAAAGATGAAGAGGAAATTACCATCAACATTCCGGCAGGTGCAAGAGACGGTATCCAGCTTAATGTAAGAGGAAAAGGAAATGATGCCCCATTTGGAGGTGTTCCGGGAGACTTATTGGTGATTATTGAAGAGGAAGTAGATCAAACGATCAAAAGAGAAGGTGATAATCTTCACCAGGAATTATATGTTTCATTTGCTGAAGCTGCTTTAGGAACCAAGAAAGAAATTCCTACCGTTGGCGGAAAAGTGAAAATTACCGTTGATCCGGGAACTCAGTCCGGAAAAATCTTAAGATTGGCTGGAAAAGGACTTCCAAGCATCGACAGCTATGGTAAAGGAGACATGTTCATCCACATCAATGTATGGACACCGCAAAAGCTTACCAAAGAGCAGAAGGAATTCTTTGAAAAGCAGATGTCCAGCGGAGAAATGGTTGCAGAACCATCCGGAAAGGAAAAAACTTTTTTTGATAAAGTAAAAGATTTATTCAATTAATATAAAAAAGAGACTTGTAAAAAGTCTCTTTTTTGCTTTGAAGAAGGCTCCGGTTTTGTGGCAATGAGAAGAGCAAACAGTGACTATTTTGTTACTGAAAAAGCTTTATCAATAAACCTATGCTTATAGTAAATCAACCTACGTTGTTTCAACTTTTTGATATTCCTTTTAGTGGCAATAGCTTCGACAGGCTCAGCCTGACAATGTTTAAAATTTTGATTGATATTTGGGTTATCAACCTGAGCCTGTCGAAGGGCTATCAATAAGAAAACCTTATGATTAATCTCGAGTATTAATTAAAGGAAGGCTTATCAACTTTAATTCATTTAACTAAAAGATATTGAATGAACCTAAAAAAAGTCCTGTACTCTCTCGAATACAGGACTTTTTGATTATTTAATTTTAATTCTGTTTTATTTTTTTGTCGCCAGGGAATAGATTGCTTTTCCTAAAGTGAAAACCAATACTGCAGCAATTCCCCCTACAAGACCGAAAGTAAATTCTTTCAGCATAGAAGGCCACGTTGGAAGCAGCTCATGTAAATAATGAATATTATGAGCAAAAATTCCTCCTGAAACCAGGATCAAAGCAATCGTTCCTACAACTCCTAAAAGTTTGATGATAACTGGTAATGCCTTTACCAATAAATGACCAAGCTTGGAGAAGAATCCTTTGTCATGACTCTTTTTAATTAAACTGAAACCTGCATCATCCATTCTTACGATCAATGCAACAATTCCATACACTCCTACTGTTGCAATAAATGATACAAAAGTTACCGTTAAAATCTGTGTAAGAAGCGGATGTTCCTGCTGGATAACCGTTCCCAATGCAATAATTACAATTTCAATGGAAAGGATAAAATCTGTTCTGATTGCTGAGTTTATTTTTGCTTTTTCAGAAACTTCAGAATTTTCTTCTTCTTCACTTTCTTCGATGACTTCGTGCCCTTTTTTGGAACGGTGGAACAGGAATTCTATAATTTTCTCTACTCCTTCAAAGGCAAGATATATTCCCCCTAAAATAAGAATCACTTCAATAGCCGGTTTGTACAGCCAGTTGAGAAGAAAGGCAATAGGAAGAATGATCAGTTTATTGATAAATGATCCTTTGGTAATAGCCCACAGAACCGGAAGTTCTCTGGAGGAAAGAAAGCCCGTGGCTTTTTCTGCATTCACAGCCAGGTCGTCCCCTAAAATTCCTGCTGTTTTTTGTGTAGCAATCTTACTGGTAACTGCTACATCATCCATCAATGCTGCAATATCATCCAAAATAGCAAAAAAGCCTGATGCCATATTTTAATAATTTTTTAATCTTTGTTAAGTTCAGCAAAAATAATTATTTAATTCCGTTTTTGGATTCATAATATGACAATAATTTTCAAAATTATGAGAATCATTAAGCAGTCCTTCACTTTCAATATTTATATCTTTGTTTAAAACCTATTCAATGGATAAAAACTGGGAAGACCAATTACAAAGTTTATGGCTACAACTGGGAACGATAAGTAATGAAGCGTTTATTCAGCAAATTAAAAATCATGTAGAGTTACTTACAGACAACAATTCCCAGGCTATTGCCGATTTTGAAAGAGCCTGTGCTTTTGACTCCACCGGACATGAAAAGGAAGCAGAGCCTTTGTACAGATCGGCATTAGATCACGGATTAACCGGCTTACGAAGAAGAAGAGCAAGAATCCAGCTGGCAAGCACCTTAAGAAATATTGGAAAAACAGAAGAAAGCATTCATATTTTAAGGGAAGAAAAAGCCCATTATTCTGATGAATTGAACGATGCGGTAGATTCTTTTTTAGCGCTGTCTCTTTCTTCGGCCGGGAAATACGAGGAAGCATTATCATTAACTTTAAAGGCACTTTCCCACCATCTGCCAAGATACAACCGATCTGTTTACAACTATGCCAAGGGTCTGAATAAGGAATTGTAATAATATTTTTTTATTTTTACTTTATGAAAAAGCTCATTCTCCGGTATCATTTTTTCGCTATGGGATGTGTTGGCTTCGTGCTGCAGTCCTGTAATACGAAATTCAGGGTCTGGGTAGGCCCCGGAGGCCAGCAGAAGATTTACAATCTGAAATATGGTGAGCATAAAAGACAGAAAATGGATGTCTTTCTTCCCAAAGATTATGCTGAAAATTCCCCTGTAGTCCTTATCGTTCATGGCGGCGCCTGGACTTTGGGTAAAAAAGAGCATATGATCCAGGTTCAGAAGATGCTTTTTGAAAACAAGATTCCAAGCATCAATATGAATTACAGGCTGGTTTCTCCAAAAGAAAAAATCACTTATAAACAACAGCTTGAAGATATTGCCCTTGCCATTGAAAAATTCAATTCTCTGGCGGAAAAAGCAGAGCTTCAGCCCAATAATTACATTCTTCTGGGAGAAAGTGCCGGCGGACATCTCGCCTTACTTTACGGTTATCAGCATCCCGAGCAGATCAAAAAAATCATCTCTTTAAGCGGCCCAACAGATTTTTACAGCTCAGAATATCTTAAATCGTTTTATTCAAAATATACTTCTCCTACTTTTCAGAAAGTAGTAGGAACTAAGTTTGACCGGAAAAATATTTCTGAAGCCTTCAAAGAAGCCAGTCCTATTGCTAATATTACCAACGTTCCCACATTGTTGTTTCAGGGAAACAATGATGTACTGGTCAACCAGCATCAGGGAATCGCCATGGATTCAGCGCTTACCCAAATGAATATTCCGCATAAATTCATTTTCATGAAAGGAGCCGGGCATGCCCCCAGATTCTTCAGTAAAAGAAAAAGAGACAGCATTATCTATCCTAATATTTTGGAATGGATTAAAAAGTAAAGATGTCTAACAGAATTTTTTTGATTATTAAACGTTCTATGTTAACTTGTAAATAAATATGCTAAAAAATTAATTGATAAGCAATAAAAAAGCCATCTCATGATTGAGACGGCTCTATATTTTTTGATTGAATTCTTTATCTATTCAAAGTCCTGGTCTTCATATTTGGAAAGATCTTCTTTTTTCCCGAAAACAAATTTGATAATTACCGGAAGTGTTGTTACCAATACGATTACAATAATGATGTATTCCAGTTTCTCTTTCAGGTTGATGCCAAACTGCTCCATAAAAAGCTTGTCAAGATAATGTCCTGCAAAGATCAGAATAAAAGACCATAATACAGCTCCAATAATATTATCTCTTAAAAACTCTTTTTTATCCATCTTTACGATACCTGCTACAATAGGAGTAAAAGTTCTTACAACCGGTAAGAATCTTGCCATAATAACTGCTAATGCTCCGTGTTTTTCAAAGAAATCGTGTGCCTGGTAAAGGTATTTTTTCTTAAATAGCATTGAATCCGGTCTTTTATACAAAGCTGGTCCTGCTTTTCTTCCGAAGTAATATCCTACTTCATTTCCAATAATAGCAGCAAGAGCTACTCCTGAAGCCAATAAGGTGGTATCTAAAAAATCGCTCCCTGTAGAGCCAAAAGTCTCTTTGATGATTTCAACGGCATAAATTCCCGAAACGAAAAGTAGAGAATCCCCAGGTAGAAAAAATCCTACAAAAAGACCCGTTTCAGCAAAAACAATAAACAAAATCAGCCAAAACCCTCCCATTTTTATATAAAATTCCGGGTTTAATAAATCCTTCCAGCTATTGAAATCTTCCATAAATATCGATGAACAACAAAAGTAAGTCTAAAATGTCTGAAACAAAAATTAATTATAAGATTTTAACTAAAATTCAAACATGATTTTTATAAGTCGAGATCATCATCGGAAACTGCGGTTCCATCGGCCATTAAGAATGCTTTCAGGAAAGGAGTGATATTACCATTCATTACCGCATCCACATCTGACGTTTCATGACCTGAACGTACATCTTTTACCAGTTTGTAAGGATGCATGACGTAGTTTCTGATCTGGCTTCCCCACTCGATCTTCATCTTGTTGGCTTCAATCTCGTTTCTGGCTTTCATACGCTCTTCCAATTCCATTTCGTAGAGTCTTGAACGAAGGAGCTGCATTGCCTTTTCTTTATTCTGAAGCTGAGAACGGGATTCTGAGTTTTCAATAATAATTCCTGTAGGAGCGTGGCGAAGACGTACAGCCGTTTCCACCTTGTTTACGTTCTGTCCTCCTGCTCCGGAAGCTCTCATCGTTTCAAAGCTGATATCGGCAGGATTGATGTTGATTTCAATGGTATCATCCACCAAAGGATAAACATATACGGAAACAAAACTGGTATGGCGTTTCGCATTACTGTCAAAAGGAGAAATTCTTACCAAACGGTGTACTCCGTTTTCACCTCTTAAATATCCGAAAGCAAATTCACCTTCAATTTCAAGGGTAACAGTCTTCACTCCGGCCACATCCCCTTCCTGGAAGTTCAGTTCACGGATTTTATAGCCTTGTTTTTCTGCCCACATGGTATACATTCTCATCAGCATAGCTGCCCAGTCACAACTTTCTGTTCCTCCTGCTCCTGCTGTTATCTGCAGCACTGCAGAAAGCTCATCGCCTTCATTGGAAAGCATATTTTTGAATTCCAGGTCTTCAATTTTTTCCACCAATTGCGGGAATGTTTCATCCAGTTCTTTTTCAGAATCCGGATCTTCTTTAGCAAAATCAGCCAAAACCTGCAGATCTTCAAACTGTGTCTGGATCTCATCATAGCTTTCTACCCATTTTTTCTTGGAACGAAGCTGCTTTAAAAAAGCTTCAGCTGTTTTTGGATTGTCCCAAAATTCCGGTGCTGCAGTTTTTTCATCATCATTGGCAATTTCAATCTTCTTTTTCTCAATCTGAAGGTATCTGTGTAAGTCTTCAATCCTGGATTGAACTTCTTTTATCTGGTCGTTGTTAATCACGAATGTTTTTTTTTGCAAAAATAAGGAATTCTTTTAGAGTGGAGAGGTTTAGGATTCGAGTTTTCGAGGTGCGGGATTCGAGTTGTAGAGTTTGAGAGTTTTAGGGTTTGAGAATGCATCCGTTTTGGATTCGGGTAGTGGGGTTTGAGGATTTTAGAGTTAGAGCGTGTTTGAGGAAAAAGTTTCAAGATTCGATTTATAGAGTTTTGGAGTCGAGAATGTGCCCTTAGCTTCCAACCTCCAGCTTCTAGCTTCCAGCCAACTTCTAATTTCTTTTCAATAAAAACTTATTAATCACAAATTTTATACTACCAATCCATCTATTAAATCATTTCTGCTATTATCTCTCCTATTTTCGGAGCTAAAGCAACTCCCATTCCTGAAAGTCTTACCGCGCAAAACTGTCTTTCTGAAAGTTGTTTTACAATAGGTGACTTTTCTTCGCCCATAGCCATTATTCCTGACCAGCGAAGGGCAATTTTAAAATTATTACCGGGAAGAACAATTTCTTTTAAAAACTTTTCCAGATGATCCTGTAAAAATTCCGTTGTTTCAAAAACCGTTGTTTCTTCTGTTTTAAAATCCTTATTTCGCCCGCCACCTAGTAATATCCGGTTTCCTACATTTCTGAAATAATAGTAGCCTTCATCGTAATGGAATGTGCCCTTGAGCTTCAATCCTTCTATCGGTTCTGTCAGAAGAACCTGCCCACGGGCCGGAATGATATTTTCTTTTTCCAGAAATTTTGAAGTGAATGCATTGGTACAATAAATAAGCTGCTCGGCGATTACAGAAAGATCAGTTGAAAGCTGCACCTCAACTTTGTCTGTTTCTTCAATATTTTGAACTTCCGTTCCAAATAAAAACTCAATTTTCAGTTCGTGACATTTCTCCAGCAGTTTCTGTACTAACTTGCCGGAGTGAAGACCTCCTTCACAGGGATTTTCTATCAGGAATTCAGATTTTCCGAGTCCGAATTCCTGTATTTTATTTTGATTCAAAGCATAAGTCTGAGCCAATCCGGTTATTGTTTTCAGTTTTTCATTGACTACTTCAATATGAGATAAAGGGTCTTCATTATTTATAATTTCATAACCTCCATTCAGTTCAAAATCAATTTCATCATGTTTAAAATAATGCTGGATTTTCTGAAGTCCGTTAAATCTCATTGTAACAAGCTCCAGTGTTTTTTCCCAGCCCATTTTCTCAGAATCGGCAATGACTTCGGTAAGACTTCCAAAGCAGGCAAATCCGGCATTTCTTGTGGAAGCACCCAATGGAATGCTATTCCGCTCAATAATGAGAACAGATTTTTCAGGATACTTCTCCTTTATGGATATGGCTGTCCAAAGCCCGGAAAACCCCGCACCAATAATGATGATGTCTCTTTTTCTGTAGAAAGTATCCAGTTCCCAAATACTGTTCATAAATAATGAGTAATAGGTAATGAGTAATTTTTATAAAGCCTTAAACTTTAACCTTGAACTTTAAACGCGGTTATCCTTTATCTCCTTCTTGATTATGCTGGAATCCTATTGCTCTTTGCGGCTCTTCGACAACTCTGTAGGTTTCCAGTTCATTTTTCAGAGCCTGAATCCTAAACCTGAAGTCATCAAAATTATTGATAATGGCATCCGCAAGAAATCGTGCTACCTGATCAAGATATTCTTCAGTAAGTTTTGATCCTGCATCCCTTAATGCGCTGTCTAAAATTTTCTGATCAATTTTCAGCTTTTCGTTTCTGGTTCTCTGATAAAGGTTTTTGATTCTTTTCTTTAAACTTTGGGTAAAGTCTATCAGCATTGTGTTACTGAAGGCTTTCATCTTTGAAGAGATTTCATGCCAGAATGGAACCTTATCAGCCTTGTTGTTTTTAAGTATTTTATAGAGTAAAGAATCTTCTTCCAATCCTCTGGTCATGGCGTAAAGAATGATTTCCGAGCGCTCAGCAGCATTGGGTGGAAAAATAGGAATCAGCACATCAAATCTTCCGGGTGCAAGAATTTCCTCATCAATTTCAGCCACAGAATTAGCTGAACCTACCATTAAAACACCTTCTTTTTCAAACTTTCCGATGTAGTGAAGAATCAGTTCCTGAGCCTCAAGATTGCAGGAAGCAATGTCTGTTTCCGCCCTTCTCTGCATCATAATTTCATCAAAATCATCCATAAAAAGAAGCATTTTGTTTTCCTTCATCATACTCACCAGGAAATCACTGAAATTGATCTCATTTCCATCAATCAGCGAAGTTCCCAAATAATGTTTTTTGACTTCTTTAAACTGATACCCGATAATTTCAGCAATTTTGTTGGCCCAGAATATCTTACCGCTTCCGGGAGGTCCGTACAGAATAATCCCTGCAGGCTTGTTGATGCCCCAGTCTTTGATCTGCTGCGGATTCAGGAAGGGTTCCAGAACAGTAGATGTATAAAAAAACAGGTCTCTGTATCCGATAAAATCTCTTTGCTGAAGGCTGGTTTTGTGCCCAAAATAATCGTAGACAAACTGATAATTCCCTCCCAGTTTATTATCAATTCCATAGCTTGATATGGAGGATTTGTAAAAACCATTATCGAAAATATTGAGATTATTGTCTTTGATCACCTTTTCAACCTTGTCTTTTGGCTGCTTAATGACTTCGGCAATCTGCTCCAGGGTTTTATTCTTATCAAGATCTTTTTCATACAATCTTAAAAAATCTACATTTTCGCGGGCAAATTTTTCAAAATCTTTTTTTACCTCAAAATTGGTACTGATACAATCTACCAGTTCAAGATCAAAATCCTGGATAAACTGTTTTATGGCTTCTGCAGATACATTTAATTCTTCTGCCAGTTCAATTAGCTTCATAACTGTTGATTAATTCTATCAAATTTAATGTATTTGTCCATAAATTAATATTGATTTATGATAATTCTGTAACATTCTCTAATTTATATAGACTACTACTATGTAAAACAAATTACATGGAAAAGATTTTATCAGTAAAAAATTTGACGAAAAAATTCAAAAGAGTTGTGGTCAACAATATTTCTTTTGATGTCGAGAGAGGAAATGTTTATGGCCTTTTGGGACCGAACGGAAGCGGAAAATCCACTACTTTCGGGATGCTGCTTTCAACCATCAATCCCACCAGCGGAGACTGGTTCTGGTTTGGCAAGAAAGGAACTGATCCTGACACCTTAAAAAAGATCGGAGCAATTATCGAACAGCCTAACTTTTATCCTTATTTAAGCGCAGAAACCAACCTTAAGATTGTCGCTGAAATTAAGCAAACACCCTACTCAAGGATTGACGAAGTTCTGAAAACGGTTAATCTATATGAAAGAAGAAAAGATACTTTCAAAACTTTCTCTTTAGGAATGAAACAGCGTCTGGCCATAGCTTCAGCGATGCTCAACAATCCTGAAGTGATGATATTGGATGAACCCACCAACGGACTGGATCCTGAAGGAATCATTCAGATCAGAGAAATTATCAGTGATATTGCCAAGCAGGGAATCACCATTATCATTGCAAGCCATCTTCTGGATGAAATTGAAAAAATCTGCAGTCATGTCATTGTCTTGAAGGAAGGAAATTCCATTTACTGCGGAAGGGTGGATGAAATGACTTCCAACAACGGATATTTTGAGCTGAAAGCTGATAATAACACATTACTTTTAAATGCGTTGAACGAACTTCAGTGGTTCTCGTCCATCAATCAGGAAGGTGATCTTATCAAAGCTCAGATCCGTGATGACGCTTCTATTTCAGCTTCGGCAATGAATCAGAAACTAGCTGAAAAAGGAATCTATCTTTCTCATTTAACAAAGAAAAAATTATCTCTAGAATCTCAATTCCTTGAACTTGTAAAAAACACCAATTAATCATGATCAAATTATTAAAACTTGAATATTACAAAAACCTGAACTATAAACCGTTCAGAGTTTTCACGATACTTTATTTCGCCATTCTTATTGCTTTACTTTTCATTGGATTGGTTGACTTTGATGTTTTTGGAGGAACGATCAATTTAAAAGAACAGGGAATTTATAATTTCCCGGAAATCTGGAATTTCACCACATGGATTGTTGCTTTATTGAAAATTTTCCTGGGACTGATCATTGTTTTCTCTATTTCCCAGGAATTCAGCAACAGAATGTTCAAGCAAAACACGATTGATGGGCTAAGCAGAAAGGAATTCATCACTTCAAAATTGCTGACGATAAGCATTTTCACTATTGTTTCGACAGCCATTGTGTTGGGAATTACTTTGTTTCTGGGCTATCAATATTCGAATACAACGGACTCTACCAAGGCTTTTGCTGAAATGTTCTTTATTGGAAATTATTTTGTGAAGCTATTTACGTTCTTTTGCTTCTTAATGTTCCTTTCCATTTTACTGAGAAAATCTGTTTTTGTTTTTCTTGCCCTTTTCGTTTTCTGGATTGGCGAAGGAATTTTAACCGCTCTTGAAACGTATTCAAAAGTAAAGGGAATGCAGGGACCGCAAAGAAATGAGGTTCTTCAGAATGATTTTTTTATCTCGCACCTTTTACCGCTTGAAAGCATGTCCAGCCTTATTCCTAACCCAATGATGAGATTAAATATGGCTAAAATGATGGGCTTACAATATGAGTTCCACTACCCTACGGAAAGCCTTATCGCTTGTCTGGTGTGGTGTGCTATTTTTATATTCGGTTCGTACTGGATTCTGAGAAAAAGGGATTGGTAGACGGCTATATTTAGGATTTAAAGATTTAAAAAATTAAAATATTTAAAGATTATTTTTAAGTGGTTCGTTTTCGGATCACTTTTTTTGGCTTAAAATTTTCATTCGGTACTGTTAAAAACCAGCCATGAAAAAAATATACTACTTTCCAGGATTGATCAGTGCCTTGCTGATTCCTGTTTTATTCTGGTATTATGGAAACCAAAAGTTTGAAGATATTAATGTTTCTGTGATAGATATTGGACTTCCTGCCAAAGAAAGAGAGGGGATTAAAAATACTTTTGCAAGTTTTGAACCTGTAAGAAACTGGAATTACCAAAAAATAAAAATAGCCCCTGGTACTGCTAAAGAAAATTCAAAATCATATGTTTCTGAACTGAAAAAACTCCAGAAAAGAAATGAGAAAGAGTCTGGTATTGAGTTTATTTTAGATCAAAATAATAGTTATGGTGATTTTGTCTCAGTTTTGAATGATCTTGCAATTGCCAAACAGGAACAGTATGCCGTTGACCTTGAGAAAACAGGACATATTTTTGCGGTTTATAGCTATATTGATCCTAAGGTGCAATATCCTGAATATGAATGTTTACTTTGTAATGATGTTATCAGACCAGAATATAAACCTGATTTTTTTGAAAAAATACAATTGCGTCTCGCAGAACTTCCGAAAGATACCTATTACTTTATTTTCGGATTTCTCCTATTTCTGAACATCTCCATGTTCAGCATCAAAGAAAGATTTCAACTACATCATTAATTCAATATAAAAAGGCTGCCCAACGGCAGCCTTCCTTTCATATTACTTTTTATCTAACAACGGAAGATATTTTCCGTATCCTTTGCTTTCCATTTCAGCTTTCGGAATAAATTTCAGTGAAGCACTGTTGATACAGTAACGAAGTCCTCCTTTATCCTGCGGCCCGTCTGTGAAAACGTGTCCCAGGTGAGCATCCCCCGTTTTACTTCTTACTTCTACTCTATCCATACCATGGGAACGATCCAGTTTTTCATCAATCAAACCTTTGGTAATCGGTTTTGAGAAACTTGGCCATCCGCATCCGGATTCAAATTTATCGGTAGAGACAAACAAAGGTTCCCCTGTTGTAATATCTACATAAATTCCTTCACGGGTTTCATTCCAGTACTCATTCTGGAAAGGTCTTTCGGTACCGTTTTCCTGGGTAACATTATATTGTTCTGCAGTCAGTTTTTCTTTTAAAACTTTTTTATCCTGCTTTTGGTAAGCCGGTTTTGGAAGCGGGTTGGCTTTTTTGGCCATTTCAAAAAGTCCCGGTTCAATATGACAGTAACCGCCTGGATTTTTATCCAGATAATCCTGATGATAGTCTTCAGCTCTGTAGAAATTTTTCAATGGAATAGTTTCTACAACTACTGGTTTATGATAATTCTTTGCCAGCTTCTGAACTTCCGCTTTTACCACCGCTTCATCTGTTTTATCAGTGAAATAGATTCCTGTTCTGTACTGGTTTCCTCTGTCATTTCCCTGCTGATCTTTGCTTGTAGGATCAATGGTTTTAAAATACAGATCAATCAATAGTTTCAGATCTACCTGCTCAGGATCATATTTTACTTTTACGGTTTCTGCGAAACCTGTTGTATGGCTTACGACTTCTTCATAAGTAGGATTTTTGGTATTACCGTTGGCATAACCAACTTCTGTTCCTACCACGCCACGAATCTGTTGAAAAAAATGTTCTGTTCCCCAGAAACATCCACCTGCAAAATAAATCTCTTTAACGTTCTTGTTATCCATAATTTCCTCATTTTCTTTTTTTATTTCCACCACATTGGACTTTGCTTTTCTGAAAAGCCCTGATTCCGCAGCAAATACTGCTATACCCAGAATGATTCCGAGTGCAATTAATATATTCTTCATTTTTACTTTTTTATTCATTACTTATTATTTTGAATGATCATTACTCCAAATCCTAAAAACATAAGGTCTTTCAGAATAAAGAAATCCGTCACAGGCACTCCGTCCACTATTTTCCACATTCCCGGTGTTGTCAATAAATAACTTAATGTTACCAGAAAAGTTACGATCATTCCTACACCTGCATACTTTTTGAGTACAGCAAATTTCGCACTAAATATCAGGAGTAATGCAATGATAATTTCTATCGCTCCGATAAGATTTGACACTGCCTGAGCACTCATAATCTTATATACGAAAAAAGTTAAGAAATGGTTTTCTACCAAAGGTTTTATTGCAGCTGCTTCTGTGGGAGTGAATTTGAATATACCAATCCACAGTAAAATAAGTGCTGCTCCGAAAAGCGAAATATAATACCCGATTCGGGTTAATTGATTTTTAGATTCCTGTACTGTTCCGACCATATTTTTAAGATTTTAAATGAATACTTTATTGTTTTCAAAAGTATAGTCGGTGCTATTTTAAAATCCTGACAGAAATTATCCTAGAAATTTAATTTATCGATCATTTTATTTTTAAAGTCCTGAATTTCAGAATCATTAATTTCAGTTTCTTTTTCAGAAAAAGTCTTTTTAAAAGCTTTATCCAGAAGAGCCAGCTTTTCATTGTACATCCTGCACCATTTACAGATCATCAGGTGCATGCTGAGCATCCTGTTTTCTCTGGCAGATATGGATTGGGCATTCCTCTTTTCCATCAGTAAAGTAGCTTCACTGCACGGTAAAAATAATTTATGTAGTATTCTTCGTATCATGATTTCTTATGATTTTGAAAACCAGTTGAACTCCAGACATTCTCTGAGCTGCATGCGGCTTCTCTGCAAAATCTTCCATAGATTAGTCGTGGAAACATTCAATTCCTGACTTACTTCCGGTGCTTTTTTTTCTTCAATATAATACATTTTCAACAGAATCTTCCATTTGGAGGGCAATTCCTCAATACATTCCTCGAGTGTTTTATTAAAATCCTTGTTGTCTAAAAGCTCATCCCCTTCTCCTGATACATTCCAGTCATTTAAAACATCATTGTGTTTCCATGATCCTGTTTCATCAAAAAAATGATCGAGTCGGATATTGGGTTCAGATTTATATTTTTTACGGTAAAAATCGGCCACTTTCCTGTTCAGAATAGCCATCAGCCATGTAAGCGCATTGCTTTTCCCTTCAAAAGAATCAAAAGCTGAGTAAGCAGCAAAAAAAACTTCCTGAACAACATCCTGTGCATCTTCTTTATTTGAAAGTACGTACAGTGCCCGCTTCAAAAGCGGCCCTGAATATTGTTCTATCCAGCTTTTCAGTTCTTCATCTTTTGTCATTGGAAGGATTTTTTGTCTTTTTTCAGATCGCAACGAAGGTAGGAAGTTAAATGGAAAATTGCAAAATGAGATCGATTATTATTGATTACAGTCATTACAAACTTGCCATCTCAAACCTTACAGGTTTTGAAAACCCGTGAGGTTTAGGACACATCCATATCCAAAGCCGGGCACCATTCAAAACATAGCATAAAATTATTACAAATCGCTTAAAAATAGTAAATTTGCATCTTATCAAAATTTGATACTAAAAAAAGCAAAAGCAATACTATGACATCACAAGAGATACGTCAAAAATTTTTAGATTATTTTAAAAGTAAGGAGCATTTAATCGTTCCTTCAGCTCCTATTGTGCTGAAAGACGACCCTACCCTTATGTTTTCCAACTCCGGAATGACGCAGTTCAAGGATTTTTTCCTTGGCTACAAAACCCCTACCGCCCCTAGAATTGCCGATACACAGAAGTGTCTGAGAGTTTCAGGGAAGCACAATGACCTGGATGATGTAGGGAGAGATACTTACCACCACACTATGTTTGAAATGTTGGGAAACTGGTCTTTCGGGGATTACTTCAAAAAAGAGGCTATTGCTTTTGCCTGGGAATTACTGACTGAAGTATACGGAATTCCAAAAGAAAATTTATACGTTACCATTTTTGAAGGGGATGCTTCAGAAAATCTGGACAGAGACCAGGATGCTTATGACTTCTGGAAATCTCACATTTCAGAGGACAGAATCATCAACGGAAATAAAAAAGATAACTTCTGGGAAATGGGAGAAAGCGGACCGTGCGGGCCGTGTTCGGAAATCCATATTGACCTGAGAACTCCTGAAGAAAAAGCAGCAGTTCCGGGAATTTCCCTTGTGAATCAGGACCACCCGCAGGTTGTTGAAGTATGGAACCTGGTTTTCATGGAATTCAACAGAAAGGCAGATAAATCTTTAGAGAAGCTTCCTGCTCAACACGTAGATACGGGAATGGGCTTTGAGCGTCTTTGTATGGCGCTTCAAGGGAAGTCTTCCAACTATGATACGGATGTTTTCACTCCGCTTATTGCTAAAGTTGAGGAACTTTCAGGTAAAAAATATACCGGAATTTTACAAGACGAAAAGGATATTGCGATCCGTGTTGTGGTAGACCACATCAGAGCAGTTTCTTTTGCTATTGCAGACGGACAATTGCCTTCCAACGGAGGTGCGGGATATGTTATCAGAAGAATTTTAAGAAGAGGAATTTCTTATTCTTACCGATTCCTGGATATGAAAGAGCCTTTCCTTTACAAACTGGTGGCTGTACTGCAGGAGCAGATGGGAACCTTCTTCCCGGAAATCGAAAAACAGGGAAAACTTGTTGCTGAAGTGATCAAAAGTGAAGAAGATTCTTTCTTAAAAACTATTGAAAATGGCCTGATCAGAGTTGAAAAACTGATCCAGCAAACAATTGGCAATAACCAGAAAGTATTACCAAGTGAAGAAGTTTTTGAACTGTATGACACGTACGGTTTCCCTGATGACTTAACAAGAATTATTGCTGAGGAAAAAGGATTAACAATTGATGAAGCTGGTTTCAAAGCTGAAATGGAGAAACAGAAGCTTCGTTCAAAAGCTGATTCTGCCCAGAAAGTTTACGACTGGGTTACTTTGGAGGAAAGAGATGAAAACTTTGTAGGATATGATCAGCTTGAATCTGAAACCTATATTACAAGATACAGAAAGGTAGAAAACAAAGACGGAGAATTCTATCAGGTGGTATTAAGCAGCTCTCCTTTCTATCCTGAAGGAGGTGGACAGGTTGGAGACAAAGGTATTCTTGAAAACGCTGTTGAAAGTTTTGAAGTGTTGGAAACTAAAAAAGAAAACGGATTGATTATTTCATTGATCAACGGTCTTCCTAAAGATGCTGGTGCTGTTTTCTATGCTAAAGTAAACGCTTCCGAAAGAAAAAATTCTCAGGCCAACCACTCTGTGACTCACCTTCTGCACGAAGCTTTAAGAGAGGTGTTAGGAACTCACGTAGAACAGAAAGGTTCTTATGTAGGTCCTGATTATCTTCGTTTCGACTTCTCTCATTTCAACAAAATGACGGAAGAAGAATTAGCATTAATTGAAGAAAAAGTAAATAAAAAGATCAAAGAAAGTATTGCTTTACAGGAATTCAGAAATATTCCGATTCAGGAAGCTCTGGATAAGGGAGCAATGGCTTTGTTTGGTGAAAAATATGGTGACAGTGTGAGAATGATCCAGTTTGGAAGTTCAAAAGAACTTTGCGGAGGAACTCACGTAAAAAACACCAGCGAAATCGGTCATTTTAAAATCACTTCCGAAGGTTCTGCTGCTGCAGGAATCAGAAGGATTGAGGCTATTTCGGGAGATAAATCCGAAGAGTATTTCAACAATCTTGAAAAACAGATCACTGAGCTTTCCCAGCTATTAAAGTCTAAAGATGTGGTAAGATCGATCGAAAAACTGATCGAAGAAAACACTTCATTGAAGGCTGAAGTAGATGCTCTTAAAAAGGAAAAAGCAAAAGGAGAAATCGGAGAATGGAAGAATGCTTATGAGCAGAAAGGCAACAAGCAGCTTCTTGTGAAGAAAACTTCTCTGGATGCAGGTTCTGTAAAAGACATCGTTTTCCAGTTAAAGAGAGAAATTCCTACTTCAGTAACGATTATTCTTTCTGATGCAGACGGAAAACCAATGATTACCGTTGGAGTTTCTGATGATCTGGCAGCAGATTACCAGGCTGGAGCTATCGTAAAAGACCTTGCTAAAGAAATCCAAGGCGGCGGTGGTGGAAACCCAGGTTTCGCTACTGCTGGTGGTAAAAACCTTGAAGGGTTAGAAGACGCTTACCAAAAAGCATTGAATATCTAAAATAGAAACCTCTACTATAAATTTTAACTCCGGCTGTCTCAATTTTGAGACAGCCGGAGTTGTTTTACCCTAGCTCTCCTATTATATTCTTAACGCAAAGTTTTTCGTATAGCACTTCGTATAGAAGGGAGCAGAGAAGAAAATCAACTTCATTGATTCTGACGAAGCGTGTGTAGTATTCTTACTTCTTGCAGATGAAACAGATTGCGCAGATTTTCCACAAACATCTGCATAATCTGTGGAAATCAGCGGGAAATAAAAATAATTTGAAAAATTACACAAGCCGGATATAGGTTTTATTTAACGCTAAGGATCACAAAGAAACGCTCATGCTATCATCAATATTTTCGTTCGCAAAGGCATTTTATTTAGCAAAAAACGCTATTATTTCATAGCTGAGTGTAACGCCTTTGCGAACGAAAAAGCGGAAAATAAAAATTTTGCGTACACTGCGTTATAATATATTATTCTTATTACGAACATATTCATCAAAGGCTTTCTATTTATATCCGTTCTAATTATTGATCTTATCTTAACAAACCATTACTTAATCTTAAACTATTTGTTTTATCTTTTTAAAACTCAGTTAATACAAGACCTTTAGTTTTGCCATAATCGAAATTCAAAAAATGTAATTATGAAAATAAACAAAACTATTGGAGCTCTGGTCTTTGCTTCTCTTGTATTTCAAGGCTGCAATGATGACAACGGTAACTCGGACACTCCTGTCAATGATAAAATCAAACTTGAAAATTTTTCTAAAGAACCCGCTTTCGTTTATGGAATGCAGGGTTTTGAAAATTTAAATATAACCACCCTTATTTCCAGTTCCGATATGCTTCCAGGTTCACCGGATTTCGTTTTCGGAGGACAGCCGGACGGAATGGGACTTATGAAAGATCCAAACTCTGACGGTTACCTGATGATCACAAATCACGAGATCAAACAATCGGTATCAAGAGTCTATTTAGACAAAACTTTTAAGCCTGTAAAAGGAGAATATATCTTAAACGGAACCGGAGGAATGACAAGGTTATGCTCCGCTACATTGGCAACTCCGGAAATTCATGGTTTCAGTGCATTCCTTACCGCAGGAGAATCAGGTGAAGAAAGTATGGTACATGCTTTAAACCCTTTGGCACCAGTGTCTCAGGCAACTGATAAAACAAGGGTAAAACCGGCATTAGGAAAGGCTTCTATGGAAAATGCAGTTCCGCTTCCTAAAGATGTTTCTAACGGAAAAACCTATATCATCATTGGTGAAGACCAGTCTTATTCTTCTTCACACCAATCTGCAGGACAGCTGATCATGTATGTAGCAGATACACAGGGAGATCTTGATAACGGTAAGTTGTATTCTTTAAAAAGAACCAACAGCAACTATACTGAAACGGATATGACGAAAGGAAGCAGCTACGACGTAGAGTTCGTAGAAATTCCGAACGCTAAAAACCTTACCGGAGCTCAGATCAACCAGAAAAATATTGACAATAATGCGATCCGCTTTTCAAGAGTAGAAGATGTAGATTACAGAAAAGGAGCTGGAAAAGGAAGAGAAATCTACTTTACTGCTACCGGAGAATCTTCTGACGGTGTTAATCCAAAAGCCGGATTAACCATGTGGGGAAGAGTTTACAAGCTTGTTCTGAACGCCAATAATATGCTGACAGGAAAACTGGAAGTGGTGGCTGAAGGAGACTCTAATCCGGGAAATAATCTGATCAATCCTGATAACTTATGTGTGACTGAAAATTTCGTATACATCCAGGAAGACGGAGATTCTTATTACAAAAATGCAAAACACGATTCTTATATCTGGCAGCTGAATATTGCCACCAAACAATACAAACCATGGCTGAACATGAGGCACAACAGAGGTGACTCTGCATGGCAGACTGCTTACAACCAATCCGGAGACCTTCAGAAATTCGGTTCATGGGAATTCGGGGCAATGGTTGATATTTCAGACATCATCGGAATTCCGAATACATTCTCTGTGAATATTCACTCTCATACCTGGCAGCTGGATAAATTCAAAAATCCTGACGGTTCCGGAATCAACGCCAACAAAGAAGGCGGACAGATTGTTATCATCAGAAACGTAGAAAAATAGTTTTAATTCCTTCATATCAAATTCAATTAAAGTATCAATAGAAAACCTCTGTTGATACTTTTTCATCCTTATGAGTAAACTTTCAAAATACCCGATACTCCTTTTCTTATACTGTGCAGCAGCACTTTTTACGCTTTACCATTGCAAAAATGATAAGCAGCAGCCCGTATACGAAGATCTTGGTTCTGTAAAAAACAGGATCATCAAAACCAATGCTGATTTTGAAAAACAGATCAATGAACTGAAGGCTCTTGTTGCTAAAGATGCTGATGAAAAACTTCTTCAGGAGAAATTCCAGGATATCCGAAAAACCTACAATAAAATGGAATGGGCTGTAGAATACTTCCTTCCCCACTCTGCAAGGTTTATCAATGGCCCGGCCCTTCCCGAAATAGAAATGGATGAACATACTGAAATAGAACCTGAAGGCTTACAGGTGCTGGAAGAGATGTTCTACCCTTACGAAAAAGCGAATAAAGAAGAAGTAATCCGAATGCTCAATAAGCTCATCAATAAAAGCAATACCATAGAAACCAACTTTCAGGTTATTACTATCAGTAAAGATCAGGTCTTTGATGCCTTAAGACAGGAGGCTTTCAGAATTTCCAGTCTGGGAATTTCAGGTTTTGACACTCCGGTTTCGGGAACATTTTTACAGGAAATGCCATCTTCTCTGCAAGGAATTAAAGAAACTTTGGAACAGATCTCCACTGACCACTCTAAAAACAAAGCTTTAAAAAATATTGTTACAGCAATCAATTCAACCATTGAAATACTGAAAAAAAACACAGACAAAAATACGTTTGACTACGTGAATTTCATTCCGGATCATTTGAACAGGATCACAGCTCTGATGCTTGATTTTAAAAAGCAGGAGAACATTCCTGATGTTGAGGTAACCACTGCTTTAAACAAAAATACAGCTACATTCTTTAGTAAAAATGCTTTTAATCCTAATGCTTTCACTCCCGGAAAAGAATACGCCTACTCTGAAGAAAAGGCAGCTCTTGGACATCAGCTTTTTAATGATAAAATATTATCCAACAGCAATAACCGAAGCTGTGCAACATGCCATATTCCAGAGAAAGCATTTACAGACGGTCTAGCCAGAGCAATGTCCCTTGAAAATTCGGAACTGGCAAGAAATACCCCTTCGCTCAATTATGCAGGCTATCAGCATGGCCAGTTTTGGGATATGAGAAAGGATGACCTGGAAGGGCAAAGCTCTGATGTAATCTCCAATAAAGAAGAAATGCACGGTGATCTGAATGTTATTCTTTCCAAAATCAATCAGGATAAAAACTATCAGGCCGCATTTAAAAAGATCTATCATTCACAAAAAACAGAGGTCTGGCAGCTTCAGAATGTACTGGCGAGCTATATTCGTTCGCTCGCAAAATTCAATTCAGATTTTGATGAATATATGAGAGGAAATAAATCAGCGATGACAGACAATCAAAAGCGTGGTTTCAATCTTTTTGTGGGAAAAGCCCAGTGTGCCATCTGTCATTTCCTTCCCTTATTCAATGGAACGGTTCCTCCGAATTTCAAAAAAACAGAACAGGAAGTCCTGGGAGCAGCAATTAACGGAGAAAATAAAACATTTGACACGGATCCGGGACGGGGAAAATTCCATGAAACAGTTTTTTCCCTGCAGCATTCCTTTAAAACGCCAACACTTAGAAATATTAACAAAACAGCTCCTTATATGCACAACGGCGGGTATAAAACCCTGAAAGAAGTGATGAATTTCTATAACAAAGGCGGTGGAAAAGCTTTCGGATTTAAAGTAGATAATCAGACACTTTCTGATGCACCATTACAGCTTACCGACAAAGAAGTTGATGATATTATTGAATTTATGAAAGCGCTGGATGATCAATAAACGATTCTAAAACACAAATAAACAATAAAAACTCCTGAATATGAACTGTCCGGGAGTTTTTTTATTTAGAAATTCTGGTAAAACAAAGAAAGACTATGTGGCTCATTTCTTTGTTTGATTTTACCTTTGGAACTTCCATGAAAACATTAGATTAAATCAATGTTATACTCTGTTAAAAACTTTTTTACAACAATAAATATCATTATTTTTGACGTAGTTTTTTTACATGAAAAGGGGTTTACTGTTATTATTTTTCCTGATCTGCTTTTTGGGGTATTCACAATCAAAAATTAAGGTTGTGGATGACGCCAGCCAAAAACCTGTCCGTAATGCAAAAATATCCTGTGACAATTCCGTTATCGGATATACGAATGAACAGGGTATTCTGGAGTTTAAAACAGGATGTAAAAATATTGATATTGATGCAGATTCTTATCAGAGAGAAAGTATCACAGTTGAGAGCAGCATGGAAGTTTCCCTGCTTAAAAAAACATCACAGACAACCAACATTGAAGCGGTTGTTATTGAAGACAAAAGTGATCCCAGGGCTCTGGAAATTCTTAAAAAAGTCAATAAATTATTCAAAGAAAACTCACCCAAAAGTTTAGGATCCTATTCTTACAAATCCTACGAAAAAATCTCTCTGGATATTGATGAGGACAGTCTTTCGCAGTTTAATCAGTATTTTAATGATTTAAATATTTTCAAGAAAAAAAGGGAAAAAGACTCGCTGAATAATATCAACGCAAGAAAAATATTTTCAAAAAGTAAACTCTTCCTTTGGGAAAGGGCTCAGGAGTTTTTGTACTCCAAAAAGTATGGTGAAAAGATCAATATTCTGGACAACAGAATCTCCGGTCTGAAGCAGCCTATTTACGAAATGATCGCGCTACAGCAAAGTAACAGGGATGTTGTTCCCGAACAGATAAAACCCGAAAACAGAGGACTGTACAGATTCTTTCTTTCAGATACGGTTACCCTTGACGGAAGGAAAAACTTTGTGATCCGCTTCCGTGAGGTAAATTACAAAAAGCCGGACAGAAAACGAAAGTATAACGGTGCTATTTATGTAGATACTGAAACGTACGGAATCAAAAAAATCGAGAATTTCAGTAAAAATAAAAACGAAGGAATTATTACCAGTACCTGGGTATTCTACAATAACAAATGGTTCCTTGCCCATGAAAAAGCCAAGCTTAAAATGGGTAAAATGGCCATGGATGACAAAGTGCATGCCGATGATAAGAAAGACAAAAAAAGCTTTGGGACCTATGCTTTTCTTACCTCAAAATATTTTGATTTCGAATCTCCTATTGAAGAAGATCCAAAGGATTTTAAAGGCTATACTTTCTCGGTAAAAAATATTGACGGTCAATCTCTGGACCGCTACAGGACAGATCCCCTTACCGAAAGGGAACAAAATACCTATAAAACCATCGACAGTTTAGGTAAAAAATATAAAATCGACAGCAAAGCACAGATTTTATCAGGTTTACTGAACGGGCAGATCAGAGTCGGTTCTGTAGACTTTGCTGTGGATGAAATTGTCAATTATAACTCCTATGAAGGTTTCAGATTAGGTTTAAAAGCCAAGCTGAATGAAAATTTCAACCCTTATTTTTCACCCGACTACTATTTTGCATATGGTGTGAAAGACCGAAAATGGAAGTACGGAATGGGGCTTGATATGAAAACCACACTGGAAAAGAATTCCTTTTTCAGATTTGAAGTGTATGATGATGTGACAGCATCCGGAGAATTCAACCGAAAAATGTGGAATTTCAAGATGAGAATGATGAACTTCGGGAATAATCTGAACAATGACCGGTATTTCCACTTTAAAGGAATGTCATTATCTTACCTGAACGATGTCACCAACGGACTTACCGTTGCTCTTGCCGTAAGAAGAAACACAGAAGAAGCTGAATTCGATTATCAGTTCAGAGACCGGGGAACATCTTACAGAAACTTCAATACCCTTTTCACCCTGAAATATTCTCCGAATTCTACCAATATTATGACCCCTCAGGGAAAATCTCTGATTGATCAGAAATATCCTGAACTGTATTTTAATTATGAGCAGAGTTACAAAATACTGCAGGGGGATTTTAATTATTCCCGTTTTGATGGTTTGTTTGTTCATAATTTCAAAACACCGATCGGGACTACCGGTTTCAGATTGTACGGAGGTCTTGTGCTGGGCGGAGCGCCTATCTGGAAAAACTTTACGATGAACGGACTTGCCTCTCCTGGTAAAGATTTCAATTTTAACCTTACATCTTACCTTGGGTTTGCCACACTGGAAGGCGGAAAATACTATAATGACAGGTTCATAGCGTATTACTTTACACATAAACTTCCATGGTATCTGAAAAGTTTCGGACACAATGTTTCCAGCTTTGATTTTGTCTTACGAGGAACTATAGGAGATATGAAACATCCGGAATACCACCAGTTTAAATTCAGAAAACTGGATCACCTGTATCAGGAAGTCGGTGTGGAATGGAACAATTTCCTATCCAGCTATTTTAATCTTGGGGTATTCTACAGAGTGGGTTATTATGCAACGCCTCATTTCAAGGAAAACTTCGCCATTCAGTTTAAGCTGAAATTTCTCGAGTTTTAATCGTCCGGAAAATACTAAATCTTTATTTTTGGATGAGAATTCAGAAATATCAACGATACTATATAAAAAAGAACATGCAGAAAATCGAAATCAAAGCAGAACAGTTTTTTGAATTATTAAAATTAAAAGATACTCCAATGTGGGAAATTTTCTCACAGATGATCGATGGAAATGAAAAGGAAATTATCTTTTTAGACCATGAAGACAAGATCCTTTTTAATTATATTCTACCTTCTACACAGGAAAAACTGGAAGAAGACAGAAAGGAGTTTTCAAAACAGTTTTCAGAGAAATTGGCTAACTTCAATTAAGAGTTCTTATGAATAAAAATTATGTTTTTTCTCTCCTTGGGCTCTTTATATTTGCCTTTGGAAATGCTCAGAATTATAAAAAACCTTTGGTTTCTGCCATCAAAGAATCTGATCTCCGCACCGATATGTATGAGCTTGCTGCAGACCAGTTCTGGGGCCGTGAAGCCGGAACTCTGGATGAATTGAAAGTCTCTATGTGGCTGGCTGATAAAGCCAAAGAAACCGGAATGAAACCTGCCGGAGATAATGGAACATTTTTCCAGTTCTTTGATATGTACAGACATCAGGTGATCCCGCAAAGCAGCCTGAAAATCGGAGATAACAGTTTAAAATTATGGAAGGATTTTCTGGTTGCAGAACCTGTAAATGCTTCTGTAGACGCTGAAGTTGTATATGCCGGAAACGCAGAACCTGAAGAGCTTGTGAAATTGAATATCAAAGGGAAAGTTCTTGCAGTAAACGCATCCGACAAAAATATTTCTAAGGATATGACTCTTTTTGTAAGAAGATATCCCGGATTTGTAAGAAATAAATATTACAATAAAGCTTCTGAACTGGGAGCCAAAGCCATTATCTTCATCACCGATGATATCTCCGAGCAAAGCTGGGTAGAAGTACTGCCTCAAATGACAAGAGGAAGCTATGGCGTAGAAGGATTAAGAGAAAAAATCACCAATAATATTCCTGTTGTGTGGATCAAAAGAGAAAATGCCGGCTGGGTAAAAAACAATCCTAAAGCCTCTCTGAACCTGATCACTGAAACTTACAAATACCCTTCAGTAAATATTATCGGAAAAATAGAAGGTACAGATCCTGTTCTTAAGAATGAATATGTTTTACTAAGCGGACACCAGGATCATGACGGAATCAGACATCCTGTAAAAAACGACACCATCTATAACGGTTCTGATGATAATGCAAGCACCTGTGTTGCCATGTTAGCAATGGCCAGAGCTTACAAAAAACAGCCGGGAAAAAGAAGTATCCTGTTTGTTTTCCATGGCGCTGAAGAAAGAGGATTGCTGGGTTCAAGATGGCATGCAGCTCATCCTGTTGTTCCGAAAGAGAAAATTGTTGCCGTACTGAATGGTGACATGATCGGGAGAAATGACAATAATGAAGCTGCTTTATTAGGAGGAAATGCTCCTCACAAAAATTCTGAAGAACTGGTAAAAATGGCCGAAGATGCCAACAATGAAAGTACAAAGTTCAAATACCTTAAAGATTGGGATTCTCCAAGCCATGCTGAGTATTTCTATTTCAGAAGTGACCATCTTCCATATGCTAAAATTGGTATTCCTGCTGTATTCTTTACCAGTGTTCTGCATGATCAGTACCATACTCCGCAGGATGAATCAGAAAATATCAATTATAAAAAGCTGTATAAAATGACGGAATGGATGTACAGAACATCCTGGAAAGTTGCTAATGAAGCTGAACGTCCGAAAGTAATTTCGAATTTTTCGCTTGAAAGATAATTTATAAAAAGAATTATATTTTTTTTGTCTTGAAACAAAAGAATCAAAAATTCAAGACTTAGAAACTTCAGCTAAAAATGAAATCTGTTCTCTAAAAACTCTAAACTCGTGCGGAAACGATCTATGTTTAGAATCATATTTGGTCCCGCACTCAAACACCAGAGTTTTTTTAACGTTCACAGAATTCATTTTCTTAACGCTTCAGTTTCTTATGTCATTTGATATTGCCAGAAACATAAAAGCTTCACAAAAATTGTGAAGCTTTTT
>NZ_QGTV01000005.1:91245-124967 GCF_003182335.1 Chryseobacterium sp. AG844 | reverse complement strand
TTTTAACGTTCACAGAATTCATTTTCTTAACGCTTCAGTTTCTTATGTCATTTGATATTGCCAGAAACATAAAAGCTTCACAAAAATTGTGAAGCTTTTTTTCATCACTGAAGCCATCCTGCTTACTAAATATCGAAGATGCTTTCTTCACTATTCTTAAAAACTTTATTATTCTTAATGGTTCAAAAATTATTTTTAATCTACTTCTTTTGTCTTGAAACAAAAGAATCAAAAATTCAAGACTTAGAAATTTCAGCTAAAAATGAAATCTGTTCTCTAAAAACTCTAAACTCGTGCGGAAACGATCTATGTTTAGAATCATATTTTGTCCCGCACTCAAACAATAGAGTTTTCTTAACGTTCACAGAATTCATTTTCTTAACGCTTCAGTTTCTTATGTCATTTGATATTGCCAGAAACATAAAAGCTTCACAAAAATTGTGAAGCTTTTTTTCATCACTGAAGCCATCCTGCTTACTAAATATCGAAGATGTTTTCTTCACTATTCTTAAAAACTTTATTATTCTTAATGGTTCAAAAATTATTTTTAATCTACTTCTTTTGTCTTGAAACAAAAGAATCAAAAATTCAAGACTCAGAAACTTCAGCTAAAAATGAAATCTGTTCTCTAAAAACTCTGAACTCGTGCGGAAACGATCTATGTTTAGAATCATATTTTGTCCCGCACTCAAACACCTGAGTTTTTTTAACGTTCACAGAATTCATTTTCTTAACGCTTCAGGTTCTTATGTCATTGGATTTTGTCAAAAAACAAAAAAGCTTCACTGATTGTGAAGCTTTTTTTCATCATTGTGTTTTTAGAATCTGATTTGTGTACGAAATAATTTAGTATTGAATATGATTTTAAATAAGTAAATTCATCAGCGAAGGATCATTGTTCAGATAGTTAACAAAGAAATCATACTGCTTCATCTTATCGATCAATGGGGTGAAATCTTTGTTTTGCTTCAGGGCAATTCCTACAACTGCAATTCCTTTTTCTTTTGAATTTTTTTGAGTGTATTCAAAATAAGTGATGTCGTCATCAGGCCCCAGTACATCCATTACAAAGGTTTTCAATGCTCCGGGACGCTGTGGGAATCTGACCAGAAAATAATGCTTTAGTCCTGCATGAAGCAATGCTTTTTCCTTGATTTCTTCCATCCGGGTAATGTCATTATTGCTCCCGCTGATAATACATACTACGTTTTTACCTTTTATTTCCTCCCTGTATTTTTCCAATACTGCTACTGAAAGTGCTCCCGCCGGTTCAACAACAATAGCATCTTTATTATACAAAGACAATATGGTTTCACAGACAAGTCCTTCATCCACGGTAGCCATATCGTACAGGATATCTTTACAGCGTTCAAATGTAATATCTCCCACTTGCTGTACCGCTGCTCCGTCTACAAAACGGCTGATCTTTTCAAGAAGAACAGGTTTTCCTTTTTCAAGGGCTTTTTTCATGCTTGCTGCTGCGGAAGGTTCTACCCCGATAATCTTTGTTTGCGGAGACAGATGCTGAAATACAGTGCAGATTCCTGCTGCCAGTCCGCCGCCGCCGATCGGTACAAAAAGATAATCAACCACACCTTCTGTCTGTTCCAGAATCTCCAGTGCTGTTGTTGCCTGTCCTTCAATAATCGCCGGATCATCAAAAGGATGGATAAATACGCTGTCATGGTCTTTACAAAACCTCATCGCAGCATCTTTGGATTCATCGAATGTGTCTCCAAATAAAATAACATCGATGTATTCTCCACCAAACATTTTCACCTGTTCAAGCTTTTGCCCGGGAGTTGGCAAAGGCATGAAAATAGTTCCTTTCACCTTCATGGTCCGGCATGCAAATGCAACTCCCTGCGCATGATTTCCGGCACTGGCACACACAACACCTTTTGAAAGTTCTTCCTCAGACATGGTGGCCATCTTATTATAGGCTCCTCTTATTTTATAGGATCTGACCCTTTGAAGATCTTCTCTTTTAAAATAAATATTCGACTCATAAATAGCTGATAGATTGTTATTGACAGCCAAAGGTGTTTTTACCACTACATTTTTTAATCGTTCCTCCGCTTTATAGACATTCTCTAAAACGGAGGAACTTACTCCCTCTTTCATCATCCGTTTACTTATTAATTATTTTCTGGTCTCAGGCTTCGTACTGTTTTCCCGGCCTTCCACATTTCACTTTCTCTTAGTTCACTAAGTTCAGCTTCCAGTTTTTCACGGTAATCCGGTTTGCTGTTGCTGTCAATGGAACGTTGAGCTTCATTTCCTTTGGCTACGTTGTCATACAGTTCTTCAAACAAAGGCGAAGTAGCATCTCTGAAACGCTTCCACCAGTCCAAAGCTCCTCTCTGAGCGGTTGTACTGCAGTTGGCATACATCCAGTCCATTCCGTTTTCTGCTACCAATGGCATTAATGACTGAGTCAGTTCTTCTACGGTTTCATTAAAGGCTTCAGAAGGGCTGTGCCCATTTTTTCTCAATACGTCATACTGAGCGGCAAATATTCCCTGTACAGCACCCATCAAAGTTCCGCGTTCTCCGGCAAGATCGCTGTATACTTCTTTTTTAAAATCGGTTTCAAAAAGATATCCGCTTCCTATAGCAATTCCCAATGCTGTTACTCTTTCTCTGGCTTTTCCTGTAGCATCCTGATATACGGCAAAACTGCTGTTCAGACCTCTGTTCTGCAAAAACATTCTCCTCAAGGATGTCCCTGAACCTTTTGGTGCTACAAGAAATACATCTACATCGGCTGGAGGAACGATTCCTGTACGCTCGCTGAACGTAATTCCGAAACCATGAGAAAAATACAACGCTTTCCCTGGAGTAAGATGCTGTTTTACTTTCGGCCAGTATTCAATCTGTGCAGCATCACTCAGAAGATAGCAGATAATGGTTCCTTTTTCCAATGCTTCTTCAATTTCAAATAATGTTTCTCCCGGTACAAATCCGTCTGCTATTGCTTTATCCCAAGATTTGGAGTTTTTTCTCTGCCCTACAATCACATTAATTCCGTTATCTTTCTGGTTCAAAGCCTGCCCGGGCCCCTGTACTCCATAACCAATTACTGCTACAACTTCATCTTTTAGTGCTTCCTGAGCTTTTTCCAACGGAAATTCTTCTCTTGTTACTACGTTCTCCTCTACTCCTCCAAAATTCAATTTTGCCATTTTTTTTGATTTTATTTATTGATGTTTAATTTTTTGCGCTTAACTAGCATATTCTACTGCGGTCAGATATGGATTTCTGTGGTAATGTACTTCCAGAACGTCTACCTGCTTTTCCATTTGCCTGCTGATCTTCTGAACAGAATCTTCTGTTTCTCTGATAACAATAACAAACTTTTTTACTTTTTCCATTTCTGAAGGACCAACATTAAAGGTCACCATAGAGATTCTTCTTCTCGAAAAAATAGCATTGATGCGGCTGATTAATCCTAAATAATCTTCTGTATACGCTGTAATGGTATATTCTTTATGATCTGTTTTCATCTTTTTTATTTTTAAATTTTATTTATTATTTAATACAATTTCCGAAACACTTTTTCCCTGAGGGATCATCGGAAATACATTGTGTTCTTTTCCTGTCATTACTTCAAGGAGGAAAGATCCTTTGTGATCCAACATTTCACGGAGCGCCCATTTTAAGTCTTCCCTCTCGGATACTTTTTTTCCGGGAATATTGTATCCTTTCGCCACCTGAACGAAATCGGGACTCTGGATATCTACGGAGGAATATCTTTCTTCGTGAAACAATTCCTGCCACTGCCTTACCATTCCCAGATAGCAGTTATTCAGAATTAAGATCTTCACTTCCGGATGATGCTGCATAATGGTTCCCAGTTCCTGAATATTCATCTGAGCTCCCCCGTCTCCCATTACAGCAATAACAGGACGGTTTGTTTCTGCATAAGACGCTCCTATCGCAGCGGGAAGACAGAAACCCATGGTTCCCAGCCCACCGCTTGTGACATTGGTTCGGGAATGTTTGAACTGAGAGTATCGGCAAGTCGCCATCTGATGCTGTCCTACATCTGTTACAATTACTGCTTCACCTGCTGTTATCTCATTCAACTGGCGGATCACCTCTCCCATTGTAATCTCACCTTCTTCAGGGTAGAGCTCCGTATGAATCAGATTAATGCTTTCAATTTCATGACATTTTTTAAATCTTTTATGCCAGTGATGATGTTCTCTTTTTACGATCTTTTCTGTAAGAAGTGGAAGCGTATGTTTGCAGTTTCCCAGAACGGGAACATCTGCTTTTACATTTTTATTGATCTCCGCATTGTCAATATCCAGATGAACAATCTTTGCCTGTTTCGCATACTGATCCAATCTTCCGGTCACACGGTCATCGAACCGCATTCCTACAGCAATCAGAACATCACATTCATTGGTTAATATATTCGGACCATAGTTTCCGTGCATTCCTACCATTCCTACCGCTTGTGGATGATGAGTTGGAATAGCACTCATTCCCAGAACCGTCCATGCTACCGGAATTCCTGATTTTTCTGCAAACTGTAAGAACTCCTTTTCAGCTTTTCCGAGCATAATCCCCTGTCCAGCAATGACAAATGGCTTTTCTGCATTATTGATCAACGCTGCAGCTTTTCCGATATTTTCCATACATGGATCGGGATCCGGTTTATAGCTTCGTAATGTGTGGCATGGTGAATAGCCTTTATAAGCAACAGACTGCAGCTGGGCATTTTTAGTCACATCAATCACTACGGGCCCGGGACGGCCTGACTTTGCAATGTAAAATGCTTTTGCCAATACTTCGGGAAGCTCATGAGCATCCGTCACCTGATAATTCCACTTGGTAACCGGACTTGTGATGTTCATAACATCTATTTCCTGAAAGGCATCAGTTCCGAGAAGGTGTTCAAAAACTTGTCCCGTAATACATACCAAGGGGGTATTATCCAATAGAGCATCTGCCAAACCTGTGACAAGATTGGTTGCTCCCGGGCCGCTGGTAGCCAGTACAACACCGACTTCTCCTGAGACTCTTGCAAGACCTTGTGCTGCATGCACTGCCGCCTGCTCGTGACGTACAAGGATATGTTTCAGGTTCTCTTTATAATCGTAAAGGGCATCATAAATTGGAATAATGGCACCTCCCGGATATCCGAAAACGGTTTTCACCCCTTCCTGAAGAAATGCTTCAAGAATAATCCGGCTTCCGCTCAATTGTATTTCTGTTGATAGATTCAGATTTTCCATATTTTTTTATTGAGTGATTTCGTCTGTTACACAGCCTTCTGCAGCTGATGATACGGTTAATGCATATTTATAAAGCAATCCTTTCTGTACTTTAAGAGCTGGTTTCTGCCATCCTCTCTTTCTTCTTTCGATCTCTTCTTCTGAAACTTTAAGCTGTATGGTGTTGTTGACAGCATCAATTTCAATCAGGTCATCATCGTTTACAAAAGCGATAAGACCTCCTTCATGAGCTTCGGGAGTGATGTGTCCTACTACAAAACCATGAGTTCCTCCGCTGAATCTTCCATCTGTAATCAAGGCTACACTGCTTCCCAGTCCTGCTCCAATCAGTGCACTGGTGGGTTTCAGCATTTCCGGCATTCCGGGAGCTCCCTTCGGACCTTCATGACGGATGACAATCACATCGCCATGCTGTACGGTTCCATCCTGAATTCCTCTGATCAGATTTTTTTCGCCATCAAATACACGGGCTTTGCCTACGAAACGTTCTCCTTCTTTTCCTGTAATTTTGGCTACACTTCCTTTTTCAGCAAGATTTCCGTATAATATTCTCAGGTGACCTGTCTCTTTTACAGGCTCTGATAATGGTTTAATAATCTTTTGAGTAGTAAAATCCAGATCGGGAACATTTTCTAAATTCTCTGCAACTGTTTTTCCGGTTACCGTTAAACAATCCCCATGTAATAATCCCTGGTTCAAAAGGTATTTCATGACGGATGGTATTCCCCCGTGCTCATACAGATCCTGCATCAGGTATTTCCCGCTTGGTTTTAAATCTGCCAGCACCGGAGTTTTATCACTCATTTTTTGGAAATCATCCTGAGTAAGCGGTACTCCCACACTTTTTGCCATAGCTATAAAATGCAGAACGGCATTGGTACTTCCTCCAAGAATAACAATCATGCGCAGCGCATTTTCAAAAGCTTTGCGGGTCATGATATCCGAAGGTTTAATATCTTTTTCCAATAATATTTTCAGGTATTTTCCTGCTTCAAGACATTCTTCCTGTTTTTCTTTGCTTAAAGCCGGGTTGGAAGAAGAATATGGAAGGCTCATTCCTAAAGCCTCTATCGCGGAAGCCATTGTATTTGCTGTATACATTCCACCACATGCACCGGCTCCGGGGCAGGAATTTTTTACAACCCCATCAAAATCTTCTTCAGTAATTTCTCCTGCAATCTTTTTTCCTAAAGCTTCAAAAGCAGAAACGATATTAAGCTGTTCTCCTTTGTAGCATCCGGGAGCTATGGTTCCTCCGTACACCATGATGGATGGTCTGTTCAGTCTTCCCATTGCGATGATGGTTCCCGGCATATTTTTGTCGCAGCCCGGCAATGCAATTAATCCGTCGTAGTATTGCGCTCCACAGATGGCTTCGATGCTGTCGGCAATCACATCACGGCTTACCAGAGAATAGCGCATTCCGTCTGTTCCATTGCTCATTCCGTCACTTACTCCGATGGTGTTAAAAATCAATCCGGCTAATCCGTGGTTCCATGTTCCTTTTTTTACTACCTGGGCAAGATCATTCAGATGCATATTGCAGGTGTTTCCGTCATAGCCCATACTGGCAATTCCGACCTGAGCTTTGTGCATGTCTTCTTCTGTAAATCCTATCCCGTACAACATGGCTTTGGCTGCGGGTTGTTCACTGTTTTGCGTGAATGTTTTTGAATATTTATTTAACATACTTTTCCTACATTTTCTATTCTTTTCTCTTCTTCAAATAGAGTTTTTTACTAAATTTTGATCCAAAACTACATTTTGTAATATTCTTTTCATTTTCGTTTTTCCAAAAAACTACAATATTCAATTGTTTAAAAAATGAATTTATTTATTTGATAATCAAATGTTTATATTCTTAAAATTTACAATGACAGAACTCTTACCAATTTCAAATATGCCTGTTGTACTCTCCTGCTCTCCGTATTTTCCCAATTTTTGGAAAATGGAACATCATCAAGTGAATCCAGGGCAACAATTTCTGCTGCCGTACCACAGAAAAAGCCTGCATCTGCACCTCTCATTTCTTCAGGTTTGAAAAAAGTTTCCTTTACCGGAATAGCTAGCTCGTTACAAATTTCCATAACGGTTTGCCTAGTAATGCCCGGAAGAATACTTCCTTTGGCGGGAGTATATAAAACTCCGTCTTTTTCGTAGAACACATTGGCTCCTGAACTTTCGGCAACATTTCCGTTTTCATCAAGAACCAGCGCTTCATCATAGCCTTTATCTTTCGCATCCTGGCAGGCCAATATTGAGTTTACATAATGTCCTCCTACTTTGGCTTCCACCTTGAATGCCTTAGGATTAGGACGTTGAAAGGGGGAAGTCATAATTTTCATTTTATCCGCCAGATAGCCGTTGTTCCATTCCCATGCAAGAAGAGACAGATAAGATTTTTGTCCTTTTGAAAGTGACATATTGGGCGAACACGTAACCAACGGACGGATGTAAGCATCTGTAAACCCATTACGATCCAGAAGTTCATAGGTAAGTTCTGTAAGCTGATTTACGGAATAATCAAAAGGAATATGCATGAGTTCTGCTGATCTTTTCAGTCTTTCGTAGTGTTCTTTTGCTTTGAAAATTTGAGTTCCATGATCTGTGCTGTAGGATTTTATGCCTTCAAAAACAGAGTAACCATAGTGAAGTGACTGGCTGTAAAGATCAGTTCCCGCATCTTTTGCTTTCGTAAATTTTCCGTCAAAGTAGATGGTCGTGTCATCGTTGTAATACATGTTATAGAGGTTTAAAAAATTAACAAATGGAAATAAAAAAAACCCTCTCACGCTGTGAGAGGGCTCAATATATGTACAGTCATACACCTTCCTTCTCACAGCCGTAAGGGAATAATAATGACGATAATAATTACTGATAATAACTGATACATACTTTTACACTATAAAAAATTAAAAACAAAAAAACCGTTTCATAGTTTGAAACGGTTTTATATATAATTTAAATTAAAATCTATTTAAAATGCCGTTTCCTTACTGTTGTTAATGACAACAGCAATAATAGAAATGACAATAATATTTTTCTGATTCGTAAAATTCATATTGCAAATGTATAAACTTTTTAATTACTCACAAGTTTTTTTTGTACTTTTTATTTTTTTCGTAAAAAATGGTTCAGTGTTTCCTTTGCTTCAGCCACATCATGAACCCTCAAAATTTTAGCTCCCTGTTCCAATACTTTCATGTGCAGTTTCTGTGTTTCCTCATTGATGTCCAGCGGTGATTTTCCCAGAGGCCTGTAGATAAATGACTTTCTGGAAATCCCTATCAGCAGAGGAAATTTTCCGAACCCGAGGTATTCAACTTCATGGATCATTTTCATCTGATCTTCCACTGTTTTTCCAAAACCAAAACCGGGATCAAGAATGATATCATTCACTCCTTTTTCTAAAAGTTCTTTTGTTTTTTTTGAAAAATATTGGTTCACTTCCAGTGTAATATCTTCAAACTTTATTTTATCATGCATGGTTTCGTAAGAAGGATTTACATGCATCAGAATATAAGGAAGTTTCGTTTCAGCAGCTGTATTGAACATTTCTGTATCATACTGACCTCCAGAAATATCGTTGATCAGATCAATTCCTTCATTAAATCCGAATTTTACAGTTTCTGCGTAAAAAGTATCCAGGGAAATCAGGGCCTCCGGAAACTCTTTTTTAATCAGAGAGATGGTATTTCCGATTCTGCTGATCTCTTCTTCAGCACTTAAAAATTCTGCATTGGGACGTGTAGACTGTGGTCCGATATCCAGTATTTCAGCTCCGTCCTTCAAAAGTTTTTCAGTGTGTTTCAACGCTGATTTTTCATTATTGAATTTTCCGCCATCAGAGAAGGAATCCGGGGTCATATTGAGGATTCCCATGATTTTCGGGGTGTCCAGTTGTACTAAACGGCCGTTGCAGTTGATTGAATGAGTTGGAGGGTTTGAGTGTTGGAGAGTTTTAGGGTTGGAGAACATGAGATTATTATTGATGAGGGTAGATTATAAATGATGAATGATAATTGATGAATGATTTTTGTAGTGCAAAATTAGTGATTTATGAGTTTTAAATCAGAAATTAGAAGCTAGAAGTTAGAAATTAACGGCTGAAAGTTAGAAGCTAAATGAGCCCTTTTAAACCTCAAAACTAGATCAATCGGATATTGAAACTCTTTCCTCAAATACTCTCTAACCCTAAAACTCTCCCACTCTCAAACCCCACAACTCGAATCCCGAATCCCGGAACTCTAAAACTCTCCCACCCTCAAACCTTCAGACACACAAACTCAGCTTATCAAATTGAAAAATCTAAAACCGAATTCGTATATTTGGAAGATTAAGAAGATTTATGTTAAAAACATCAGTACAGTTTGAGAAAGTTATCAGTCAGTGCCGTGATCTTTTCGGCAAAAAATTGCAGGATTATGGTGCGGCATGGAGGGTTTTAAGACCAAGCTCCATTACGGATCAGATTTATATTAAAGTCAACAGGATCCGTACGCTGCAGATGACTGATAAAAAAATGGTGGATGAGAGTGAAGAAGATGAATTTATCGCCATTGTGAACTATTCTATCATTGGACTTATTCAGCTGGAGAAAGGTCTTTCCAATGATTTCAACGAAAATAAAGAAGAAATTTTAGGTCTGTATGACCAATATGCCAACGAAGCGAAAGCTTTGATGGAAAGAAAAAATCATGATTACGGTGAAGCATGGAGAGATATGAGGATTTCTTCGATTACGGATCTTATTTATCAAAAAGTATTGAGAACCAAACAGATTGAGGATAACCAGGGACAAACGATCGTTTCGGAAGGGCTTGATGCCAACTATTTCGACATGCTGAATTATGCCGTCTTCTGTCTGATCAAGTTCTCGGAAAAAGAAAATCAGTTCGAACCCAAAAATATTTAATATGCTCAAAGGTTTATTACGCTTTATTATTGCTGTCATTTTTATCCTTTCAGGCTTTGTGAAAGCCGTGGATCTGGTAGGTTTTTCTTTCAAAATGGAAGAATATTTCTCTCCTGCTGTTTTCAATATGCCGTTTTTTGAAAAGTTTGCCCTGCTGTTTTCCATTATCGTGGTGGTACTGGAGCTTTTCTTAGGATTTATGCTGCTTCTTAAGTTAAAGCTTAAATTTACCTTATCCATATTAATTGCTCTTTGTATTTTCTTTGGATTCCTGACGTTTTATTCGGCTTATTTCAATGTGGTAACAGATTGTGGATGTTTTGGAGACGCCATCAAATTCACTCCATGGCAAAGCTTCTTAAAAGATGTTGTACTGCTGGTAGGATTGATTATCTTATTTGTCCTTTACAGAAAAGATTTCCGTAAAAAAGATGAGTATGGAGTTACTTCAAAAGAGTCTTCCCATACGTTCCAATATATTCTTTTAACAGTCTTTTCTTTGGGAATGATTTATGTTATGGCACAGGGAATCATGCATGAACCGATCATTGATTTCCGTGATTATAAAATCGGGACAGATATTAAAGGTGAAAAAGCTAAAATTGACAAAAACCCTTCTGAATATAAGACATTTTACTCTCTAAAAAATGAAAAAACAGGACAGTTAGTAAAGGTAAATCAGGATGATTATATCAAAAAAACAGAATATTGGGCAGAAGGTTCTCCATGGAAAATTGAAGATGGAAAAAATGAATCTGTATTGATCAAGGAAGGTTACAAATCTGAAATTGTAAAATTTAAGATTGAAGATCCTACAGGAATGGAAGTTACCAATGAGATCATCAACGCTCCAAAAGCTGTTCTGGTGTTTTCCTATCATCCAAAAGAAATCCCTGCTGACCTGCTTCAGAAAGTGGAGGCAAAAGTAAATGCCCAGAAAGGCGCCCTTATCTACGGAGTTTCAACAGAGCCTAATACTTTTAAAACCATCAAAAACGTACTAATGGACGGAACTTCCATTAAAACAATAGCAAGAAGCAACCCGTTTGTACTGATTCTTGAGAATGGAAAAATTGTAGATAAACAACCTGCAAAGGACTACGTTAATTAATTATAAATGATGAATGATCTTTTTAACGAAAGCTAATCGTGGATCAATTATCAAATATCAAATTTAAACACTAAACTTAAACATATAAAAGCTCATGCAAAAATCAAATAAATCAATCGCCGGTTATCATTTATTAATGATTCTTTCTTCTGTAGACGGAGAGTTTGCTCCTGAGGAAGGAATGCTGGTACAGCAATACCTGGCGGATGAATTTCCTTTCAGAATGAACCTTGATAATGAATTGGATACTTTGGCCCTTTTACAGCCTGAAGAATGGAAAGATCATTTTGAATTCCATGCAAGATGTTTCCACGAAGATTCTACAGAGGATGAACGTGTGAAATTTGTTCAGTTTGCAAAATCTTTAATCAAAGCGGACAATAAAGTAACGGAAGAGGAACATACATTCTATGTTCTGCTGAAAAACCTTTGGGGATTATAAACAACAACGAAAAATAAAATAAATCTATATTTAAATCTTATGAGAAGAAAAATAGTTGCAGGAAACTGGAAAATGAACAAAAATGTAATTGATGCACAGCAATTGATGATTCAGTTACTAAGCTATAAAAACAATAACGCTACCAACTGTGAAGTTTGGATTGCTCCACCGGCATTATACCTGATGATGGCAAAAGACGTTTTTGAAAAGGATGAGATCGGAGTATTTTCTCAGGATATGAGCGAGCATGAAAGCGGTGCTTACACAGGTGAAATTTCTGCAGATATGCTGGAATCTATTGACGCTACAGGTTCTTTGATCGGGCATTCTGAAAGAAGGCAATATCACGGAGAAACAGATTCTCACTGTAACAGAAAGATCAAACTGGCTCTTGATAAAGGTCTTATTCCTGTTTACTGTAACGGAGAAACTCTTGAACAGAGAAAAGCAGGGCAACACCTTGAAGTCGTAAAAAACCAGACTGAAGTAGCTCTTTTCACGCTTTCTGCTGAAGAGATCAAAAAAGTAGTGATTGCTTACGAACCTGTTTGGGCTATTGGAACAGGAGAAACGGCAAGTCCGGAGCAGGCTCAGGAAATCCACGCTCACATCAGAAACATTATTGCTGCAAAATACGGACAGGAAGTTGCTGACGAAGTTTCTATTCTTTACGGAGGTTCTGTAAAACCAGACAATGCAAAAGAAATTTTCTCTCAGCCGGATATTGACGGAGGTCTTATCGGAGGAGCAGCTTTGAAATTAGAGGATTTCTCTAAGATTATTGAAGCTTTTAACTAGAATTCATTGATCTAACAATAAAAACGGCGGAATCTTCGATTCCGCCGTTTTCCGTTAAAAAAATCTAATTATTGAATATCGACTACATACATTGTTCCCTTGTCTACTTTACCCGTTTTAGGTAAAATTTTGGATTTTGGATTTCCGTTTCCATCATCTACCACTCCAAAGTCATCATCATTGAAAACAGCCAGTTTATTATTTCCCAGATAAACAATTCCCTCGAATTTATCATGTTCGTAGCCCAGTTTTGCTACCAGATCTACTGCTAATGTTTTGGTAACAGCTTTTATCCCGGCATTGGTAATTTCATCCCATGAACATTGTTCTAAAGCTTTTCCATTGATTTTCATTCCGTCAACAGCGGTGATATCGGCTCCGTTTACATCTGTTGCATTGCTCAGATTGATTCTGTATACTTTTTTGATTCCACCCTGGGAACCGAAATTTCCATCTCTTTCAATGACTAAGAATTCACTGTTACTTATTGCTGTAATATCACAAACCGAATCAGAAGCACCTCCATCCTGCTTATATAGAAACTGTTTAGTCTGCCCTGTAACCGTATCAAATGTGACAATTCTCGTTAAAGTTTTATTGGTAGCCAGTGCTTTGCTGGGAACATACATCATCGACTGTATGGTTCCTACCAGAGTTCTTCCATCCGGACTCATACAAAGACCTTCCATTCCTCTGTTGGCTCTTCTTTTCGCTAAAACAGCAGGCAGTTTTCGAGAACCTGTATTTACACCAATCGGGCTTATTCTTTCCATCTCCACTCCATCTGCACTGTAATGGACAATATGCGGTCCATATTCATCGGAAACCCAGAATGTACCATCAGCAGCAGCAACAATACTTTCGCTGTCTAAACCATATTGATCTGTTCCTAAAACATTTCCGGAAGCATCATATGCGATCTCACCTGTACTTCCCATTCCTGCAGGGTTTGGAAGACCTGTAATAGGCTGCCCGGAAGGATTTTTAAGTTTAATATATCTGATGACCTCTATATTCCCGTCTGCATTGATTTTAAAATGCATAATGGTGGGTGTAAAGCCGGGGGCAAGGAATTTTTTTCCATTCTGGAAGTCCGTATTGGGACCTCTGTCTGTAATGACATAGAACTCACCTTTTCTTGTTGGATGAGCGGCAGCACCAGAACCAAATCCGCCGTTGATTACATCCACTCCGTTTATCGTAGTCAGTTTTGAAAATGGAAACTCCTGAGGGAGTTTGGAATAATTAATATCCTGATTAACCATTGCGATATCGTCATCACTTTTACATGAAGCCAATACAGCCAGTATACCCACAGAACATAGTAATTTTTTCATATGCTATTTTATGGCTGCGAAAATAGGACTTGATTGTAAACTGATCTTAAATACAATGATAATTGTTTTTTAACAATTGAACAGACAGAATGCATTGAGGATAAATAAGAAAAGAATCTATTTAAAAATGAAAAACCAACAATCCAACCAAATTATTAATCAATTTGAAAATCATTTTTTAAAGGAAAATAATTCACAAAACAGACTTATCAATTTATATGATATATTTGCAGCGTTTTAAGGCTGAACAATGTTCATTAATAGGGAATCAAGTGAGAATAATATTCAAATCTTGAGCTGTACCCGCAACTGTAAACTGTTTAAACTTACTGCACAAAAACCACTGGATCTGAAAATCCGGGAAGGAAGTTGTAAGATGTGAGCCAGGAGACCTGCCTTAAAACACCAGATTCAGAGAAAGAATTAGTTCTGCTCTGAAGATAAGTTTCGGGAATAAAACTTTAAATTAATTATATCATGAGAAAAATCTATCTTTTTTTCTTACTGCTTTGCATGCAGGTATTGTCGGCCCAATTCACAGAAAACGACATTAAATTTTGGGTAGGAACCGGTTCTAAAAAAGCATATTTCATTGCAGACTTTAATGATGACAGCACCCCAAATTCTTATGCTTGGGGATACCGTTTTGACGGAAATGGCTTAACCATGGAAGACATGATTACTGCTATTGCCGCTGCAGAACCTAAAATGGAAATTGAAATACCATCCGGATTTCTGTACAGTTTAAATTACAATCACCATACTCCCAGCCTTGACGACTATTGGTCAACCTGGTCAGGAAACACTCCATCAACTATGGCATTCAATAATGGTGTGAACAATGATCTTTTAGTGGACGGAAGATGGTATGGAGCTTCTTATAGTTTTTCCCCTCCTACAATGCCTTCCCTACCAGTTCCAGCCTACAGTTCTGCTTGGTTTGTTCCCTCGCAGGTTACAAACTGGGTAGGAAGCGGAACTAATAAAAGTCTTGTCGTTATTGATTTCGGAACTGATAATGCCAACGGAAATGCCAATTCTTTTGTTTTTGGAATTAAATATAACGGAAGCATAACTGCTGAACAGGCGTTACAACTGATCCAGTCTCAAGCTTCCTATTTCAATTTTGCATCAGCGAATAATCAGATTACTAATTTAACATTGAATTCATTTACTGGAAATACTTCCGGATCAGACAGCTGGAAGTTATATAAAGGAAAAGATCTATCAAGCTGGCAAACAAAAGCCAATCTTTCTCAGATTCAACTGAGTAACAATGACTGGTTTGGATTAAGTTTCGGGCAAAGAAGACCATTTACCCCCACCGAGGCCCAGCTGACTTTAGGAATTTCTTCTGTGACCAAGAAAAAATTCAATATTTATCCAAATCCGGCAAGTGATTTCATTCAGATTGAAACGGCTGAGAAACTGAAAGAAGTGAATATTTACTCTGTGACAGGACAAAAAATAATGACTTCTCAGGTTACTAAGATTGATATTCATTCTTTAAACTCAGGAGTTTACTTTGTGGAGATTAAAACAGCTGAAAGTTCTACGGTACATAAGATTGTTAAGAAATAGAGAAAGCGCCTTGAGGCGCTTTTTTTGTGAGGATATGGATAAAATATACTGTTACAACCGCCCGTCAAAAATTCTTTGAATTATTGCCACCCCTCCAGCGAATGTAAAATGAGTGATTAAAATATAAATCCAACAAAAAAACCGCACCAGATTGGTGCGGTTTTCTGATGATGTTATCATCAATTATTTTTTCTCTGTGGATCTTTGTAAAACCTCATCTACCATTCCGTAACCTTTAGCTTCTTCAGAAGTCATCCAGTAATCTCTGTCAGAAGATTTTTCTACCCATTCATACGTTTGTCCTGAGTGATGACCGATGATTTCATAAAGCTCCTGCTTCAGTTTCAACATCTCTCTCAAGTTGATTTCCATATCAGAAGCAACTCCCTGAGCACCTCCTGAAGGCTGGTGGATCATTACTCTTGAATGCTTAAGCGCAGAACGTTTTCCTTTTTCTCCGGCAACCAGTAATACAGCTCCCATTGAAGCAGCCATACCTGTACAGATAGTCGCTACATCCGGCTTGATGATCTGCATGGTGTCATAAATACCCAGACCTGCATATACACTACCACCAGGAGAGTTGATGTAGATCTGAATATCTTTTGAAGGATCAGCACTTTCCAGGAATAAAAGCTGAGCCGTAACGATGTTTGCTACCTGATCATCAATACCTGTTCCAAGGAAAATAATTCTGTCCATCATCAGACGGGAGAAAACGTCCATCTGAGCAACGTTTAATCTTCTCTCTTCCATGATGTACGGAGTAAGATTCGTAGGCCCATACATTCCCATATACTGATCGGTAACCAAACCGTTGTTTCCTAAATGTTTTACAGAGAAATCTCTGAATTCTTTTTTAATGTCCATATTTCTATTATGTATTATTTTTTAAATATTCTCGAAGTTTAAATTACAATATTTATTCCTAAAATTTTATAGGACTTTTTGTCACAGAATATTAAAATAACTGACTTAAAAATTACCGTTTTCTACCATAGATTCCTTTGATAGGTGAATATTCAATGATATTACTCAATCGCATGGAAGCTTGTTTCAATAGCGTAATTTTCTTGATAAGCTCATAGTACTTTCCTTCATCAGTATCCCTGTACACATCCAGCTCTTTATCTGTTTCTGTGATTAAATAATCAATATATCTGAATTTGTGCAGCAAAACATCTCCCTTGATCTGATCTGCCACTTTATCACCGTAATTGGGAGGATAAATATTTCTGGAAGCCCAGTTTTCAAGCTCATCCAACGGGATCAGAGCGTCTACAACCTTTGTGGTAATTTCTTCGTCCATAAAAGATACAAAAAAGTTTCCACTTCTCAACTCATCTTTTTGAATTCCTTCCCTCACCTGAGTAATAATGATTTCATTCCCTTTAACTAAAAATTCATACTGCTCTTCTTCAAAATGATGAAGAATTTCCTCAATTACTGTAATCTGATATTCTTCTCCTTGTTCATTTCTACGTTTCAGAATAATATCTCCAAATGCCAGCATGTGTTCAACAAGTTTGTTCTCCATGAACAGTACATCATACAGAAAAGGATCTTCTTTTTCCTGATCCAAAGGTACAACCTCCATCTTTGGAGCGGCTGTTTTCTCTTTCTGCTGCTGCTGAACATGATGGGTCTGATTCTGTGTGATCTGCTTCTGAACATCCAGTTCATTGAAAAGACTCTGCTCAGAAAGCCCGAATTTATTGGAAACCTCTTTCAGATAAACCTCTCTTTTCAGGGCATTTTGTACGAAAGAGACAGATTTCACAATATCTCTGATTGCTTCAGCCTTTTTAATCGGATCATTTCCGATATCTCTCAGGAGAATTTCCGCCTTGAAATCGATGAAATCCATCGCTTCATTTTCGATATACTTTTCAACGTATTCCTGCGGGTGTTTTCTGGCAAAGGAATCCGGGTCATCTCCATCAGGGAAAAGCAGAACACGGATGTTCATTCCCTCAGTCAGTAACATGTCAATACTTCGGAAACTGGCTTTGATACCGGCATTATCACCATCAAAAAGGATCGTTACGTTTTCTGTAAGCCTCTTAATCAGTTTGATCTGCTCTGTCGTCAAAGAAGTTCCTGAACTTGCCACTACATTTTCAATTCCGGACATATGAAGGGAAATCACGTCCATATATCCTTCCACCAAAAGACAGGCATTCTTCCTGGAAATAGCCTGCTTACTCTGGTTTAATCCGTAAAGAACATTGGATTTATGATAGATCTCGGTTTCCGGGGAATTGAGGTATTTTGCAGTTTTGACATTATTCTTCAGAATCCTTGCTCCGAAGCCTAAAACCCTGCCAGAAAAACTGTGAATAGGGAAAATAACCCTTTCCCTAAAACGGTCTACGCCTGCAGGAGTATTTTCAGGAAAAATAGAAAGTCCTGATTTTTCAAGAATTTCTTTATTATATCCTTTTTCCAGGGCATAAGCTGTAAAAGCATTCTTCTTCTCGGGAGAATATCCCAGCTGGAATTTCTTAATGATATCATCCCTCAACTCCCTTTCTTTGAAATAAGAAAGTCCTATGCTTCTGCCCTCCTGATCATCCCAAAGGATCTCCTGAAAATAAGTATTGGCAACCTCATGGATTTTATACAGCAGATCTTTTTCTGTCTGGGCATTTTTTGCTTCTTCAGAAATTTCACGCTGGTCTTCCTCAATTTCAATTCCGTATTTTTTTGCAGCGTGGCGGAGTGCCTCAGGATACGTAAAATTTTCAATTTCCATAAGGAAAGAGATCGCCGTTCCTCCTTTTCCTGTGGAGAAGTCCTTCCAGATCTGCTTACTGGCAGAAACTACAAAACTGGGTGTTTTTTCATCATGAAAAGGACTGAGCCCCTTGTAATTAGACCCTGCTCTTTTCAACTGCACATATTCGCCCACAATCTCTTCAACGCGGATCGTGGAGAATATCTTATCAATGGTCTGTTTGGAAATCATAGTACAAAAATACACATAAAAAAAAACCTTACAATTATATAATACAAGTGCATTATATTTAGTAAGTTTTATCATTATTTTTGCAAAATAAATTTGCTACTATATGCAGTTCACTATCAATACAATCGAAGACTGGCAGGAAGTTGTTGACACCATCATTCCTCAATTACAACATAATATTCTTTTATTAAAGGGAAACCTGGGAGCAGGTAAAACCACATTCACTCAATTTCTGCTTAAAAACATGGGCAGTAATGACGAAGTAAACTCTCCCACTTACTCTATTGTCAATGAATACAATACCGAAAAAGGGAAAGTATTTCATTTTGATCTTTACCGCTTAAAAAACATTGAAGAAGTCTATGATATCGGAATTGAAGAATATCTGGACAACTCTTTTTTATGCATCATCGAATGGCCGGAAGTCTATGAAGAGGACCTTTACGGTCTTAACTACCATACAATGAGCATTGTAAATACGGGTGAAAACAGAGAGATTTCATTCGATTAAATATTATGTATCTTTGCTCATTAATTGAGTGTAAAAAACAATCTGTAAGACATAATTTAATTTAAGGATGAGTACAAATATTTTTACTCCTTTCACAGAAGAAGAATTAATGCCGAAAGAGGAAAAATTGGAGGTTATAAAGAAAGGGAAACAGTTCAGTATTGGAATTCCTAAAGAAACCTGTCTCAACGAAAGGAGAACCTGCATTACTCCTGACGCCGTACAGGTGTTGGTAGAGCACGGCCATGAGATCATTATTGAATCAGGGGCCGGACAAGGTTCATTTTTTACAGATTTACAGTATTCCGAATCTGGAGCGAAGATCACCAATGATCCAAAAGAAGCTTTCGGGCAGGATCTTATCCTGAAGGTGAACCCTCCTACAGAAGATGAAATTGAGTACATGAAGCCTAATACGTATCTGGTTTCAGCTCTTCAGATCAATCTTAGAGACAAGGAGTATTTCTTAAAGCTTGCAGAGAAAAAAATAAACGCCATCGCTTTTGAATTTATCGTTGATGAATACAAGCAGCTGGCTTTGGTAAGATTAGTCGGTGAAATTGCAGGAACCGTTTCAATCTTATATGCCTCCGAATTATTAGCCTTATCAAACGGGTTAATGCTGGGAGGAATTACAGGAGTAAGACCTGCAGAAGTTGTTATCCTTGGAGCCGGAATTGTAGGTGAGTTTGCTACAAAGGCAGCCATTGGTTTAGGAGCAAGTGTAAAAGTTTTCGATAATTCTTTATCCAAGCTTAGAAGGCTTCACACGATTGTTGACAGCCGTGTACCGACTTCTATTATTGATCCTAAAGAGCTCAGCAAAAGTCTAAGACGTGCTGATGTAGTGATCGGAGCTCTTCCAAGATTGAATATGACCCCTATCGTTACTGAAGATATGGTGATGAAAATGAAAAAAGGCAGTGTCATCATCGATATTACCATAGATAACGGTAAAGTGATCGAAACTTCAGAGCTTACTACCATGGAGGATCCTTATGTCATCAAACACGGTGTCATCCACTGCGGACTTCCGAATCTTACCTCAAGAATGCCGAGAACTACCACTAAGGCCATCTCGAATTTCTTCCTTTCCTATATTTTAAATTATGACGAAGAGGGCGGCTTTGAAAACATGCTGATCCGCAAAAACGAAATGAAGCAGAGCTTATATATGTACAAAGGAAGACATACCAAGAAGATCATCTGCGATCGTTTCGGACTTACGTACCACGATATCAATCTTTTAATTTTCTAATGAAGAAACTGAAATTTTATGCAATAGGCTTCGTTCCGGGGCTTTTGATCGTATTTTTTATTTTAAACAAAAAAGGAGCAAGCTGCAGCGGATATTTACCGAACAGCCGTGTGATTGCTGAAAGTCTTTCCAAAGAATTCAAATATTCTGAAGAAGCTAAAAATGCAATGGCAACCTACAAGATTGATGAGAAATTTATAAAAGACAGCATCATTACCAACGGAAAGGTAGATTTTGACCGCAGCCATGCACAAAAGAAACCATGTCCGGACTATCTTTTAACCTATCCTGAAAAAAATCCGTCTTATGAGATCACGTATGAAAAATGTGAAGAAACGGTGACGGTAAACAGTCTTAAAAAACTGAAATAGTTTCAAGTACAAGCTATGGACGGCAATTACTACATGATTCATGATTATCTGATATTCATCGGAGTTTTTGCCATTTTCCTGTTTCTGACTATCAGTATTTATCTCTTCAGCCAGAATCAGAAGCTGAAACAGAGGAATACCAAATTATCGGAAACCAACAAACTTATTGAGCAGCGCCTGAATGAAGTCCGTCTGGAACATATCGGCACAAAGCTGAATCCGCATTTGTTTAAAAATATTCTGAATTCGGTGCAGTCTCATGCCTATCAGACGTATATGTCGCTGGATAAGCTGGCCAATGTGCTGGATTATATTTTATACGAAAGCAACAATAAGTATGTAAGCCCGAAAGAAGAGCTTAATTTTGCTTTAAGCCTTATTGAGATTAATAAAATCAAGATCAATCCACTTTTTGACTTCAGAATCAAATCAAAGATTAATAAATCAGATGCTTTGTATGAAGAAAAGGTATTTGCCCCGCTTATCTCTGTGGATCTTATTGAAAATGCCTTCAAACATACAGATTTTCTGGCTCAGGATTCTTTTATTTCTATTTATATGGAGCTTGAAGATGGAATTTTCACTATGAAAGTCAGCAATAAAGCTTCTCTGAAAAATATTCTGGAGAAGGAGAAAAGCGGTTTCGGAAGCCAGTCTTTTGATCAAAGGCTTAAAATGATCTACAGTACCCATTATCAGCTGGAAAGAAGCTCAAAAAACGGAATCTTTACGGCGGAATTAAAAATCAATTTAGGAGAATTCTATGATAAAATGCGTTATTCTGGATGATGAATTACTGGCGATCAGCTATTTAAAACTTCTATGCGAGCAGATTGAGAATGTAGAGGTGGTAAAAGCATTCAATGATCCTAAAATTTTTTTGAATGAAATAGACAGCCTCGACTGTAATCTGTGCATTCTGGATATTGAAATGCCCGGAATGACAGGTCTTCAGGTGGCTGAGATTATTTCAGGTTCTAAAAAAATCATCTTTACAACAGCTTACAAAGAATATGCTGCTGAAGCTTTCGATTTAAATGTGGTGGATTATGTAAGAAAACCCATCAAAAAAGAAAGACTGATTCAAGCTTTCGAAAAAGCTAAAGAACTGGTAGAAAATGCTCCTAAAAAAACTTTTATCGAGTGGAATACCAATATTGGAAAAACCGTTATATTCACAGAACAGATTTCCTACATCAAAACCTCTGAAATAGACAGCAGAGACAAAGATATCATCCTCAGTGACGGCACTACCATCGTCTTAAAAAACCTGAATTTCAAAAACCTTCTGGAAATGCTGCCATCAAAAGATTTTGCTCAGGTCAACAAAAAAGAAATTATCGCATTGTCTTCCATTAAGGTATTTTCAACCAACGAAATTATTACCTCCATTCATGCGGAAGATCACTCTTTTCTGAAACTTCAGATCGGAGATGCTTATAAAAATTCATTGATGGAGCTCTTCGGAAAATAGATCTTTTCAAATCTTTCCTGTTTCATTACAGAATATAAGTCCTTTATTACAACTCCCCTTTTTCAGTATTGAATCCCTTTAATTTTGTATGGAATTAATTGATTTTATAATGAAAAACTTTTTCTATGCTGCAGGACTTCTCCTATCCGGCTTGTGTTTTTCCCAGGAAGCCTCTTCAAAACTGAAGATCTCTTTTTTTGACGGAATAGCAATAGGCGGATATGTAGATCATGGTGCTTATCTCAACTTTACAGGTCCAAATGTAAGTCTTACCCATAAAAGCGTAAAATTCATTGTTGGAATGCTTCCTTCTCTGAGAATTAAAGAAGACCATTCTTCCGGAACCAAAAACAGTCCTATTATGCCTACGCTGGGAGCAGGTCTTACTGTGGTCTATAAAAAAATAGCCTTCCAGATTCCTGCCTACTATAACGCTAAGACAGCAGATCTGAATGGGAACTGGAAAATAGGATTTGGAATGGGTTATTCGTTCAAATAGATTTTATTACATTTTTTAGAACATTCATTACATTTTAAAAAAAAGAGTATTTAACATAGCTATATTCTTTTCAACTTTGCATAAAATATTGGAATCATGAATTTGGGGAAATACAAAAATTTAATTTTCTACATTACTACCATCGCAGTCTTTTCCGCTCTGATGTATTATTTCATCATTGAAGGGCAGACGCTGGAAGTAAAAGAAAATATCGTTGCCAATACCAGCAGCGGCTCTACCTGGGATAATTTCCTGGAATCATTCAAAACCAATCTTCACCATCCGCTTGCACTATTATTGGCGCAAATTGTCACGATTATTATGACAGCAAGGCTTTTCGGATGGATTTGTATGAAAATAAAACAGCCTACGGTTATCGGAGAAATGATTGCAGGGATTGTACTCGGTCCTTCACTTGTGGGAATGTACTTCCCTGAGTTTTCCGCCTTTCTTTTCCCAAAAGAATCATTAGGCAACCTTCAGTTTCTGAGCCAGATAGGTCTTATCCTGTTCATGTATATTGTTGGAATGGAGCTGGATCTGAGTGTATTAAGGAAAAAAGCTCATGATGCGGTTGTCATCAGCCATGCAAGTATTATTATTCCTTTTGCTCTGGGAATAGGCCTTTCTTATTTTGTGTATCAGGAATTTGCTCCGGATGGTATCCAGTTTACCTCTTTTGCTTTATTTATAGCCATTTCGATGAGTATCACAGCATTTCCGGTACTGGCGAGAATCGTACAGGAAAGAAACCTCCAGAAAACCAAACTGGGAACAATTGTTATTACCTGTGCTGCTGCCGATGATATTACAGCATGGTGTATTCTTGCTGCCGTAATTGCTATTGTAAAAGCAGGTTCTTTTGCAAGCTCTATCTATGTGATTATCATGGCTGTTGCTTATGTATTTTTAATGATTAAAATTGTAAGACCCTTCCTGAAAAGAGTCGGAGACCTTCAGGCCGGAAAAAATACGATCAGCAAACCCATGGTGGCTATTTTCTTTCTGACATTGATCTTATCTGCATATGCTACTGAAGTAATCGGTATTCACGCTTTATTTGGAGCTTTTATGGCGGGAGCTATTATGCCGGAAAATACAAAGTTCCGTACCCTTTTTATTGATAAGGTAGAGGATGTGGCATTAGTACTTCTGCTGCCATTATTCTTTGTATTCACAGGACTCCGTACCCAGATCGGCCTTCTTAACGACAGTCATCTGTGGATGACCGCCGGATTTATTATTCTGACCGCGGTTCTCGGAAAGTTTGCAGGAAGTGCGTTGACGGCACGATTTGTAGGTATTAACTGGAAAGAAAGTCTGACGATAGGAGCTCTGATGAACACACGAGGCCTTATGGAACTTATTGTACTCAACATTGGATATGACCTTGGCGTTTTAAGTCCTGAAATTTTTGCAATGCTTGTAATCATGGCGCTCTTCACTACTTTCATGACTGGGCCGGCGCTGGATTTTATTAATTTTATTTTTAAATCTAAAAAAAATCAGGACGAATCCATTCAGGATAATGATTCCAAATACCGCGTTCTTCTCTCATTTGATAAACCGGAATCCGGAAGTACTTTGTTGAAACTTGCACACAATTTCACCCATAAAATGAACGGTAATAAAAGCATCACTGCGATGAATATTGCTCCGGTAGATGAAATGCATGCCTATGACATCAATGAGTATGAGGAGTCACAGTTTCAGAATGTCATTGAAACCTCTCAAGATCTGAATCTGGAAGTCACTACCCTCTTCAAAGCGTCTACTGATATCGAAAGTGATCTTACCAGCATTACCAACAAAGGACATTATGATCTTCTCCTGATCATGCTTGGGAAATCTATGTATGAGGGAAGTTTATTGGGAAGGTTATTAGGCTTTACCACCAAGATTATTAATCCTGAAAAACTATTGAACACGGTAAAAGGCAAAGGAAATATATTCAACAATTCTCCTTTTGATGATTTTACGCTTCAGATTCTGGATAAAACGAATATTCCTGTAGGAATTTTGGTGGAAAAGGACTTTAAAGCGGCAGATAAAGTATTTGTTCCGATCTTCAATCTGAGTGATTTTTACCTTCTTGAATATGCGAAAAGGCTGATCAATAACAATAATTCTCAGATTATCATTCTGGATGCGGCAGGACAGATCCGAAATAATATTGAAGTAAAAGAACTGATCAGAAGCATTGAACAGGTAGCTCCCAATCACATCACGCTGTACAATGAGAAAAAGATTGAAAAAGATTTTCTGGGTTCTCAGGATCTGATGCTCATCAGCAGTAAAAGCTGGAAAAACCTGATTGATACAAAGAGTCTTTGGCTGTCTGATATCCCCTCAACACTAATAATATCAAATCCATAACACTTAACACATACCGATATTTCTATTTCTATTGAAGCTGTAAATATTATTCGTTGTCTGTAAAGAAAAAACGGGTATATTTATAGCTTCAATTTTTTGGGACATGCTGATTAACAGTGAAAATGGAGTTATAGAACTGGAAGCCTTTGCTACCACACTTTATAAAGGAATGAGTCTTGATCAGCTGAAACAGTCTGATTTTTATAAAGAAAAGTATCATGATCTGTGGGACGTAAAAACCGGATATTTTTGGTATTATTTTAAAAGTATAGAAATAGCAGGCTACCAGGTATCTTTCAGTCTGTGTTTTTTTAAAGATCAGCTGGACATCATCCATATGAATACATGGGAAAACAGTGATACCAAAGACTGGAACGAATGGACAGAGGAAAAAGAAATGAAGGTTTTCCGCCGGAATAATACTTTCCTGACCAAAGTCCTTGGAATATCACCCACCCAAAAAAAGAAAAAACCTTATCCCGGCTGTACCTTCAGGTTTCCCTGGGGAGATGTGTGGTCGGTTTACGACCCGAGAAGCGCCGCCAGCTTTATGGGAATCAATTTTAATGAGGAGGAAAACAAATAAAAATAACTTATAACCAAAGAATAAGAGAACACTATGTGCCGATATGCCATGATGGTTTACAAAGGTCATTATGCCTGTTTCAACTGCCAGAAAACATTCAAACGCCGCCACCTGAAAGATGTGGACCGGGATGCTCAGACCTCTGTGGAAGCCAAATGCCCGGAATGTGGGAATCTGATGGCCAATATGGGACTTGACTTTAAATCCCCGCCCAAAAATGATGACAAGCAATGGGCTCATATACGGGATTTGTATACGGTTGGAATCACTTTTCATTCATGTGGATGCTCTGGTCCCGGATATATTCCGCAGGATCGGAAGGCTATTATTGATTATCTGGAAAAAGTTCGTTCAGAATACATGAAATCTCTGGTATTCTGGAGATACCGCATAGAGCCTGAAAATAAAAAAGAACGCGAACTGGACTATCAAAAAAACAGCTCACACCTATGGGCCGTCAACCGTAATGCTTTCAAAGAAACAGTGACCAATCAGGAAGGTATTAACTATTGGCTTAAAAGAATCAATGAGGTGGAAGAAAGGCTCAATATAATCAAGGCTGATAAATCATAACACTGCTCTAGTTTACAAGATTCAGAAGCCTTTTAAAATCCTCTTTGATTTTTTCCTCCTGCTCAGCGGGATAATCCGCACCGATACTAAATCCGCGTCCTGTAGTATTGGTGATCATAATGATATTTCCGTTTTCAAAATAATTCCTGGTCATTGTAATCTTTGATTTTTTCAAATCAAAGGCTTCCGTATCCTTATTTTCTTTCATTGCTTTAGTGTCATAGAAAAGCGGTCGGTTATATTTATAATCTTTCTCGAAAACAAAAGAAAGCTGTCCGTTAAGAAGATAATATTCTGTCAGCTTCTGCCCGATTTCTCCATAATGTTTCGCAATTACCTTTTGCAGACCCTCATCTGTGTAATAAAATGTGGCCTCCCCGCCTTCTGCAGATTCTCCTTCAATATCTTTCTTTTTGACAGCAGTCCATTTTGTCACGGAATTGATTCTTTTAAAATTTGCCTGAATAGGTTTTATCCTATTTTTTAAACTCTTGTTTCCTGTTGTATCTTTCTCATTGTATGCTTCTCCCTTCTTTACAGTATCCTGTGCTTGGATAGTGAAAAAAACGGGCGACTGATCTCCGGACTTCTGAGCATATGCAAAACTCAAACTGATCAATATTATGAAAACTCCATGCAAGAATCTATTCTTCATATTTTCTTTTTTGTAGCTTTAAAATTAATAATAACTTTTGGTTGTACTGCATATAATGAAACCACAAAAGTTACAAATAACTGTTTTAGCTTTGAAAATCCTTATACCAGCTAAGATTCCTACAGAATGATACAATTGGAATACTTGTCTTACCATCAGTTTGCCATTCCGTAGAAATCCAGCCACTTTAAACCAACAAGAAAAGCATCAACAAAACTCCAATCCTGACCAGCATCACAATTGAAGACGTACAATTCTCATCCTCCGGAGAGGTGGCGAAAATTCAAAGAATTTTTGACGGGGTCGTTTTCGGGGTGGTTTCTTCACACCATCAGTTTCATGTCGTAATTCTACTACAATTTTTAAAATTTAACCCCAAAAATTTATTTCCAACAGTGTTTTTTAATAGCTTTATCTGATAATTCACATTGGATGGAAATTGATTTCTTACAATATCAGGTACGAAACGGAGACACGCTCACCTCCATCGCTTCCCGGCTGGGTATGACCGGTGAGGAGCTTAAGCTGTTTCATAATTCCCATTGCCCGAAAATGGATAAAGTCTGGTTTGAAAACCTTAATGACGTTAAAAATATTTTTGTCCCTACTCATTTTAAAACAGAATCACAGAAGGAAAATGAAAGGAATAACAGTCTTCCCGGCCAGTTCTCCGATTCCTTTTGGGCCCAAACTTATAGTATTAATGAGACTTTTGAAACGTCTTTTGAATCTTCGGTTAACATCGATTATACCATTGATGTAAATCTCCGAAAAGACCAAAACACAGGTCTGTATATCCTTAGCTACAGTCAGAGAGACTTTAAATCCGGAGGAAATGAACCGGATGATAAGGTAAGCGGCCTTTCTATAGCCTGCATGAAAAGTATTATGCCGATTGAATTTATTCTTAATGAACAAGGCAGGATAAAAGGATTGGCAGATCATAAAAAAATCACGGACACTTTTACCAGACAGCGTAAAGATCTTGAAGAGTTTTATGTAGGTGAAGTCGCTCGAAATTATATGGATTCTTTTGAAAGGAACATCAGCAATGAAGTGTTTTTATTACAACAATTTCAGAGTACACTGCTGTTTCAGACTCTGTTTCCCCAAACAGACTGGTTCAGGAGAAAAATAAAGTGGACAGAATCTTTTTATTTTGTACAGAATTCATTTCCGGTAGCCTGTGAAATTAAACCTGAACATAAAAATAAAGAAGAGGACTCTGTTTTAACTATTTTAAGCGGAAAAATCACTGAATTATGTACCTCACAGGAGATCATGCGCGGGATCAGGCTCAAAAAACCGGCTGCAAGACCGGCTTCAGGAAATATTGTATTAGAATACACCACTCACACTAAAAATAAGAATCTTCTTCAGGCTAAAGCCTCGTTTTTACTCAGTCATGAAGAGGTATTGATACACCAACATCACATCAATATAACACAAGGATAATATGAAAAATTATGTCACACAAAAAGGCGATACTTTCAGTTCTCTGGCCCGGCAGTTTAAGCTGAAAAATGAAGGTATTTTAAAAACTTACCATAATCTCCACTGTCCGCCGGAAGATGTCATGCAGGAACCTGTTCCGGGAAAAACGATCTTGATTCCGGAAGATCCACAACTCATGGCTGAAAAAACAGAACCTCAAAATATGGCTGCATCTTCTCAGGAGCAATCTACAGAAAATGTAGGTTCTGATGAAGGAGATTCAACGGAAGAAACTCCACAAAATGAAGAGCAGTCATCGGGAAAAACGGAACAACAAACTGATAAAGAAGCAAAGGAAGATCAAAAAGAAGACAGTGGTTCCAGTCCTCATGAAGGAAAATATTTCATTGTGCAGAAAGGAACCGTGCAATGTAATCAGGGATTTAAATTTCCAAAATTTAAAGTGACCAGCCATCAGAAACACTACTGGAATGATGAAGAAGGAAACGCTGATTATCTGGCCGTAACAGAGGATGATCTTCAGCTCGATCCTGCGGCACAGCCGTTTGGACAATGCAAGCTCAAGCCAAGTTCGGGAGGATATCTTCCGTGTGCTTATGCTCCAGCCGGAAAGTGGCAGAAGACGTATGAAAAAGTAAAAGTGATGGGGAAAAGCTGTCTTACGGAAATCTCAGAACTCATGTGCAGTACGGGAGGGAAAATTACCATCCTCAAACACGGACAGCAAAGCGAAGTCGGTAAAAGCCAGGTTCCCAAAGCAAATACGCAGGAACAGCAGGTTTATAATCCCGTTGTGGATTTTGATGAATTCAAGGAAGATACAAAAGATACAGACGAACTTTATTACAGCTAAGCCATGACAGGAACTATTATTGGGAATCAGAATCCTCTGGTAGGAACAACCTATACCTACGAAATAAAACCTTCAGGCCTTTCATTTGGTCTTAAAGGTGATTATGAATGGTATCTTTTTAAGAAACAAAAGAACGGAAGCTGGAAAGACATCACCGGAAAGCCAAAGACCGGTGAAAAGGTAACGTACAATTTTGGGGAAATAGCACTGGGAATAGAGTTTCAAATGAAAGTCTATGAAACTAAAAAAGGTCTTTTACCTGGTCTTCCCTCTACCAGCGAACTGGCTGGAAGCTGTGTATTAATACCAACAAGCAACAAAGTTCCGAAGATTGATAAAGTAGTACTCTTCAACAGAGGAGCAAAAGACGTCAATAAAGCCAGCTACCGCGATACTCTTATTGCGCAGGCTCATTGTATTGCAATGTTTAATAAAGAGATTGAGTTTCATCTTTGGGAAGATGACGCTCCTGGAAAAGGGCACGATGCCAGTATTAACAAAAACAACCGTCACACCCGCAGCTATAAGGCTCGCGTCAATGAAAAAGGGATTGCGGAAGTGTCAATACCTCTGATGTCTGATGAAAAAATCCTTCGTCAGATGGCCAATCAGTTTCTGATGAAAGGTGACAGGAATGAAGGCGCGAATCATGAATATTATGTTACAGCCACTTATTCAGGGCAAATTCAGGGAGCCAGCCAGGTGAATGTAGATGTAGCCAACCCTGATTATAAAGGGCAGCCTCAAAATCAGCCAAAACCCAAGCCGCAACCTGAGAAACACACGCCAAAATTCCCGGCCGGACAAGGAGGTGGTCCCAAACAGCCGGATCCTAAAGGTAATATTATAGAAGCTGTTTTCATAGATGATAAAGGAAATGAACTTTCCAAAGTTGCTGTAGGAGATAAAGTTAGGGTAAGAATCCACTCCAAAAATATGGTGGGAAAACACATCCAATATGTAGTCTGGGAATATGATACCACTTCCAATGATGAAGTTTACAGAAGCGGAAATATTAAAATTCCTGCCGATGTATGTGATACTTCAGGATTTGTCATTACCAAAGACATTTTCGGAAAAGGAATAGACTCCCCTATCGGTGACCCTGACTCCGGTACACAAAATTATTTCATCGAAATTATCTCCAAGGATCTTTCTGCGGAATCTCAGAAATTTGGGGTAAATTCGGAAGGACTGATGCAGGTGGAGAAGGTGAAAAGTGCGGCGGGGGTGCAGAATACACAAAAACCAGATAAACCAGGAAGTTGTATATGTCAGGAACAATACAAAGACTTAATATGGGGTGGAAAAGTAAGTTGTGAGTTTAGGAAGAAAGTATTTCAAATAAGTAAAAGAGCTGGCATTGATCCCAACAATCTTATGGCAGCCATGGCTCATGAAACAGGAGGAACTTTCGATCCTACATGCGGAACATTTAAAAAGAAAAAAAATGAAGATGAAGAAGGATATGTTGGTTTATTGCAAATCGGAAAAGATGCAGCTACTGATTTGAAAATTACAAGAACAGAGTTGTTAGCAATGGATCAGATAAAGCAGTTAGATTATATTGAAAAATATTTATATCTGCCATTAGTTAGAGGAAAGCTAAATACATTAACAGATTTTTATTTAGCTGTATTATTTCCTGTTGATTGCGGAAAAGGGAATCAGCCTAATCATATTGTTTTTGATGATAGTTTACCCATTTCGTACAAAAATGGAAAAGCTATTAAAAATCTTAACTATTGGAGAAATGTCGGTTATGCTGCAAACCCATCATTTCATAAAGAGGCAAAAGAAAAAGGAAAAACTTATGTTTGGGAAATTGCGGAAAATATAAAAATATGGTACGATAAAGGTAAACAAAATAAGGTACAAAAGTTTACTTGTCAAAATGCACAAGAAACAAAACTCGAACCTGTAAAAACAAATAAATGGCATGATCCAGTTGATAATCCAATCTGTACCTTATACATGCAAAGTGGAGGTGGTGGAAAAGGAACTATTGGAGAACATTGGGGATTATTTGGAAATACTAGAAATGGAAGCAAACATCAAGGATTAGATTTATTTGTCATACCAGGAAGTAATGTGTATGCATGTGTAAAAGGAATTGTTCATAAAGTAAAATGGCATGCTGGCTATGGTAATACTATGACAATAAAGATAATTGATAAAGAATCATTTTTTAATCATAAAAGAGATTATTCACTACTCTATCCTTCTAATGGAGAAATAAATCAAAGTAGTAATTTTGATAAAACAAAAGATATATTTTTATTTTATGCACATTTAGAACAAGTTTTGGTTGAAGAAGGAACAGAAGTAAATGCAGGAAAAGTTATTGCAAAAAGTGGAGTTTCAGGTGTTGAAAAAGGAACTTGCGCTCCACATTTACATTTTGAAATATTTACAACTGTCTATGCAGTAGGTATGGGATTAAATTATAGATGTAATCCTGGATTCTACATTCACTTTAAAGCACCACATGAGCAATCAGAGAATGAATTAAATTTACAAAAAGAAACGGCTAAAACAAGAATTAAAAATTTATATGGTAAAAAATAGCATTATTTTAAACATGTTTACAATACTTCTTTTAGTTTTCTTTACATTATCAAGTTGTAAAGAAACCCCTAACCAAAAGAAGGAACTATCTGAAAGTTTAAAGAAAGAAAATATCATATTTTCTGAAATTTCTTTTGATAAAAAAAGCGATTATCAAAATACAAACCTAAAAAGTTTAGTTTTAAAATTTAAAAATATTACTTATACATTAAAATTTGTTGAAGACAGAACATATTTACAGTATAAATTAGATGATAAGATAATTTCTGATTGGCATCAAATTTCTTACAATTTCAATTATGATAGTTCTTATGAAGATGCAGAAGCAGATATTAAAATTTTATATAATTCAAGCATAAATAAAGGTTTTTTACTTTTACCAGGTTATACAGAAGAATACCCCGTTTTTAACGTTTATGCTTTTGATAAAGATAGAATTACTTATCTCGAAAATATTAGCACAAATGATCCTAATTGTTTAAGTTTTTCAAAAGAAAAAATTGAAGGTATTGAGCAAAAACAGGGAATCTCTTTTAAAACAGTCAATAATCAAAAGGGAAAAAGCTGCGTACTGAATAAAGAAAAAAAAGATGACCTTAATACCCAAACCATTGAATCTGATTTACAGAAAATTGTAGGAAGTATTCCACTATCAAAACAACAGATTTCAATTCCGTCAGGAGAATATTTTGCAACCAACGAGAAGTTAGATGATTATGGAATTTCATTGAAAATTGATAAAGATTCGATCATTTATACAGAATCTGGAAATATGGGGAAAATGTATAATCAATACCTGCTTAAACAAGTTAAGACTATTGATGGAAAAATATTTTTAAAATATTCAGAGGTGATTAATGGATACACTGGTGATGCAGATAAACCACTTTATTTTGGTATTCTTCAATATGATAAAGGCAAATTACTGTTTGAGAGTGAATACACAGAAAAAAAGTATGGATTAAAAAATGTAATATTAAAAAAATAAAAATAATTATTACAATTTGATTAAGATAGAACTTCTGCAATTGATTGCTGGATTCTAAAATAAACACAAATGATAAAAAACATTTCTTTAGCTCTTTTGTATTCATTTGTACTTTCTTGCACTGGACAAGAAAGTAAACTTCAATTGCAGAATATCAAAGAAATAAACTCATTAAAAGACAAACCTTGTAACATTACAGATGCAGGAGACGGCACAAAATCAAACTATGATGACCTGTCTCCTGAATTTATCAATAAAGCAAAAAAAGTATTAGAGCAAAGAAAATTTCAATTTCCTGATGAAAATACCTTTAATCAAAAAATTTTGGATGTATTTTCTTTCAATTTGAAAGATTATAAAAATTCCATAATTGCTTTACGTCCGGCAATGTTTCCAGAGGTAGCTATTAAAGAAAATAAATTTATTTTCATTCAGGATGCTGGTGCTGCCGAACCAGAGTTTATGAATCCTGACTTGTTGTATCATTTTAATTCTTATATATTTTATAATACTCCCGTATCTTATGTTTGGCTGCAAACAAACAATTCCAGTCTTTTATACGATTTAGTTGTTTACTATGGATACAATAAGGATAAAAAGCTTGTAGAATCAGTATTTAAAAAATTCGATTTAATAGTCTTTCCGATATGGAGCAGTTAATTTTTATAGATTCTGGCGGGTATAAAAAATTGAAAAAACAAATATTTGACGACATAGAAACTATTATTTATAAAGGTAAAGTTGAAGACTTTTCTTATGCTAAAGAAGGTGATGGTTATTTAAGAATAGGTGATATTATAAGTAAAATATCATCATCTCCAAAAGAATATTTTGAACCTGAAAAAACAATATCTTATTTATTTGAGAGAGAATTAAGAGTTGGAATACAAGGTGATATTGAGAGCTATTTAAATAAAAATCCAACATATAAATCAAATCTGGAAAAAAATAAATTTTATGATTTACCTACTTTAAAAGACTATGTGAAATACATTTACCAAAAAGAAAGTAATACCAATTTTATCATTCAGGATAGTGATGGTTTTACCAATCTAAGGAAGGAGAAAAACTCTTCTTCCCAAATCCTGGAAAAAATCAACACAGGTGAAGAAGTTGAAGTTTTAGACCAAAACGGAGATTGGTGGTTAGTGGTTTCT
>NZ_QGTV01000005.1:0-91148 GCF_003182335.1 Chryseobacterium sp. AG844 | reverse complement strand
AGGAGAAAAACTCTTCTTCCCAAATCCTGGAAAAAATCAACACAGGTGAAGAAGTTGAAGTTTTAGACCAAAACGGAGATTGGTGGTTAGTGGTTTCTAAGGCAGGTAAAAAAGGATATGTTCATAAAAGTAGAATAAAATCTGAATAAATAACTTGATCAAATGATGAAACCCTTTTTAACTTTATTACCTCTTATATCTTTCTTTTTAAGCTGTAAAGAGAACAATGTGAGGGCTATGGACACCAATGAAACACAATATGAAACACCATATTTTGATGATGATCATATTAAAGATAAAGCTATAATTAAGGCAAAACAAAATACGGAACTATCTAGTTTTATACTATCAATCGACTTATCTTCATTAAACAAAACGGTTGAAATCCCTATATTAAACAATAGTATTCTATATAACAATACTGAAGCTGATTATTATTTAAGTGATCCTATTATTAATAATAAAATTATTACCATTAGAGTAGATTATGCAGACCAAGTTACAAAGCCTAATATTTCCGGCGAGAAAAAAAATGTAATTGAAAAAATGAAGTTTAGATTTGATAATAAGAACAAAAAAATACAGGTTATCGGATATGATTTAAGCTATAAAAAAGGTAAAAAAATTATTCAAAATCATTTAATTTTATTACCGGAAAGTTTTATTCTACATCATCTTTTGATGGTAAAAAAGAAGAAACATCCGGTTGGGCTTCAGAACTTCAAAACATATATATAGAGAATTTGAACAGTGATTTTTTCAATAAACTTTCATTATATGGAAATGAAATTGAATAAAAAACTTATAAATAAAACACAATGATAAAAACCTTTTCAATTCTATTATTAATTATATTTCTCTCATGTTCAAAGAAGCTAGAAGAGAAAACAGTAAAAAAAGAAACTGAAACAAAAAATATTGACAGCAATACAACTGACAATCAAAGTATTAAAAATACAGAATTTACAACTAGCAATAATGATTGGAAAGGCTCTTATAAAATTTCAACCAAAGCCATCAGTCAATTTGATAATAATGAAACAAATATTCTTTATTCAATAACGGTCGAATCGAACCAAAAAGCAATTTTAAGTATTGGAGCAAAAAATGTGGAAGATTATTGGTGTGAAGGAGAATATCGTTTAATTAACGAGGATAATATTTTACATGCAAAAGGAAAATGTGATCAAGATGATATCGATGACTTTTACTTAAAAAATGAGAATAAAAAATATTTTATAAAAAGTAAGAGATTTATAAATAAAGATTGGCAGGAATTAGAAAAAGAATAAATAAAACTAAATGATGAAACCCTTTTTAACTTTATTACCTCTTATATCTTTCTTTTTAAGCTGTAAAGAGAATAATTCGAAAGCCATTAATGGTGATAAAATAAATTTAAAAGATTCAATAATAAAAGTATCTGATAAAAATTTTATTGATATATCAGGGAAATGGAAATATGTTAAAAAGGATCAAAATTCAACTGTCCCTGAAGAAATGTTTACATTAAATATAATTCAAACTGATAGTAATATAAAAGCTCAATATTGTGCAATTGCAAATAGTGGTGGGAAAATAGATTGTGAAAATGACATAGAATATAATGTTAAAGGAACTGTAAATAGAGGAAAAATTATTGTTGATTTTTATAGTTTTTTCAGTAGTCAAAATGATAAGGGAAAAGCAGAAATTATCATTAATAATGACGGTACTTTAAAATGGAAAGTTATTAAGTCTCCACAAGGACTATTTTATAGTCCTGATGAATGTATATTGCAAAGAGAAAGTAAGATAGAAAACACTCAGAAAAACTCAGTATCAAAACAACTGCTACCATTTGATTATAAAGATATTGGGACTAAAATCCAATTAGAGGCAAACAAAAATATCAGTTAGGTATAGATGCTATGGCCAAACTTCCATCGAACGGTAACTATGACTTATATATCATAAGCAATATTAGTGGAGATAGTGAATTAATGTATCTAATTACAACACAAAATGGTAAATTAATAGATGGTTTGGAAATAAGTAATAGCAATGGAGATGGCGAAGAAGTTAAGGTATTTTCTATCAATGAAAACTATGAAGTTTCTATTTATTCCGAAAAAAATAGCACTAAAAAATTAACAGAATTGTACTATTTAAATGATAAAGGAATTTTCAATAAAAAAAACTAATTAGAATAATTCTGAAAGCAAATGATGAAAAACTTATTCTGTAATTGCTGAAAAAAAACTAATATTAACCCAGACGGAAAACCCAATATAAATAGAGTTTATAGTATTGAATAAATAAAGAAATTAAGCCTACTGATTTTAAAACCTTCAAAGTAAATTTAATGAAAAATATATTCCTGTTTATTGCTTTAACACTCGGTTTCACCTGCTCTTCCCAACATAAAAACAAAGGTATTGTAAAGCTTCGACAGCCATCAGCTGAAACTAAAAGAAGCTCATTCGAAACCTACATCGATAATGAAGATTATTTCATAAAAACCTTTGATGTCAACAAGGATGGAATCTCTGACAAAATTGTAAGTAACAAACCTTATCAAGGAGAAAATTTATTTATCTTTTTGGGGGATAAGCAAGGTAAATATACATTAGCACTGGAAACAAGAAACTTCTCTGAGGATGGAGGTAATGTTATCAATGATATCCTTCCAATATCGGGAAATAAAGGGTTCACTATAAAAACATCCTTCCCTGACCGCGGATATTATGAAAAAGAATATCATATTATCCTAAATAATAACACCTGGCTTCTTAAAAATATTATCTATAAAACAATGTCAGATATTTCACAGGATGCAGTAAAATATATTTGCGATGTTCCCCAAAATATTGATATCCAGAAATCCGGATGGACTGATAAAATAATACCCATTCCTGAAGAAAATGTAAGAGCGAAAAAATGTAGAGTAGAAAAAAGTCAAAATAAAACAAACTTTTACATTCAGGATAGTGATGGTTTTACCAATCTAAGGAAAGAGAAAAACTCTTCTTCCCAAATCCTGGAAAAAATCAACACAGGTGAAGAAGTTGAAGTTTTAGACCAAAACGGAGATTGGTGGTTAGTGGTTTCTAAAGAAGGTAAAAAAGGATATGTTCACAAAAGCAGGATAAAATCTGAATAATATACCTCTCAGATTTCCCCACAAAAGAACTTGCTAAAATATGAAGCTTACACAAACTATTAATCCCTATACAATTTAGAAAAGAAAATTTCGTCTCATTAAAAAAATATTTATACCTTTGCTCTGTGATTTTTAACAACGGAACATATTATTATAGAATTTTTACCTCAGCTCTGGGATAGGGATTCTTATGAATATAATTTAAAACCTCGTCCTAGGGACGAGGTTTTTTTATTTTAAAAAATGTAAAAAGATGAAAATAAGTATTATTGGAGTAGGATTAATCGGAGGTTCGATGGCTTTGAAATTAAGAGAGAAAAACCTGGCCAGCTTCATCTACGGAATCGATAACAATACACAGCATATCAGTGACGCACTGGAACTTAAAATCATTGATGCGGGAGTAGATCTTGAACATGGAATTAAAAATTCGGATCTGATTATTCTTGCTATTCCTGTAGATGCTGCACGAAAACTATTGCCTTCTGTTCTGGATCTTGTGTCTGACCAGCAGACGGTAATGGATGCAGGCTCCACCAAAGCAGGCATTTTACATGCGGTAAAAAACCATCCGAAACGGTCAAGATTTGTAGCGTTCCACCCGATGTGGGGAACGGAAAACAATGGTCCGAAATCCGCTATTGCAGAGAGTTTCTCGGGAAAAGCTGGTGTCATATGCAACAAAGAAGAATCGGCTGACGATGCTCTTGCTACCGTTGAAAAAGTAGTCAATGCTCTCGATATGCACATGATTTATATGAATGCAGAAGATCATGATGTTCATACCGCTTATATTTCCCATATCTCCCATATTACATCTTACGCCCTTGCCAACACCGTATTGGAAAAAGAACGTGAAGAAGAAACGATTTTCCAGCTTGCCAGTTCCGGTTTTTCAAGTACCGTACGTCTTGCCAAGTCGCATCCGGAAATGTGGGTTCCTATCTTTAAACAAAACAAAGAAAATGTGCTTGATGTGCTGAACGAACATATCACTCAGCTCAGAAAATTCAAATCTGCGCTTGAAAAAGAAAACTATGAATATCTGGAAGAGTTGATTTCCAACGCCAACAGAATCAGAGGAATTTTAAGATAAAAATCCTTATACGATACTAAAAGCCCGACGGTTTTTACTTTTATTTTATTAAGAAACCCTTAGTCATAGTGGCTAAGGGTTTTGTATTTTGAAATAAAATGATTTCTATTAACATTCCGGAACGTTGACTGCAATGGCCAGTCCGCCTTCCGAAGTTTCTTTAAAACGGTCACTCATCGACTGAGCGGTTTCCCACATGGTCAGAATCACTTCATCCAATGTTACTTTTGCTTTCGTGGGATCACTTTCCAGTGCAATATTGGCTGCCGTAATGGCTTTCATCGCGCCCATCGTATTCCTTTCAATACATGGAATCTGTACCAGCCCTTTAATTGGATCGCAGGTTAATCCAAGGTGATGTTCCATCGCAATTTCTGCCGCCATCAATACCTGTCCTACACTTCCTCCTAAGATTTCTGTAAGTCCGGCTGCTGCCATTGCAGAAGATACTCCGATTTCCGCCTGACATCCTCCCATTGCTGCAGAAATGGTTGCATTTTTCTTGAATAAGGTCCCGATTTCTCCCGCTACAAGCAAGAATCTTATAATATCCTCCTCACTCGTAAATGGGGTAAATGCCTGAGAGTACATCAATACCGCCGGAATAACTCCACTTGCGCCATTGGTAGGTGCGGTAATAATTCTTCCGAAGCTTGCATTCTCTTCATTCACTGCCAGTGCAAAGCAGGCAATCCATTTGTTGATATTTGTAAAGTTCTCTTCAGCGTCTACCACCTGCTGGAACCATTCGTCTTTGTTTTTATAGATTTTATCTCCGAGCAGCTTTCTGTTGATTCCTGCGGCTCTTCTGGAAACATTCAGTCCGCCAGGAAGAACTCCCTCCTTATTGACACCTTTGTAGATACATTCTTTGATCTGCTGCCAGATATAAAGTGCTTCCTGCCTAGTTTCATCCTGGGTTCTCCAGCTTTCTTCATTCATGAAAATCAAATCTGACATTTTATCAAATCCCAGCTTTTCACAGTATTTTGCAATATCTGAAGCTTTATGACACGGATACAGTGTACGTACACACTGCTTCTGAATAGAGTTTTTTTCCTGGCTGGCAATGAAACCACCTCCTACAGAATAAAAATCCTGCACAAGTTCTGTTCCGTCTTCGAAAACAGCTCTGAAGATCATTCCGTTCGGATGAAAATCAAGGCTCTTTTTCATGTTTAAAATCAAATGATGTCCGTAGATAAACGGAATTACCTTTTCACCACCAAGGTTAATGGTTTGAGTACTCTTGATATAATCTATCTTTTCATCAATTTTTGAAGTATTGATCGTTTTAAAATCCTCTCCATTCAACCCAAGCATTCCCGCAATATCAGTTCCGTGCCCGATTCCCGTTTTTGCGAGTGAGCCAAAGAATTCAAGAAAAACCTCTTTAACTTCTTCTATTGATCTTTCTCTTTTTATAATCCTGATAAATGCTGCTGCTGCGTTCCAGGGTCCCATCGTGTGTGAACTGGACGGACCTATTCCTACTTTAATAATTTCAAAAACCGATATTGATTCCATAAATGATTCGTCATTTTCCTCAGAAACAAAGATACATGATAAATCCTGAAATATACATTCAAATTTTTAATGATATCAACATATCATCACAATATAAAAGCTATTGCAGGCATTCTTCATGCTGCGAAAGATCAAGCCCTTTATTTTCAGACTCTTCAGAAACTCTTAAGGTGATCATGGAATCTGTAAGTTTATATAAAATTAATGAACCTAAAAAAGTAAAAACAGAAACCAAAACAAGGGCTGCCATATGATGAAGAAAAACATCAATTCCACCATGAAGCAGACTTGCTTTTTCACCATGAGCAAAAATGGCGGTAAGAATCATTCCCATAATCCCTCCTACTCCATGGCAGGCAAAAACATCGAGGGTATCATCTACTTTCTTTAAAACCTTCCAGTTCACCATCAGATTGGACACGATTGCTGTGATAAATCCGATAAAAAGGCTTTCCTGAATGCTTACAAAACCACATCCGGGAGTTATTGCCACCAATCCTACTACAGCTCCAATACAGGCTCCTAAAGCCGATACACTTCTCCCATTGATTCTGTCAAAAAAGATCCAGGTCATCATCGCCGAAGCAGATGCTATTGTAGTTGTTCCAAAAGCGGTAGCCGCAGATGCAGAAGCACTCAAAGCAGATCCGGCATTAAATCCGAACCATCCGAACCACAGCATTCCTGTTCCCAGAAGCACATACGGAATATTGGACGGCTCATGATGAGGATTCTTCCTGTTTCCTACCACCAAAGCTCCGGCAAGTGCAGCAAAACCAGCACTCATATGCACAACAGTTCCTCCTGCAAAGTCTTTTACCCCGAAATATTTGTTTAAAAGCCCCTCAGGATGCCACACCATATGACAAAGCGGCGTATAAATAAATATACTGAAAAGAACAATGAACAATAAATAAGATATAAAACGAACCCTTTCTGCAAAAGATCCGGTAATAATTGCCGGAGTAATAACAGCAAATTTCATCTGAAACAAGGCAAAAAGAATAAAAGGAATCGTGGGAGCCATCAGTTTATGAGGTAGATTTCCTACCCCGCTAAAAAAGGGATAACTGAGCGGATTTCCAATGATACCGTAATGCTTTCCGGCTATTGTAATCCCGATAGATTCACCGAAAGATAAAGAAAAGCCTACGACTACCCACACCATGGAGATAACGCCTAAGGCAATAAAACTCTGCAGCATGGTAGAAATTACATTTTTCCTTCCGACCATTCCTCCGTAAAAAAAGGAAAGTCCTGGCGTCATGAGCAAAACAAGTCCTGCCGCGGCCAGAATCCAGGCAACATCAGCACCGACAATTTTATCTTCACTTAAAAATTCCCTTGTATCAGGAATATCGGCGGCCGGATTCCAGAATAAGCCACCAATGGCAACGATTGCTATAACAGAGAATGAAATGATCCATTTTAATCCTACTTTCATAAAATTTATATTTAACCCTATCAAATTTAAATATAAATTCTATAAAAACTACACTTTTAAACCAAACACCCCTAAAAAAATATTCAATCTGGAACTTTTTCAGTTTTTTCAGAAAAAATCTCTGACAGTATTTTGGAAACTTCTTTGGATTTAGTGGCCGGAAAAAGATGTGTTCCTCCTTTCACCACATAATTCGGATTTGAATAGCGGATGGGAAAAACAATGTCTTTATCACCTAATATCTGAATGACATTGGGATTCTCTTCAAATTTCCATTCGGAAACTTTTTCTACGGACCATTTGAGGTAATAAGGATCTCTTACTTTAAAATATTGAAGGAGTTTCGGATTTTTAGGATCAAAAAGCTTTCGGATCACAGCATATACGTTGGCTGCTTTATCGTTGAATAAACCTACAGGAAGTATTCTTGGAATTTTTGTAACCTCGCCTGTCCTGATGAATCTGGATTTTTCCTTATCGGATTTTATACTTCCAAGGATCACCACCTTTTCTGCAGGTTTCAATTGATTAATTTCCTGAACAATGATTCCTCCGAAAGAATACCCCAACAGGCAGAATGGTTCTGAATCATCCACTTTCTCTGCCATTCTTTTGACATAGGCATCGAAAGGCTCATTTTTTTCGGGAATAAGCCAGTCTATAAAAATCAATTCACAGTGTTTGGGAAACTCTATTCTTTCAAGGACTTTAAAGTCTGCTCCCAGACCGCTTACGATATAAATTTTCATACCACTAATTTATAAAAAATACAGAAATAAAGGAATGCTCCCTTGATTTAACAGCATTAAAAAAGAGCAATTCTCACGAACTGCTCTTCTGTATCAATAGAATATATTTTACTTTTTCTTTTTCGGAATTCTATTCTCGTTATCCAGCATTTCTGTAGAAACTTTGAACTGAATATCCATTTCGTTTTTAATGAAATAATCTTTCAATGAAGACTGATAGAATACTTTAAAGTCTCTTCTGTTTAGGGAGAACTTCGCAGATTCAATAGAAGTTGTGAACTGGGTAACGTATACATTCGCTGGGAAAGAAATTGTTTTTCTTACTCCTTTAAGGGTAAGGTCACCGTACACTGTAGAATTGTATTCACTGTTTGCCAAAGGAATAATTTTAGTCAAATGGAATTTTGCAATGGGGAATTTTTTTACTTCAAAAAAGTTTGAGCTTTTCAGATCGTTGGTAAGCTTAATCTGATCCTCATCAGAAACATCTCCCGCCATCATACTTCTCATATCGATAATAAACTCTCCATCCACCAGGACCGTATGGTCAAAGTTAAATTTTCCACTTTTCAGCTTTACTGTTCCTGAGTGGGAAGTTTCTTCAGTTTTTACCACTTTATACCCCCACCATCTGATCTCTGATGAAGTCACTTTTGACACTTTATCAAATTTCTTCTGGGCAGAAACAAATGACATGCTTGCGCACACCATAGCAAACAATAGTAATCTTTTCATTCTTTTTTATTTACAATTCAACAAAAATAAAAAAAAGTGTAGAACTTCTACACTTTTAATAATCTTTTTTTGATTAATTTATTGAGCAGTTACCTTTACAAGCATATCAATATCATCTTTCACAAAAACGTCCTGCATCGTAGACTTGTAAGCTACATCAAACTTCTGTCTGTCGAAAGAGAATTTGTTGGATACTAAACTTACCACCCCTTTGCTGTAAGAAATCTTCGCAGGGAAAGAGATTGGGCTGGTTTTTCCTTTTACAGTAAGGTTTCCTGTTACAAGAGAATTGTAGATTTTATCATTGTTTTTCTTTACTCCTGTAATTTTGAACGTTGCTGTTGGGAATTTTTCAACCTCAAAGAAGTCACCATTCTTAAGATGTCCGTTTAATTTCTGTTGGTATTCTCCTGTAAGGTCAGTAGAGTTGATAGTAGTCATATCCAATACGAAGCTTCCGCCTACCAATTGGTTTCCTTTCATTACCATATCTCCGGACTTCACTTTTACAGTACCGTCGTGAGAGCTGGCCTCAGATTTTGCTACTTTGTATCCCCACCAGTGTACATCAGATGCTACTACTTTTTTTGACTGTCCGAACGCTAAACCTCCGGCTAAAACTGCTAATAAAAATATTTTTTTCATTGAATAGAGTTGTTTACTTATTTAACAATACAAAGGTAGGTATCTTATTCAATAGATTTCATTGATGTATATCAATAAAATTTATAATTTTCATGAATAATATCATCCCATAAAAAAACTCCGAATTTCTTCGGAGCTTTGTTTTATACCTGATAGTAAGCCGTATAAAGTGCTATACCATTTAATGCAGTGTGGTTTTGCTTGACCAGATAGATTGGAATGTTTTTAAGCATTTCCTCCATTTTATCACTGATCTTGAATTTCTCATAGAATTTCCCCTTGTCGATATATTCTGCGATCATCTGTGGAATATCGCCGGCAATCAGTAATCCTCCGGTAGCTTTTAACTTTAATGTTAAGTTATTGGCCTCTCTAGCCAGGAACTCAAGGAAGGTATCCAAAGCGATTCTGCAGATCAGTACATTTTCCTCAACAGCCGCTTTATAAAGTTCTTCTACAAAATTCCCCTGCGCAAGACGTTCTCCTAACCATTCCGGTTCCGGATGTCTTTTCACATCTCTCAGGAATCTGTAAATATTGAATAGTCCTGACTTGGATAATACATTTTCCCAGCTTACAATACCATAGATATTATTTAAGAACTGGTAAAATTCAACTTCTACGTTGGTTCTTGGTGAAAATTCTGAGTGCCCTCCCTCTGTTGCGAAAGGTCTCAGGTATTTTCCGTCAAAGAAATATCCGGCTTCTCCTAATCCGTTTCCGGGAGCCAGAACTGCTACATTTCCTTTTTCTAGGTGTCCGCTTGTATAGATCGCTTCAAGATGATTATCTTCAAGAAGAGCCATTCCATAAGCAGAAGCCTCCAGGTCATTCAGCATATCTACTCTTTCAAACCCGAAATCGCGGGTATATTCGGCAATATCTAAATGCCAACCTAGTCTTGCAGGACTGCTTTTCCCGTCCAATACAGGACCTGGCACAGCCATTCCCAGACGTTTTACATTTTCAAGCTGATTATCCTGAATAAACTTCTTTAAAATATCTGAAAAGGAAGCATATTCTTTGGTTGCATATGTATTTTCTACTTTTATCTCAAGACCTCCGTTCCCGGAAACAAAATAGCCTAAGATTGTTATATCTTCACGGAGACTTGCTCCAATGATAGAAACACTATCATTATTACTGTTCTCTACTCCTGGTAAATAAAGTGGAAATTTTGGATTCAGAATCATAACCTCAAATTTTACCAAATATAATAATTGTTTTTGTAAATCCTGCACAGAACAAAAAAACCTTTTCACTTTCGTGAAAAGGTTTTGGTTAATAATTGTTTATATATTAAATCTAACTACTTTCCTAATGGAATATTGTAACCGAATCCTACTCCGATATTCCCCACATTATAGTCCTGACCTGGCAAATCTCCCTTGGTTCCTACAAAAACCTTTTGGTATTGTACGAAGAAATTCCAGTCTCTGTTGTGGTATCCGATCTCCGGTTTAAGGTAGAACCCTCCGCCAGCTCTTTCAACATTGGTGTTTGACGCCACTGCTTTATCCCCCACAAGGAATCCGTATCCTAAGTCAGTTCCGAAATAGAAACCGGTTTGTTTTGGATAAATTCTGATTAAAGCTGCTACAGGAACTACTCCTACATCATTGTTTTTATATCCGTTGTTCTCTTTTCCAAAATAGTGAGTATATCCTGATGCAATACCTAATCCAAACCCTGGGGTAATCAGATTCTGGTACGCTACATCCACTCCTACTGCAGCGGAAAGATTATCTGCGGGAACTGCTAAACCAACATTTGCACCTACCTTGATCATATTGTTCATTTGAGCACTTTGGGCGCTTGCGATACCCGCTGTTAAAATACCAGCCAGTACTATTGCTTGTTTAAACATTTTCATAACTCTAATTTTTAAATTTTACTAAACAAGAGGATGTAAAAATCATGCCAAGCAAAGGTTTCTAATTGATTTTAACATTAATAAAATTTATAAAATAATGAATATCAATACTTTAATTTTAACAAAAATTAAATATTTGTTTAACAAAATTTATCAAAAACTGACCTCGAAAAGTGAATTATAGCAACAAGAAAGCAAACAAGAAGATGGAAGCCGGAAGTAATATATCCTTATATGAAAACTCACGTCTGTTATAATGAAAGTAAAGAGAAATTTCTCCGTCCTGTACACCATAACTTCCAGCTTCATTTCTTCCCGCCTAAAAAACAAAATTAACAATCCTTAACCCGTTATGAGTTTAACCTTTTTCCTGAAATTAGATCAAAAAATAAATTCTCCATGATGGCAGATTCATTAGTAAAAAACAAGCATCTTCTCTGGCGGGCAGGTTTTGGTGTTGGCGTTAATCAAATTGATGATTTGAAAAATAAAAACATTAAAACGTTGATGAATGAATTATTTAAAGAAGAAAGCTTCAGCGAGATCACTTATGATACTCTCGATCCGGTTTCGGCAGCAGATTATATGAACAGTATGGCTCCTGCGGAAAAGAAAAAAGAAATGCAGCGGATCAACAGGGAACAAAATAACGAACTGAACCTGAATTTTCTAAACTCCATCGTTAACAGCAAAGAGCAGATGAGGGAAAAGATGGCGTTTTTCTGGCATGGACATTTTGCTTCAAGAGTGATCAATCCAAAGTTCAACAAACAGCTTTTAAATACAATCAGGAAAAATGCACTCGGCAATTTCAGAGATCTGCTTTTTGAAGTAAGCCAGTCGCCTGCCATGTTGAATTTTCTGAATAATCAACAGAATAAAAAAGACCATCCTAATGAGAATTTTGCCCGTGAAGTGATGGAACTGTTTACCATGGGGAGAGGAAATTACACTGAAAAAGATGTAAGAGAAGGTGCCAGAGCTTTTACAGGATGGAGTTATGATAAAGAAGGGAATTTTAAAGAAAGAAAAAATCTCCATGATGAAGGCAGCAAAACTTTTTTAGGAAAAACAGGCAACTTTGACGGAAATGATGTGCTCAATATTATTCTGGAACAGAAAACTACAGCACAATTTATTACGACAAAGATTTATAAATTCTTCGTCAATGAAAAACCGGACCAGGAGATTGTTAATCAACTCAGCGCCAATTTCTACCATTCAGGATATGACATTAAAAAGCTGATGACTGAGATATTTTCAAGCACCTGGTTTTATGATCAGAAGAATATCGGAAACAGGATAAAATCACCTATAGAACTGATGGCAGGAATCATGCGAATCCTTCCAATGCATATTCAGAACCCTGAAAACCTCATCGTTTATCAGAAATTATTGGGACAAATGCTCCTTTATCCACCCAATGTATCGGGATGGCCGAATGGAAAGGCTTGGATTGACAGTTCTACTCTGATGCTTAGACTTCAGGTTCCACAGATCTGGTCCGGACTTCGTCCTTTGGAATACAGCCCGCGGCAGGATGACGATATCGATATGGGAATGAAATCCCGTGAAACAGCATTAAATAAAAGCTTTAAAAACCCTAATATCACCATCGACTGGGATCGTATTGAAAAGCTTTTCGCCTATAAAAACTGTGAAGATTATCTTCTGCAGAATACCCAAAGCCTCAATATGAACTCTGTAAGTAATTTTTCAGACAAGAGTATAAAAATGACTGTCATCAACCTGATGTCTACTCCGGAATATCAGTTATGTTAGGTAGGAGGTTTTAGGTTGCAGGCAGCAGGTAATAGCTGTCGCAGAATAACTTGGCTCCTCCCTGATTTAGTTTTCACTGCTATAAAAATAAAATGCGGTCCAGCCCTATAATTTACAACCTGCAACCTGTCATCTGCCACCTGCCATCTTAACCCCTAAAAACAAAATTATGCTAATCAAAAGAAGAGAATTCCTCAAAATAAGCTCACTGGCTACTGCTTCTATGCTGATGCCTAATTTCTTAAAAGCGATGACGCTGGATGAAGCTTTGAATCCCAGTCAGAATATTCTGGTCGTTCTTCAGTTTACGGGTGGAAATGATGGTTTGAATACCATTATTCCGGCCAAAAACGATATTTATTTCAGGGAAAGGAAGACATTGGCTATTCATGACTCTATACCGCTTACAGATGAGGCTGGAATTAATCCGTCACTCTCCTATTTTAAAGAACTTTTTGATAACGGAGAGCTTTCTGTGATGAATAATGTAGGCTATCCCAACCCGGATAAGTCGCATTTCCGAAGCATGGATATCTGGCAGTCGGCAAGCAGAAGTGATCAGTTTCTGGAAACAGGCTGGCTGGGACGTTTTCTGGACGAAGAATGTTATCGCTGTGATCATCCGACGCAGGCACTGGAAGTAGATGATATGCTAAGTCTTGCTTTAAAAGGGGAAAATAATAAAGCATTTGCTTTTAAAGATCCTAAAAGACTTTATCAGACCAGCCAGGAAAAATATTTCAAATCTCTTTATGACCACCATCACGATGATGAAACGGTATCTTACCTTTATCAGACTTTAGGCTCTACCATCAACAATGCCGATTATATTTTTGAAAAAAGCAAAGCTAACAAGACAGAGCTGATCTATCCCAATTCTCAGCTGGGAAAAGATTTCAAGACGGTAGCTTCTTTAATAAAATCTGACATCAACACTCAGGTGTATTACCTTTCCGTGGGAAGTTTCGATACGCACGTCAACCAGAATGACCGGCAGAAAAAGTTATTCAATGATATTAATGAAGCAGTAAAATCATTTGTGGCCGATATGAAAAGTAATGGGCTCTTCAAAAATATCCTGCTAATGACATTCTCAGAGTTTGGTCGTCGTGTGGCACAGAATGCCAGCAACGGAACCGATCACGGAACTGCCAATCAAATGTTCTTTATCAGCGGAAACCTTAAGAAAAAAGGACTGTTAAATACACTTCCTGATCTGCAGAATCTGAATGATGGTGATCTTATTTATAAAGAGGATTTCAGAAAAGTATATGCAACAATTCTGAAAAACTGGCTTAAAGCGGACTCTTCCAAAGTATTGGGATGGAAAGATGGTATTTATGATTTTGTGTAGGGAAACCGGGATTCTACGGAACGACACAATTGGAACGGTGATGTATCCAAACAGCTTGTCATTCCTTAGGAATCCAGCCTTTGCTATAAGGAATACAAAAACAATCCTGTCCAATACACCAACTGAAGACGTAAAAATTCCCATCCTCCGGACGGGTGGCGAAAATTCAAAGAATTTTTGACGGGGTGGTTTTCAGTACTCATTAAAAAGATCCATTACCAACAAAAAAGAGACTGTACCTTGTTATGACAGTCTCTTTTCAATAATTTTAAATGTAAACTACTTTTACGTTTAAGCCGTAATCTGCTTTTTTTCGTTTTCTTTCTCTTCCTGTTTTTTATCTATTTTCTCAGATATTTTTTTTACGATATACTCTATCGCCAGCGGTGCTATGATTGCAATTAATGCTTTAAATATTCTTGATTTCATAATTAATTTGGTATTGTTAAGGTAATACTACAATTTCCAAGCCAAGATAAATTATGAAAATAAATTATCTTCAACAAAGCCCTGTGAATGGTACATTTAAACTAATTTAGTTTTCCTCAGGAACAATCAGATTCTGATAATTTTTACTGCCTGCCCTGAACTTTTCCTCCATTTTCAACCGTAGTTTTTTGGGCTTATGTACAATCAGAGAGTCTCCGAACCCAAGCAAGAGTCTTTCCAGCTCAAAATTGATCTGCACACATATTTTAAACAGCGTGCCGTCACGGTCTTCCTTTAGGATCTCCTGACTTTTATGCAGCGGTTTTGTTTTCACATAAGGGGCATTTCCCGAATCTACCCAAAAGACTACATTCCTGGGATCCATTGATTCTGAAACAGTAACCCCAACAATATCTTTGAAGTATTCATCTCCATCCAGATCCTTGTCAATATAGGCAAGACTATCATCTGTTTCAATACTTTCCATTCTGTCCAGTGCCAGATTATACATTTTCTGTTTGTAAAGACAGATCAGAAACCAGCGGTTGTTGAATTCCTTCAGCAGCTGCGGATGTACTGTAAAAATATTGGATTCCCTTGCCGTAAAGCTTTTGTAAAGGATCTTCAACACTTTTTTATTAGCAATACTTTCATACAGAATATCAATATGTTCCAATCCTTTCAACTGTTCATTTTTATCCAGATGAATAATAGATTTCTGGCTGGTGGCATGAATAGAATCTTCCAGTTTCTGAATAACCCCATTCATTTCTTTGAACATAGAAAAGTCTTTAAATTGTTTTAAAATCTGAACTGCATTGTTCATTGCTTTCAGATCACTTTCATTCACAGAAATATTATGAATGCTGTACTCCGGATCACTGTAACGGTAGTATTTTCTTTCGTAAACTTCAATAGGAGCTTCATACCCGAATTTTTCACTCCGCATATTCTGAAGATCGAGCTGAACGGTCCTCTTACTTACATAAGATTCTTTTCCCTCAAATTCAAACAATGCTTCCGAACATTCATCAATGAGATCTTCCAGCGTGTATTTTCTGTATTTATTTTTAAGACATTTATCTAATGTTTTATACCTGATCAGAGCATTTTTATTGGATGACATACCTTAGTGTTTAATGATTGGGTGTTTTAAATAAAAAATTACTTTTTCTGCTCTTTTCTTATAATTATTTTTCTTTTAAAGCATTGGCATCAAAAGTAATTCCTTCCCAGCCGGTTTTCATAAAGTTCCGGATATTCTGATGATCAGTTCCTTCAGGATTTTTCAGGACATCGTCTCTGTAAAACTCACCAAACAGCCAAAGTGTCTCTTCTTTTGTCAGATCCTTAATGCTTGCAAAACTGAAAACCTTGCATGAACCGTTGTTCTGTCCGGCCTGATTGGTAGTATCACCGTTTTGAAATGCAGTAGGAGTAAATTCATAATGCTCATCAATATGAGCGATCACATCATTAAACTGGATGGTTTCCGGGAAATGTTTTAATTGTTCTAATAATAGCATGAGCCTTGTTTTTTTATTTTATACTATGTTTACGAGTCTGCCAATGTGCTTTTTCGTCCTTTTAATAAATTTTTGTAAAAATAATTAAAATTTCTTTATCTACGCAAAACTATTGCGCAATAATGATATTACTTTGCATCATCAAAATGAAACAATATGGAATTTAATGGAAATCATTTAATCGAATTAGGATATAGACCGGCAAAATGGTTTAAGGATGCCATTACCTATATCAACGAGAATAAATTGGATGAACATCAGATCGCAGAATATCTGGTACAGTTCAAACAACCAGATCTTATTCCGCTTCATGAAACAGCTAAAGATTTTATAATCAATATACGTGCAGAACACGAAAGTGAAAATGAAAACGTGGACAAAGTAATCAAAACCATGGAGGTTCTGATGAAAACTCCCACTCTGGTTGGCGGAGCTTTAATGCCGGACGCCTGCCCTACAGGTCCTGAAGGCCAGATTCCGGTGGGAGGAGTTGTCGTGGCTCAAAATGCCATTCACCCGGGATTCCATAGCGCCGATATCTGTTGTTCAGTAATGCTGACGGATTTTGGAAAGACAAATCCTAAAGAGGTTTTGGATGCAGCACATTCTGTAACCCACTTCGGATATGGAGGAAGACCAAGAGGTGAACAGATGCCGATGTCTCAGGAACTGATGGATGCTTTCAGAGAAAATGAGTTCTTAAATGATGAAAAACTAATCAGTATCGCCCGTTCTCATATGGGAACCCAGGGAGACGGAAACCATTTCCTTTTCGTTGGAATTTCCAAAAATACTGGAAACACAATGATGGTAACCCATCACGGATCAAGAGCTCCGGGTGCTGCCTTATATGATAAAGGAATGAAGACCGCCAACCGTTTCAGACAGGAAATCTCCCCTGAAACATTAAGAGAAAATGCCTGGATTCCTTATGATACAGATGAAGGTAAATCGTATTGGGAAGCCCTGCAATTAATAAGACAATGGACCAAAGAAAACCATACTTCCCTTCATGATGCCGTGCTGAATAAGCTGGAAATGGATAAGGAAAACAGATATTGGAATGAACATAACTTCGTTTTCAGAGATGGAGACCTGTTCTACCATGCAAAAGGAGCAACTCCGCTGGATGATAAATTCATGCCTGATATTACAGGACCTAGACTGATTCCGTTGAATATGGCCGAACCGGTACTGATTGTTCAGGGAAAAACGAATGAAAGAAACTTAGGTTTTGCACCGCACGGAGCAGGAAGAAATTTCAGCAGAAGCCAGCATAAAAAATCTTTAGCTCATAAAACGACCGAGGAAATCTTCAATGAGGAAACAGCAGGATTGGATATTCGTTTTTACTCTAATGAGATTGATATTTCTGAACTTCCAAGCGCTTATAAAAGTGCAAAGAATGTAAGAGCACAGATAGAAGAATACGGACTTTGTGAAGTTCTGGATGAAGTGATGCCTTACGGATGTATTATGGCCGGAGATGTTCAGAAGAATGCTCCATGGAAGAAAAAAAAGAAATTCAGAAAAGCATAATTTTTATGTTTAAAATTGTTTAAACTTATTTAAAAACTTGCTTACTATTCAAACCTAACGGGTTTTAGAAACCCGTTAGGTTTGAACAAAAACAATAACCAAAATTTCACAGCACTAAAAAGTTATTTTAAAAAAAATTCAAGGCAAAGAAAGTTCCTATATTTCCAGATTTACTTTCCGCCTTTTTACAAATTACAAGGCAAACGGAGTTCCTATATTTATTTTTTGGAAAAATACTCCCCGCTTTTTATAAACTATAGGTAAAAGGAGTTCCTATACCCTTCACTTTTAATGAATCTACTCCTCACTTATTTTTTAAACTTAAAACAATGAAAACACTACAATTATTCAATGCTGTACTGGCCAGAAAATCTGATAAAAAGCCATTTATTTCTGATGATGGTTTCGTCATTGAAGCAGATGCTGTATGGGCAAAAAATGAGATTATTTCTTATTATGCAAAGGAAAAGCTGAATGGAAATGATTTGAATAAAACTTTTCATAAATCCTGGAATAAAATAAAGAACACTTCCAGAATTGATTTATTTTTTGAACAGCTGAAACATTATATTTCAACTTATGGAAGTGACTTCCAAAGTGAAATCTATATTCCCAATGAAATATTGGATGTTCCTGATATGAAGCTGGTTTTTAAAGTAATCAAAGCCTATTCTGTGGAACAAATGCAGGAAAAATGTCTTGCTCTTTTAAGATCAGGAATTGCTTTAAAAGAAGAAACCATTGATGATTTGCTTTCTATTTTACATACGGAGCTGGAATATGATTTTACAGGAAAAGAAAACATCAGGAATAAAGAAGCCATTATAAAAATAGCTGACTTATATGATATTTACCCTGAAAATCCTGTTGAATTCTTGCGTTATGTCATTTATAAAACGACGAACACTACGCTTTTAATCAAAAATGATGATTTGATTAATTTAATCAAGCAGAGTAATTTCAATCCGACATATCTGTTTGAAAGCTTTGGAATAGAAAAAATGGCGGAAATTTTCAACAGATTCAAACCATTATTTCTGGCTTATAAAAACAGAGCACCCAAAGCGATCAATAAAATATCAAAGTTATCTAAGGTTCATCATAAACCATTGGTTTCAAACCCATTGAATGATGCTACCAATACATTACTGGAAAACAGCGATTGGCACTGGCTGGAAAATGCGACACCGTTTGCATTATTCAAAGCATTGTCAGCATGTTACTCCAGAATGTACGGTCAGGATACATTTGTTTACAGAATCCGAAACGGAAAATCATGGACTAAAAAAGGTAAGGAAACTTACGTGAATCAGTTCAATTATGATTTTATTCTGGACTTTTTGAAACTGAAGTATGAAAACCTATCCGGCAAGAAATTCTATTTCCCTGAGAATATAGAATTTGCATTGCCAACTTCTGAAAAAATGTTTGTTGGAAATATTCCTACCGGAACCTGTTTTTATGCGGATAGGCTGGCTGTAGGTATTTATTGGGAAGATCAGTGGGGTGCCAATGACCTTGATCTTTCCGGATTGAACATCGCAGGAAAAATAGGTTGGAATGCCGCTTATAACCATGGTAACGGACAATTGATGTACTCCGGAGATATGACTTCTGCTCCTAATGGCGCTGTTGAATATCTTTATGCCAATAAAGGCCTTTGTGAGCCAACACTTGTCATGAACAACGTTTTCAGCGGAGATGCCAACTATGGATATAAAATTGTGATCGGAAAAGGAGATGATATTTCCTACGATTATATGATGAATCCTAATCAACTCTTTGCTGAAGCCAGATGTAATTCTGTTCAGAAGCAAATGGTTCTGGGAATGCTTGTAGCGAAGAACGAAAAGCAATGTTTCGTACTGTTGAATTTCGGAGCCGGACATTCGCATGTTTCAGGAAATAGCCAGATTTCTGCAATGGCAACAAGTGCATTATACCAGCAATGGTATGAAGCGATGTCTTTCAATGAGCTTATCAAAGAGCTTGGCGGTGAGATTACCACAGAAAAAGCGGAAGCTGATTTTGATTTCTCACTGGAAAACCTGGAAAAAGATAGTTTTATCAGAATTTTTAAATAAATTCTATGACGTCATCTGATGATATCGGGTGGCGTTTTTTTGTGGCGGTTTGGTTGGGTAAACGTTGAGAACCACCCCGTCAAAAATTCTTTGAATTTTCGCCACCCCTCCGAGGGAGGGGAATTTTCACGTCTTCAGTTGGGAGAATGGTCGGGATTGTACTATTTCTGTGTATGTTTTTTACAGGAATTCGGCCTACAAACTAATCTTTACCAAACGGACTAAAATCCGTTCCTATTGAATAAAAGCCTTTATGGTAATTATATATTCATCTTTTTGACACAAAAAATCCCATCATTCCAATTAATAATCACTTTTTTCCCATAATCAATCTGAATAGTAAACATATTCTCCAGTGGAAACTGAAGTACCGCCTGAAGGATCAGACGAATAACTCCGGCATGCGTAACTATAAGTGCTTTTTCCAGATCTTTTCTCTGAATAAATTCATTCCAGAAGCTGAGAACACGGGTTTGCATTTCGAGAAGATTTTCACCACCCAAGGCTTTTACACTGACAAAATCTTTGTACCACGGATTGATTTCTTCTTCTGGAATATCCATCCATTTTTTTAATTCCCAGTTCCCGAAATTCATTTCGCGAAGTCTTTCATCTGTTTGGTATTCAAATTTAAAATAACCAGCCAAAAAACGGCATCGCTCAGAAGGACTTGAAACAATTACATCATAATGACCATCAATATCCAACGATTTAAAATCTTCGATACACTCTTTCCGTAAAGACATTTCAGCAAAACCATAACACAGGTTTTCAGGATTGTCCACAGCAGTATGACGGATCAGATGAATTTCCATACGATGATTGTTCCTAAATAAAATAAAACTTCACAAACCTGCTGTACCGATCCCAGACAATCACCTGTATACCCTCCGATATGTTTTTTAAAATACCAACCCATATATATTTTTCCTAAATAAGCGAGCGCAAAAGCAAAAATCAAATGCCAGTCCGGAAACAGTACAAAAGTGGCTAAAACACTGATGAAACTTACCAGCAAAGCCATTCCATCCAATGGTTTATTGGCCAGAGGCTTTGACTTACTGACATCGATATCCGTAACATACTGGTGAGTATAGATCATCGTTCCTGCAATAAAACGGCTTACCGTATGCCCTAAAATAACAATGAGTAAAACGCCCACCGGATTACTCATTCCTAAGGTTTGAATACTATAAAATTTTAAAGCAAAAAGCAAAATAATCCCTATTGTACCATATGCTCCTACCCGGCTGTCTTTCATAATCGTCAGGATTTTTTCCTTTCCATATCCGCCTCCAAAACTGTCGCACATGTCTGTGAAGCCATCTTCATGAAAAGCTCCGGTCAGCAAAACATTGGAAATCATCATTACAACAATCCCGATTTCAAGATTAAAAAGCAGTGTAGAAAGATAAAGAACCAAAGCGTTGATGAGCCCTACAATCAAGCCTACCCAGGCAAAATATTTCTGAGATTTATTCATAATCTCGCTGGAGTACGGAATGGTAAACGGAACCGGAATTCTCGTGAAAAACATGAGTGCCGTTGCAAAGTAAATCAGTTCATTTTTTATAGCTTTCATTTAGTTTTTATTTGATACATCTGCATCTTCGAAACTTGACATTTCATTCAGAAAATTAACGGCACTTTGAATAATCGGATAAGCCAATGCACAGCCTGTTCCTTCACCAAGGCGCAGATTCAGATTGAGAATGGCCTGTTCTCTCATTAATCCCAACAGCTGAGGATGGGCATTTTCATTGCTTACATGGCAGAAGATACAGTTGTTCAATACTTCAGGATTCTTTTTCCAGACCGTGGCTACCGCAACTGTTGCAATAAAACCATCCACCATGATCAGCATATTGTGGTGATAAGCTTCTTCTATGGCTCCAATCATCTGGGCTATTTCCAATCCGCCAAAGGTCTGGGCAATCTCATCCTCAGTCATTTCAGCCGGGTATTTTTCAACAGCTTCTTTTAAAATACTGATCTTATTGTCAAGCTGATGATCATTCAGTCCCGTTCCACGTCCGATACAATGGATAATAGGAATGTCAAAGAGCTTGCTCATCATTAAAGAAGAGGCGGAAGTATTCCCGATTCCCATTTCTCCAAAGCCAATGATATTGCAGCCTTTTTTAGCAATATCATTCACCACTGCTTTTCCATTTTTAAGCGCCTGATGGTATTCTTCAGGAGTCATGGCAGGTTCTTCCAGAATATTACGGCTGGATTTTCTTACTTTTTTATCAATGAGATTCAGCCCTTCCGGGAAATCAAAATTCACTCCTGCATCTACAATTTTAATGTTGATACCATTCTGTCTGCAAAAAACATTAATGGCAGCACCTCCGCCAAGGAAGTTCATCACCATCTGATAGGTGACCTCCTGTGGATAGGCACTTACGCCTGCAGCAGCAATTCCATGATCGGCCGCAAAAACCACCATATGAGGGTTGAGTAATTGTGGTGAAGTAGTTTTCTGAACCATTCCGATTTTGTGGGCAATATGTTCAAGATGTCCTAATGCGCCTAACGGTTTTGTTTTAAAATCAATTTTATGCTGTAATTCTGATGATAACATGGATGTTTATAGTTACGTTAAATGGAAAAGTGCAATATTAGTAAAATTCAATGAGTCTTTTCTTTTGTCTTGACACAAAAGAAACAAAAGGTCAAGACCGTGAAAATTTTAGCCCTCAATATTCACTTACTCACAAACCCGAACCCCGCAACTCTCAAACTCTCCCACACTTAAACCCTAAAACCTATCCCCACGAAACCCGCACTTCGAAACTTAAAACAGCTACGCTAGTACATTGCGCACTTCATCTTTTACTTTGCACCATCAATCAATACCAATGACACCAAAAATACTTGAAAAAATAAAAGAAATAGAAGCAGCACGGGGTGTGGAAGTCCTTCTTGCTGTAGAATCAGGGAGCAGAGCCTGGGGTTTTGCGTCTCCTGACAGTGATTTTGATATACGTTTTATATACCGTCACGACAAAGACTGGTATCTTTCTCCATGGGATAAGGATGAAACCATAGAATTTATGACAGAAGATGATCTGGATGGTTCCGGCTGGGATCTGCGAAAGACGTTTCATCTGTTGTTAAAGTCAAACGCGGCTTTGCTGAGCTGGTTCTATTCTCCTATCGTTTATAAAGCGGATGAAAAGTTTGTAGAAATCTTTAAACCCTTGGCAGATGCCTGCTTTTCTCCGGTTGCAGTTTCTTACCATTATCTGAGTATGAGCAAGAAATATCTGGAAGCCTGCAGAACTGATGAAGTAAAATTAAAAAGTTATTTTTATTGTTTACGAACCACATTAACAGGAAAATGGATCATAGAAAAAGGAACGGTTCCTCCTGTACTGTTCAATGACCTGCTTGTTTTAACGGATGAAGCCACCAAAAGAAAAATAGAAAACCTCGTTGCCTTAAAAGCCACCAAAGGAGAATCTTACTACCATCCGAACGATTGGGAACTGTTTGATTTTCTGGAGAAAACAATCGCTGAGAATGAAGAGAAATCGAAAAGTTTATCTGGAGGAAAAGCGGATAAAGGTGAGATGGAGAGAGTTTTTAGGGAGATATTAAAATAAAAGAATAAAAGCTTATTTTACATACAAATTAAAATACAGATGAAAAATATAATCGCTCTTTCTCCCATGTATACGGAAGATAGCAATAATTTGAAAAAAGCATCGCTCACTTCTTCTTATGAACTGAGTCGTTTCAATGCAAAATGGAATGTTCCGGAGGAATTTCGCGCGGATGTAGTAGCAGTCTATGGTGAAGATATTTATGCAGAAATTGTAGCAGAGCAATGTAATCTAACATTAACAAAGCCCAATGATAACTGGCTCTCAAACATTTCAGAAGAATTTACAAAACGGAAAATTGTTTACGGAAAGTTGAAAGACTTCGTACATGAAGAAAATATTTTTATCAAATGTTCGGATTTTAAAAGCTTTAAAGCAGGAGTTTTCGATAAAGTTACAAATATCAAAGGCTTTGAAACACTTGATCTGGAAAGTATGGTTTTCACTTCAAAAGTAGTGGAATGGGAACTTGAGGTTAGATGTTTTGTTTTGAATAATGAAATTAAAACTTATTCTTCTTATTGGAGAAATGATGCTTTCGACACCAACCCGCTTTCTGAACGGGAGCAAAAAGATTTGTTTGAGTTTTTCGGCAGGTTTATTACACAATATGCTGAAACACTTCCAAAAGCAATCGTTCTGGATTTCGGGATTATTAAAGGAAAAGGTTGGGCTTTGATTGAAGCAAATCCTGCATGGTGTTCAGGTTTATACGCTTGTGATGCCGAGAAAGTCCTGGAAGTAATTGTGAAGAGTTGTATTAAAAATTATAATCTAAAAACTTAAATATGGATTCTAAAATGACCATCCAAGACCTAAAAAACAAAAACCTCCTCCTCTTCGAAGCCATTTCCGGAAGCAGAGCTTTCGGGCTGGCAACGGAGAATTCTGATACGGATATCCGCGGGGTGTATTATCTGCCGAAGGAAGATTTCTTTGGACTGAACTATATTCCGCAGGTTTCCAATGAGACGAATGATCTTACGTATTATGAAATCGGAAGATTTGTAGAACTGCTTCAGAAAAACAATCCTAATATCCTGGAAATTCTGGCAAGTCCTGAGGATTGTATTCTGTACAAACATCCGCTGATGGATCTGCTGAAAACGGAGGATTTCCTATCCAAACTATGCAAAGACACTTTTGCAGGCTATGCCGTTTCCCAGATTAAAAAGGCAAAAGGTCTCAATAAAAAGATTGTCAATCCGATTGATAAAGAAAGAAAATCGATCCTGGATTTCTGTTTTATTTTGGATGGACAAGGTTCTGTAACCTTGAAAAAATGGCTGGATGAATTCCCATCCTCCGGAGGGGTGTCCACAGGACGGGGTGGTCTCTCACAGGAAAAATGCGGATTGATAAACATTGATCATACAAAAGGAATGTTCGCTTTATTTTATGATGAATCGGGAACATTGGGATATAAAGGAGTTATTCAGAATGAAGAAGCGAATCAGGTTTCTGTATCCTCTGTTCCTAAAGATGAAAAACCGGTTGCTTATCTGTTTTGTAATCTGGATGCCTATTCTGTGTATTGCAAAGACTACAGGGAATATTGGAAATGGGTTGCTGAGCGTAATGAAGACCGTTACAATGTCAATCAGACCCACGGACAGAATTACGACAGCAAGAATATGATGCACACCATCCGCCTGCTGCAGTCCTGCGAACAGATTTTTAAAACCGGTTCACTAACGATCCGTGTAGAAGACCGTGATGAACTGTTAGATATCAAAAGTGGCAACCAGTCGTATGAAAGTGTAATGCAAAGGGCAGAAAACCTGATAGAATCGATAGAAAGTCATTACTCTACCACCTCTCTACCCGACTCTCCGGACCTTGAGAAAACCACAAAAATATTAATTCAGATCAGAGAAAAACTGTATATTCATGAATGATAAATGATGAGTGATGAATGGTGGGATTGGTGAACTTCATCACTCCCACTCTCAAACACTCTCACCCCGTACCCCGTACCCCGCAACCCGCAACCCGCAACCGCAACCCGCAAAACTCTCATCCACACAATCAAACCCCGAAACTCGCACCTCGTAACTCTCCACTCACTCACTTACCCGAAAACTCTCCCACTCTCAAACACTCAAACCCGAAAACTCACTTCTTAGACGCCTTCGCCACGGGATTATAATCCAAACATATTTTAATCCAATACTCAAAGTCATCAGGTTTTTGAAAACCTATGGGTTCTACATAGCAATAGCCATTTAACTGTTTCCCTTTCATGATCATTGGAAGAAAGCCTTTCTTTTCTGAAACCTCATCTTCCAGTTCGGGATTGTAGCGGCACATCAGGTTATCATGACTGATGTTGATGCACATCTTTCCGTTCACAAGAAAAGACAGTCCGCTGAACATTTTCTTTTCCTCGACCTCTATATTATTTTCCATCGAAAGCCGTTCACGTACGCGGTCGGCAAGTTCTGTACTGTAAGCCATGATTCCTTTTTTTTTGATCTATCTCTTAGTAATAATGGTTTCGACAAACTCAGCCTGACAGTGCTTAAAAATTGTCGTTGGTATTCCAGTTGTCACCCTGAGCCTGTCGAAGGGTATCAATAAGAAAACCTTTGTTAATCATTAAGCTCGAGTATTAATTAATGGGATAAGTTGATCAACTTTTTATTATTAAAATTAATTAAAAACTGTGATTAACACGTTATTTTTTTAATATTATTGATGATCTCAGAATTAAAAATTAAAATTTCATTTAAATAAATTATTGTTTTACGATAATTAATTATACATTTGCAATAGTAATTACAATTCATACCATGAACCAGACCAAAATTATTTCAAGGATTTTATTTTATATCTGCGCCCTACTTTCGGCCGGATATCTGATCACTTTTGGGTATTCCTTATTCTGTCTGATGAGCGGATTTGCGGTCACGCCTTATAAAGAAGGACAGTTCCTTCACATCAACTATCCGTTTACAGAACAACCGTTTCTGAATATCGAAAACAATTATCCTTATATGATCTTTTCCTTTATGTCGGTGCTTATCACTTATGGAATCTTTTTCTGGCTATCTGCCAGGGTTTTCAAAGTGTTTTTCCAACAAAAACTGTTTACTCAGGAAAATATCATTCAGCTTAAGAGATTTTACCTGTATAATATTTTCATTCCGCTTCCTCTGGTTATTATCGCGAGTTTCTTTGTGGAAGTAGAAAGTATCATATGGGGACTGGTGTTTATTCACTTTATGCTTGGAATTTTCTGTCTGTTTCTTGCGAATATCTTTAAGCAAGGACTACATTTGCAAAACGAACAAGACCTATTTATTTAAAATGCCAATTATAGTCAACTTAGATGTGATGCTTGCCAAACGAAAAATGCAGAGTAAAGAATTGGCAGAAAAACTGGGTATCACACCCGTGAACCTCTCTATCCTGAAAACCGGCAAAGCCAAAGGTGTCCGCTTCGATACCCTTGAAGCCATCTGTAAAATCCTGGAATGCCAGCCGGGAGATATTCTTGAATTTAAAGAGTAAACGAGTTGCAGGATACGAGTTGTAGGATACGAGTTGCGGGGTTTGAGGGTTTGAGAGTTGGAGAGTTTGAGGGTGAGAGCGTTTGAGAATGATCTGTAAAACTTCCACTTCTAACCTCTAGCTTCTAGCCTCCTGCCTCTAGCTTCCAGCCATTAACTTCTAAACCAGCTGCCGAAAGGCCGCCTGTCCTTCTATTCCCCAAACACAACGTTATGAACACATTAACCATCAACAATCTTAGCCTTACCTATAAAAATGGATTTCAGGCAATTAAAAACATTTCACTCGACATCAAAAACGGTATGTTCGGGCTTCTTGGTCCCAACGGAGCCGGAAAATCATCTTTAATGAAAACCATTGTCGGACTTCAGAAACCGACCTCCGGAACAATACTTTTCAACGGAGTGGACATCGCCAAAAATCCTGATTATATCAAACAGAATCTCGGATTTCTACCACAGGATTTCGGAGTATATCCGAAAGTTTCCGCGTACGACCTACTGGAACATATTGCCATATTGAAAGGGATTACCGACAAAAGCGAACGTAAAAAACAAATTCTGGGTTTGCTGGAAAAAGTCAACCTTTCTGATTTTGCTAAAAAAGAAGTTCATACCTTTTCTGGGGGAATGAAACAGCGATTCGGTGTAGCTCAGGCCTTATTGGGAGATCCGAAAATCATTATTGTAGATGAGCCCACTGCAGGGCTGGATCCTGAGGAACGCAATCGTTTCAACAGCTTGCTCAATGATATCAGCCAGGAGGTTATCGTCATTCTGTCTACCCATCTTGTTGAAGATGTAAGAAATCTCTGTTCAGAAATGGCAGTGATGAATCATGGGCAAATCCTTCGAAAAGGAAATCCGGGAAAACTGATTGCAGAGCTGGACAACAGAATCTGGTCAAAACCTATTGACAAAAATGAACTGGAAACCTATCATTCCAGCTATGAAATCATCAGCAGACAGCTTCTGGAAAGAGAACTTCATATCACTGTATTTTCTGAAGAATCTCCGAAAGACTTCAGTCCGGTAACCCCATTGCTGGAGCACGTTTACTTCCATACACTCACCCAAAAACCTTAATCATGAATACGATATTTTTATTTGAAGCCGGACGCTCTTCCCAGCACTGGCTCACCTATCTTGTGGCCTTACTTTTAATAGGAATGGGCATCTTTTGCGGAAACCAGTTCAATCTTTCAGTGGGAGAAGGGATTTATTTAAACTCTCCCTACACCATTGGCTTTATGACCGGAATGCTAAGCCTTGTCGTGATTTTTTTTGCGACTGTTTATGCATTGCAGCTACTTTTTAAAGACCAGGATTCAAAATTTGACAGTATTCTGTTTTCATTCCCATTGTCAAAACTCACTTACCTGAAAGGAAAATTCTATGCTTATTTTTTACAGACGTTTTTAAGTTTTTCTTTCTTAATGACAGGATTTATCATAGGTCAGATGATGCGGACGGGAAGTGAAATGCAGGAAGGTTTTAACATTGTCCATTATCTATATCCTTTATTCATATTCGGTTTTATCAACAGTTTGTTTGTCTGCAGTTTTCTTTTTCTCATTGCATTTATTGTCAGGAAAAAACTGCTGGTTGTAGTAGGCGGACTGCTTCTGTATGTTTTTTATATGATTATCCTGCTGTTTTCCAATTCACCCTTTATGGCGGGAAGTCTTCCGCAGTCATTGGAAACCCAGCAATTTTCAGCGCTGGCTGATCCTTTCGGACTATCTGCTTATTTTATGCAGGCCCGTGATCTTACTGCACACCAGAAAAATATTCAGGTCGTTCCTTTTTCTGGGTATCTTTTATTCAACAGGCTCTTATTTTTCATAATCTCAACCGGGCTTCTTACGCTTTCGCTCAGATTATTTTCTTTCTCCGGTACTTCCAGACGGAAAGCAAAGCTCTTAGGAAATGCTCTGACACTATCTGAAACCAATAAAGCAGATTATTCCACAGTGAAGCCAGACTTTGGTTGGAAGAATTCATTTCGATCTGTCTTGTCTTTTGCAAAAACAGACCTCACTTATCTGTTTAAAAGTGCTGCTGTTCCTGCCGTTTCCATACTGTTGTTATTTTGTATCGGAATGGAAATGTATGCCGAAATTGAAAAAGGAATCCGTCTTCCGCAGAAATATGCAGGTTCAGGACTTATGGCAGCCACCATTTCAGAAAACTTCCATTTGCTTGGACTTCTTATTTCCGTTTATTTTTTAAACGATGTCTACTGGAGAAGTTCTTCTTCAGGATTTTCTCTGATTGAAAACAGTACCTATTTATCAAAACACAGATTAACCGGCCATTTCATTTCCATTAGTTTTCTGCTGTTTTTCTTTACCGGAATTTTAATTATTCAGGGCATTATTTTTCAGGCGGCTTATCAGTATTTTCATATTGATTGGAATGCTTATATCGGTGTTTTTATTTTCAATACCTTCCCTTTGATCCTCTTTTCAGGATTGATTCTTTTGATTAATGACAGGATTCCCAATAAATTCATTGCGCTTGGAGTTTCCATTCTTGCCGTTTTTATAGTATCGGGTCCGCTTTCAGGGAAATTGATACCCTACCCTCTCTTCAGAATATTCTCAGATTTTAAAGGGACTTACAGTGAGTTTAACGGCTATGGAATCTATGAAAAAGCTTTTCTAAAAAGACTTTTATTCGGAACGGGAATTATCAGTATTTTATGGATGCTCAACAACATTATAAAAATTAAAAAAGTTCCTTTACTTGCATCGGGCTTCAGTATCATTCTGCTCATCTCAGGAATCTTTGCCGGAGTATTATTTATGAAAGGTTATATTCCAAAAAATGAAGATCAGGCTATTCTAAGCTCGGCAGCATATGAAAAAAACTATCGAAAGTATGAAAAACTTCCACAGCCGGATATCACCGATATTGCTACAGAAATTAAACTGTATCCTTCGAAAAATGCTTATCAGATTGTTGGAAAATATATCCTTAAAAATCAAACCAATCAACCTATCAATAAGGTTCTGATCAATTTTAATAAAGATTTAAAACTGGAATCTGCTGTGATAAAGTGTGGTACTGAAATCTCAAAAATTAATAACCATATTACAGAAGTTTCATTACAAAAGCCTCTTCAACCGGGCAAGACTGCTTCTCTTGATTTTACATTATCTTATCAATGGTTTGCGGTCAACGGACACCAGTCTTTCAATGCCATTATTGAAAACGGATCTTTTATGAGAATCAGCAGGTATTATCCAACAATTGGATATCAGAAGGATAATGAAATTCAGGATGAAAAACAAAGAACCCAGTTCAACCTTGGAAAACTTGCTGAGCTGAAAAAAGCTGAAGCTTCTGAAGTTCAAAAAAGGGATTTTATCAATCTTACCATGATGATTTCCACCGAAAAGAAACAGACAGCCATTGGAACAGGAGATCTTGTCAGAAAATGGTCACAGGCCGGGCGCAACTATTTTAAGTATAAAGCAGATCAGATTCCTTTCCGGTTTGCCGTTTCATCTGCTGAATATAAGATCAAAAGCGTGAACTATAAAGGAATTTCCATCAATATCTTTTATCATCAGAAACACTTTGAGAATGTGAATCACCTTCTTGAAAACGCAAAGCTTACTTTAGATTACTGTCTGCAGAATTTCGGGACTTACCCTTTTAAAACCATCAATTTTGCAGAGATTTCTTCTTTTACCAGAGGTTTTGCGGCTACAGCCTATCCTTCTGCTGTTTTTATGCCTGAGGATATGGTTTTCCACGCCAATATTCTGGCCGATAAGAAACAGGATGTCATCAATGAACTGGCAGGTCATGAACTTTCCCATCTCTGGTGGGGCAGCAGCCAGATCGACCCTGATGACAGAGAAGGTTCTGTGATGCTTACTGAAACCCTCGCCATGTATACTGAGATGATGCTCTACAAAAAAATGCATGACAAAGAAAAAATGATGGAAAGAATCACCGTACATCAGCAGATCTATGACAATGAAAAAGGACTGTCTGAAAATATTCCGATTTATAAAGCGACCGGAGATGTTCCTCATATTTCATATTCCAAAGGAGCTGCCGCAATGGTACAGCTGAGTAACTTAATCGGTGAAGATAAAGTGAACCTGGCTTTGAAAAATTTCCTCAATAATAATCAATATCCAAAGAAACCTGGTTCATTGGATCTGATCAATGAGTTTTACAACGTTGCTCCGGATATTTCCACCAGAAAACAAATCGACAGATTATTCAAAACCACAGAAAATATAAGGTTTACTTCAGGGTCTAAAACTGCTTCTGTAAAAGCAAAATCCAAAGAATCCGGTAACAGCTTTTAATTTTTTTTGAAAATATTTTTCAGGAATTGTAACAAAATAAAATGATGATTTACTAATTAATTGACATATCAATAATTGATACATCATTTTAAATCTGAAAATATGGAAAAGTTAAATTCAATCATATTCTACAACATAGACAAAGCGATCAGATCTTACAGAAACTATGCTCAACGCCAGCTGAAAGCGTATGGTTACACGATCACTATTGATCAATGGCTTATCATCAAAGCGATTCTGGAAAACCCGGGAATTACCCAGAATGAAATTGGTGATCTGGTTTTTAAGGACAATGCTTCTGTCACGAGAATGATTGATTTAATGGTAAAATCAGAATACATTATCAGAAAAGTTCATCCTGAAGACCGAAGAAAAACCCTGCTGGAAGTGACAGATTCAGGGGTAAAAGTGATTAAAGAGGTTCAGAATATCGTAGAAAAGAACCGAAAAACAGCTTTAAAGGGCATCAGCAATGAAGAACTGGAAGTGATGTATTCAGCTTTACTGAAAATTTCAGAAAACTGTCTCAACCCTAAAAAGTAAAACGCTATGACCAGAATATTCTCACTTATTATTGTCTGTATGCTGATGCTGTTCAACAGCAGGATCTCTGCCCAGCAGGCAATGCAGAGTTTGACTTTGTCAGGAAACATAAAATCAGACAAAGCAGAGCAGATGGAGATCAATCTCTTTGACGCCGATCAGAAATTGATCAAAACAGAAATTGCTGATAAAAACGGTAAGTTCAATTTTAATGATTTAAAAGAAGGAACTTATCAGTTAAAAATTAATAAAAACGGTACTGAGGTTTATCACTCGGAAAATATTTCATTAACCGAAAATAAGACCCTCAATCCCATTGACCTGAATGTAAAATCGATCGAAGGAGTAACGATCACCAAAACCAAGCCTCTCATTGAAAGACAGGATGGAAAGATGATCATGAACGTTGAAAACAGTATTGCCAGCACCGGAAATTCCGCTTTTGAAGTCCTCGAAAAGGCTCCGGGAGTGAATATTGACAATAACGACAATATCAGTCTTCGCGGAAAAGGAAACCTTCTGATCCAAATCGATGGTAAAAATACTCCCATGACGGGAACGGATCTTGCCAATTATCTGAAGGGAATCCCCTCTTCCACCATTGAAAAGATAGAGTTCATCACCAATCCTTCTTCAAAATATGATGCAGCAGGATCTGCCATCATTAATATTAAACTTAAAAAGGAACAGAGAAAAGGAACTAACGGAACTATTTCAAGCTCTCTGGGATCGGGTAAATATGTAAAAAACAACAACAGTTTCAGCATCAACCACAGAAATAAAAACATCAATATTTTCGGAAATTACAGCTTTGCATACAGGGAAGCTTACAACGGACTGGTTCTCGACAGAAATTTCTATGAAGCCAATACCTTTAAGAAAGCGTATGTGCAGGATAATTATCTGAAATTCAAATTCAACAGCCATGTGGCCAAAGCGGGAATGGATTATTATCTGAACGACAAGAATGTGCTTGGATTCTCTGTGGGACTTGTTTCCAATAAATTCAACATCAACGGGGACAATTCCAACGTCACACTGGGCAGCAGCTACCTTCCTGAAAGTACTTTTACAACAGTCAACAGATCGAATGACCGCTGGACCAATGTTTCATTCAACCTTAATCATAAATATACGATTGATTCGCTGGGTTCTGATATTTCTACCGATTTTGACTACATCAATTACGCCAACTCATCTTTGCAGAGCTTTGATACCAGAACACATGATATTTCCAGCGGTACAGACAACCTTGACATTATTAAAGGTGATATGGACGGAAAACTGAATATCTACTCTTTAAAATCTGATCTTACAAAAAACTTCAGCAACGACTGGAAACTGGAAAGCGGAGTGAAAACGAGTTTTGTAAAGACAGACAATGATTTGAAATTTTTCAACGCCAGTTCTGGTATTCCGATTCCGGATCTTGGAAAAACCAATCATTTTATTTATGAGGAAAACATCAATGCAGTGTACGGAAATGTGTCCAAAAAATGGGAAAAATTCAAAGCTACAGCAGGTTTAAGAGTTGAAAATACCAATGTAAAAGGAACTCAGATTACCACCCATCAAATCAATAAAAGAAATTATACCCAACTGTTCCCAAGCGCTGTTCTGAGTTATGATCTGACAGAGAAAAGCAACCTTGAAATCAATCTCAGCAGGAGAATTACAAGACCAAGCTACAACCAGCTGAATCCTTTCAAATTCTATCTTGACCCTACCACAATGAAAGCCGGAAATCCTGATCTGAACCCTCAAATCACGATGAATTATGAATTAACCTACAGTCTGAGTAATAAATACTTTGCCACTTTAAGCTACAGCAGGAATTCTGATAATATTACGGACATCCTAAAACCTGTCATAGAAAACGGGCAAATAGTAACCGTACAGACCATTGAAAACCTGAATTCTGCTTCTTATTTCGGATTAAACCTGATCGCTCCGGTGAAGGTGACCCAATGGTGGGATATGAACAACAGTGCTAATTTCTATTATGGTTCCTACACAGGAAATGTCTCCGGAACCCAGATCAATAATAAAGGGAATTTTACATTCAGCATCAACAGTATTAATTCCTTTAAGCTGGGAAATGGTTTCACTGCTGAACTTACAGGAAATTACAAAGCCAGAGAAATCTATGCTTATCTGAATGTGAGCCCGAACTGGTATCTGAATATCGGAGCGCAGAAGAAGTTTAAAAACAACAGTGTTCTGAAGCTTTCCTTCACTGATGTCTTCTTTACCAGCAATATCAAAGGGCAAACGGTGTATAATGATTATTTAGAAAACTTCGCAGTGAAAAGAGATACCCGTGTCGCAACCCTCTCCTATACTTACAATTTTGGTTCTTCCAAAAACGGACAGCCTAGAAAAACAGGCGGTGCTGAGGACCTGAAGCAGAGAGTGGGAAGCTAATTGTAAGAAGTTGGAAAACGCAAAGACGCCAAGAAGGAGAAATAAAATACGGTCTTTAAGACGCAAAGATTTTATCTTCGATAAAATTGAGCACCCAATTGCTATACCTGTATTTTAGTCCCTCACACGATTAGGCAGGCAAAGCAAATGCAAAAAATAAAACAATATGCTTGCTGAAAATCTTCGATTTTCTTGCGCCCTAATAATATAAAATTAAAATTCCTTTGCGCCTTTGCGTTTTCCAACTTATAACTTATGGTATGCAAAGCAAAAATCCCTCAAATTGAGGGATTTTTTATATTTAAGAATGAATCTTATTAAGCTTCGTTAGAAGGATTCTGATTTTCCACTGGTTTTTCGCTTTGCGGCCTTTCTCCTTGTGGTTTCTGTCCTTCTGGTCTTCTTTGTCCTTCAGGTCTTTTCTGTCCTTCAGGTCTACCTTGTCCTTCAGGTCTTGGAGGTCTTGGTAAAAGAACTTTACGGGAAAGTTTCATTTTCTTACGGTCATCGTAACCCATGAACTTCACTTCTACCTCATCACCTTCTGCATAAGGAACTTTATCTAAACGAGCCCATTCAATTTCAGAAATGTGAAGAAGTCCTTCTGTTCCTTTAGCAATTGCTACGAATGCACCAAAGTCCATTACTTTCACTACTTTACCTTTGTAAACTTCGCCTACAACCGGTACGAAAGTAATTTCATTGATCTTAGCAATAGCTGCATTGATTTTTTCTCTGTCTGTTCCTGCAATTTCGATACGTCCGATTTCTCCCATCTCTTCGATAGCAATAACCGTATCTGTATCTTTCTGTAATTGTTGAATAATTTTTCCACCAGGCCCGATTACAGCTCCAATGAAATCTTTTGGAATCTCCATTACCACCATTTTCGGAGCGTGAGGCTTCACATCTGCTCTTGGCTGGGAAATCGTTTCCGTGATTTTATTAAGGATGTGTAATCTTCCGTCTTTAGCCTGCATCAAAGCTTTCTCCATGATATCCATAGAAAGTCCCTGGATTTTAATATCCATCTGACAAGCTGTGATACCGTCTGCAGTACCTGTTACTTTAAAGTCCATATCTCCAAGGTGATCTTCATCTCCCAAGATATCAGAAAGTACAGTAAATTTACCTGATTTTGTATCGGTGATCAGACCCATTGCAATTCCTGAAACAGGTTTTGTAATCTGAACCCCTGCATCCATCAATGCTAATGTACCAGCACAAACTGTTGCCATTGAAGAAGAACCGTTAGATTCTAAGATATCGGAAACAATTCTGATTGTATATGGATTTTCTGCCGGAATTACTGCTGTTAAAGCTCTTTGAGCTAAGTTTCCGTGTCCTACTTCTCTTCTTGAAGTACCTCTTAAAGGTCTTGCTTCACCTGTAGAGAATGGAGGGAAGTTATAGTGTAGGAAGAATCTTTCGTCGTGCTGCGTGATTACGCTGTCGATCATGTTGGCATCTTTTACAGAACCCAGAGTTACCGCAGTCAGAGACTGAGTTTCTCCTCTTGTAAAGATCGCAGAACCGTGAGCTCCCGGAAGATAATCAATTTCTGACCAGATCGGACGGATTGTCTGAGGATCACGACCATCAAGACGGATATTGTCTTCAAGGATCATCTGACGCATTGCTTCTTTCTCTACATCATGGTAATATACTTTAACGAAAGGAGTTACTCTTGCCAGTTCTTCTTCATTTTCAGCATATTGTGCTAAAAACTCTTCAAGAACCGCTTTGAATTTTTCTCCTCTTTCTTCTTTATTAGATGGAGTCTTCGCTACTTCATATACTTTGTTGTAGCACTCTTTCCATACTTTTTCACGAATTTCCTCGTCGTGATCTTCGTGGCTGTATTCTCTTTTAGGGAAAGATTTTCCTACTTTTTCAGCTAATCTCTCCTGAGCTTCAATCTGTTTTTTGATCTCAGCGTGAGCGAAGTTGATGGCTTCAAGCATTTCCTGCTCAGAGATCTCCTTCATTTCTCCTTCTACCATTACGATGGAGTCTTTAGTAGCTCCCACCATAATGTCGATATCTGATTTTAATAAGTTTTCATAACTTGGGTTAACAGCCAATTGCCCGTCAATTCTTACTACTCTTGCTTCAGACATTGGTCCGTTGAAAGGGATATCTGTAATTGCAATAGCTGCAGAAGCTGCCAAACCTGCCAATGCTTCAGGCATTACTTCTTTATCGTAAGAAATTAATGAAATCATCACCTGTACTTCCGCATGGAAATCTTCAGGGAAAAGAGGACGTAATACTCTGTCCACCAATCTCATTGTAAGCACTTCATCATCAGATGGTTTTGCTTCTCTACGGAAGAAATTCCCAGGAATTCTTCCACCTGCATAAAATTTTTCTCTGTAATCTACCGTTAATGGTAAAAAGTCTACACCAGGATTGGCTTCTTTGTTGGCTACAACTGTTGCTAAAAGCATAGTTCCGCCACATTTCACCACTACAGATCCGTCAGCCTGCTTAGCCAGCTTCCCCGTTTCAATAGTGATTTCCCTGCCGTCTGCAAGGGTAATCGTTTCTGTAAACGCTTGAGGTATACTCATAAATTTGCTTCTTTATACTCCGTATTGAGTATGATTAATATTTAAACTCTTTAAATTTTCGTTTGCAAAGGTACTATATAATAATGATATATTAAATTTTTCGATTGCTTTAATAGGCGTTTAAAATACAAAAAATTGGCTTTCAATTGATGAAAGACTGAAAATTTACATGAGTAATATGAACTTATACACCATTTATGAAAATAAAAAAGTGTTTTTTTGAGGATAATGTATTGAAAAATCCGGTCGTTTTTGTATTATTGTCTCAAAAAATGAAAATAATACAATCCTCTGAAAAAAGTATCTGTTTCATTCTAAAAATTAGTAAAAATATTGCAAACCAATAGGCTGATCCCTATATTTGCCCTACTTCACCAGTTACAATGCTGTAGGCTAAAAAAGTTAAGGACTTATCCTTTTCAAGATAAATAAATGTTTATGATTAATAAAGAAGTACAATCTCAAAGCAGGAATTATACGGTTCCGTTGATTACCATTACCCTGCTGTTTTTTATGTGGGGATTCATCACCTGTATGAATGATATCCTGATCCCGTATCTGAAACAACTTTTCAATCTTACCTTTTTCGAATCCATGCTGGTACAGTTCTGTTTTTTCGGAGCTTACTTTATCGGATCGCTGATTTATTTCATGATTTCCATTACGAAAGGAGATCCTATCAATAAATTAGGCTATAAGAAAGGAATCCTGTTCGGAATTTTTCTGGCCGCATTCGGCTGCGTTCTGTTTTATCCGGCAGCTACATTCTCTTATTATCCGCTGTTTCTGGGAGCTTTGTTTATTTTAGGACTTGGCTTTACAGTACTGCAGATTACAGCCAACGCTTATGTTTCATTGCTGGGAAGTGAAGAATCTGCTTCCAGCCGGCTGAACATGACTCAGGCATTCAATGCTTTCGGAACAACGATTGCCCCGGTACTTGGAGGTCACCTTATTTTTGAATTCTTCTCTTCTCCGGACGGATCATTCAGTGCGGTAGCGACAAGAATTCCTTATCTTATTTTTGCAGGAATCCTTTTGCTGGTTGCTCTATTGATTTCCAGAGTGAAGCTTCCTTCCTTCCAGATGGGTGAAGAAGAAGTGGTAAAAGGCTGGGGAGCTCTTGAATTCAGTCACCTGAAATTCGGTGTATTCGCTATGTTCTGCTATGTAGGCGGAGAAGTTGCTGTAGGAAGTTTTATCATCAGTTTCCTGGAGCAGCCGCAGATTATGGGCTTTAATGAGATCATCAGTAAAAATTACCTTTCCTTATATTGGGGAGGAGCGATGATTGGCCGTTTTCTGGGAGCCATCTCTTTAAATCAATCCATAAGCCAAAGCAAAAAGGCTCTATATATGCTGGGAGCAGCAGCAGCTGTGTTCCTTGTGATTTTCAGCATTGTCAATCTTACTTTCAGTCAGATCAGCTTTTTCATTGTGTTTATCATCCTTAATTTCATTGCCTTTTTCGTGGGTAAAGCAGCTCCGGCAAGAACATTATCCATTTTTGCAGCGATCAATGTTGCCTTGTTGATTTCTGCGATGGTAAATCATGGTGAGCTGGCGATGTACAGTATTTTAGGAATAGGAATTTTCAATTCTATTATGTTCTCAAATATTTACACACTGGCTATTTCAGGATTAGGTAAATACACCAGCCAGGGATCTTCATTAGTCGTAATGGCTATTCTGGGAGGCGCTATTGTTCCTATTTTCCAGGGATATCTTGCCGATCAGTTTGGAGTACAGCATTCGTTTATTATTCCTGTATTCTGTTATCTGGTAATTCTGATATTCGGAGCGTACTGTACCAAGTATCTGGGTCATGTACAAAGTACCGAAGCAAAGTCCGGTCATTAAAATCAAATTCAAATCAAAATGTATAAGGCGGAATATCTCAAAGGTATTCCGCTTCTTTTTCCAATCCTAAATGTAACTTTCATATGAAAAAATTGACTTATTTTAAAGATCAGTACAATAAATTATGAAAATACAGTTAAAGCTTGAATACGCAGCCTTTCTTATATTAGGAATCTATGCCTTTGCACAAACAGGATATTCCTGGTGGTGGTTCGCCGGCCTTTTCCTTGCACCGGATATTTCTATGCTGGGATACACTGTTAATAACAAAACAGGTGCTTTCTTCTACAATCTCTTCCATCATTTTGGAGTAGCTGTCATTGTTTATTTTGCGGGAACAGCCTTGTCTCTGCCCTATTTACAAATGATAGGTGCTATTTTGTTTTCTCACTCTGCGTTTGACAGGATTCTGGGTTATGGATTGAAATATCCCGATAGTTTTCAGAATACGCATTTGGGGAAGATTGGGAAGAAGGCTGAATAGTGATGTTGAAAACCACCCCGTCAAAAATTCTTTGAATTTTCGCCACCCCTCCGAGGGAGGGGAATTATAACGTCTTTAGTTATGACGTTGGTCAGGATTGGAGTTTTTGTTGAGGCTTTTCTTGTTGGTTTAATACGGCTGGATTCCTACGGAATGACACAATTGGCGTATTGGTGTATCCATACAGTTTGCCATTCCGTAGGAATCTAAATACTCTTTTATCATCACATGAAATTCTAAGGCTTTAAGAAATTTAAGTGTTCTTCTCAACCATTTCGTATTTTCTAAAAAAACTTTTGTGGCTTTTGTGGTTAAAAATCCCCTGTTACGTAAAAACAAAAAAGCAACCTCTTTCGAAGTTGCTTTTTTATTTTGAAAATCTTTATAGATTATTTTCTTAAACCTAGTTCAGCAATAATTGCTCTATATCTTGCGATATCTTTGTTTTTAAGGTAATCTAATAAACTTTTTCTCTTACCTACCAATTTCACTAGAGATCTCTCTGTGTTGAAATCGTGACGGTTAGCCTTTAGGTGTTGAGATAAGTGATTGATTCTGAAAGTGAAAAGAGCGATTTGTCCTTCAGCACTTCCTGTGTCTTGTGCAGATTTCCCGTGTTTTGCGAAAATTTCCTGCTTTTTGTCTGTTGTTAAGTACATTCCAATATTGTTTAATGATTATTATGTAACGGGTGCAAAATTACGACTATTTTTTGATTCTGCAAACATTATTGATTTCATATATCAAATTTGATAGAAAAAAATGTTAAAAATTTCTTAATAATTTGTATGCCATCCAACGAAAAGGCAGTAATTTTGCATTCGAATTACAAATGAAAAAAATTATATTCTTTACAGCGGTTACTACTTTTTTATTCATCGGGTTTACAACGGTAAAAGCCCAGAAAAATGCCGATGATAAAATAAAAAAAGTTCTTTACTTCAATCCCGAGGTAGAGCCTGATATTGACGAAATAAAAGACCCTACCAATAACGCTTTCTTCGATGCCGTAACCGATAATTTCAGCGGCAGAAAAAATAAAATGCTCCGTGCAGAAGTTCAGGTTCCCTATGACAGCATTGATAAACAGACTATCGTAGATTACTGTCTCAACAATGATGCAGATTTTGCCATTGTTTCTAAAGTGAGGTATTTCAAAGTTGGATTTGGAAAGTATGTTTTCTCCAATCAGGTGGTGGTAAGTATGAAGCTTTTTGGTGCTGACGGCAATCTTGTCACCGAAAGCGATCACGATACCTACCGGAAAAACATGCGCCTGCTGGGATCCACAACCAATTCTGTCAAAATAGGTACTGAAGGTGCCATAAAAGGAATCATCAAAAAACTGAGAAAGCTTAAGCCAACGGAAGCGGAACTTTAAGGTTCAATGTTTAAAGTTCCTGGTTTAAGGTTGGAATATACAGCCTTATATCATCAAAGGTCAATTTTGCTTCGCAAGTCAATGGTGAATTTTGTCAGGAAGATTCTATCACTTATCATTCATCCTTATATTTTCATAAAGTATTTCCCTGCCCTGCATTATAAATATTTTCACATACATAAAGCACTTGTTATCTCTTACGAACAGGTGTTTTTTATTTAAAACACACTATAAATAACTGATTAACAATTAAATATTTTCACTAAATAAGGATTTATTAAATATTTTTTACTATTTTAGACCAACATTAAAACCAAAATCTTATGAAAAATCTAAAGAAACTCAGCAGAGAAAAAGCAAAACAAATTAATGGAGGATCTATGGAAAGATGCAGCGAAACCAATCCTTGTACTGTAGGATGGTGCTGTTTCGGAATCTGTTCTCCCTTCATCTGTATTGAATAAAGAATAAAACTAAATCATTTAAAAATCAAATCTCATGAAAAATCTAAAAAAACTCAGCAGACAAGTGCAAAAGGAAATTAAAGGCAGCGGACCTTTCAAAAGATGTACAGAACATTATGAATGTCCGGGCGGGTCATGTTGTCACAACACCTGTGTTATCGATCCATGTCCTCTGGAGTAAATATGACCATTACAGACACCTGCATTCGTAGGTGTTTTTATTTAACATATCAACAAAACCCTGATTCGTAATAAAATATTTTCACCTACAAATGATTAATATAGAAATATTTACTATTTTAGTCTGACATTAAAATCTAAACTATAACGCTATGAAAAATCTAAAAAAACTCAGCAGAGAAGCTGCCAAGCAAATTAATGGCGGTCTCGGACCGTTCAGATGCAGCATCACAAGACCTTGTTCTGTCGGATATTGCTGTAATGGAGAATGCCTTGATCACGACTGTATGATTGAGCCTTAATTTAAATGATCATACATGATGAAGAATTTAAATCTTAAGAAGCTCAGCAGGCTGGAACAAAAAAACATTAAAGGAAGTGGAATAAAAAAGTGTGGTGACAACTCAGATTGCGGACCATACCAATGCTGTACAAATGCTGTCTGCATCTACATTCCCACCTCAGAATGCGAACCAATGTAAAGAATATTGGAATTTAAAATTTAATTTTTGCACATCCGTTTCGGCGGGTGTTTTTTTTGCTCTTATACTGAAGCCATAAACTTTAATTAATCCTTAATTTTGTCAGTTTATTGCTCAGTCTTAAAAATTTGAATTATTTTTGCATATCCAAAAAATTTCACGTTTTGAATTCTAGAGACGAACTTATCTTCAACCCTGCCGATATTGCTGAAACTCTCAGCGAACTTCCTGCTGATGAGAGGCTGCTCGCGTTTCTGAAGGTTCCGAAAGAATACAAAGCAGAAGTATTTTCACACCTTGATCCTGATTTCCAGGAAGAAACCATCAGAAGTATCGGAAGCGATGAAGTGTCTGAAATTCTGAATGCCATGACTCCGGATGACAGAACGTCCCTTTTCGAGGATTTCCCGGATGAGCTGATCAAGTATTCCATCAACCATCTTAATCCGCAGGAAAGAAGGATTGCCTTAAAGCTTCTTGGCTACAATTCGGATTCGATTGCCCGTCTGATGACCCCTTATTATATACAGATCCGTAAGGAATGGACGGTAAAAAGATGTCTTCAGCAGATCAAAAAGGTAGGAAAGAGAGTGGAAACCATGAACTACCTGTACGTGGTAGACGAAAGAAACCGCCTGATTGATGACCTTGCCATCGGAACTTTGCTGCTGGAAGAAGAAGACACTCTGGTTTCTGATATCACCGATAACCATTTTGTAGCCATTACAACGACAACTTCCAAAGAGGATGCCGTAACCTACTTCGAAAAGTATGACCGTGGTGCTCTTCCTATTATTACAGAAGCAGGTGTTCTGGTAGGAATTGTGACTATTGATGACATTCTCGATCAGATTGAACAGCAGAATACGGAAGATATCCAGAAATTCGGAGGATTGGAAGCATTGGATCTTCCCTACACCCAGACTTCATGGACTGAGATGATCAAGAAAAGAGCCACCTGGCTGATCATTCTGTTTGTTTCGGAAATGCTGACTGCCTCTGCAATGGGATATTTTGACAAGGAAATTGAAAAAGCCGTTGTTCTTGCTCTATTTGTACCACTGATCATTTCCAGTGGAGGAAACTCAGGATCCCAGGCAGCTACTCTGATTATCCGTGCTATGGCTCTTCAGGAAATCAATCTGAAAGATTGGTGGTATGTCATGAAAAAGGAAATTATCTCCGGATTATGTCTTGGAGCCATCTTGGGAATTATTGGGTTTATACGAATCATGCTTTGGCAGCAAATTGGCTTGTTTGATTACGGCCAGTATTGGGTATATGTAGGATTGAGTGTTTCTGTTTCCTTGATTGCCATTGTTTTGTGGGGAACGTTATCAGGTTCTATGATCCCGTTTGTTTTAAAGAAATTAAATCTTGACCCTGCTACTTCTTCTGCACCGTTTGTAGCAACATTAGTGGATGTAACCGGGCTTATTATCTATTTTACCGTAGCCGGACTTTTCTTAACCGGAAAACTTTTGTAATTTTAGGCATCATCTAACATGCCAATATGAAAATCGTTTCACTTGTACCTTCTATTACTGAGGCTTTATTTGACCTTGGACTGACCGAAAATGAAGTGGTAGGAAGAACAAAATTCTGTATTCATCCTCAGGATAAAATAAAAAATGTACCCATAATCGGCGGAACTAAGAATATTAATATTGAAAAAATTAAAGCATTACAGCCGGATCTTATTATTGCCAATAAGGAAGAGAATGTAAAAGATCAGGTGGAAGCTCTGATGGATGAGCACAAGGTAATGGTCACCAATATTGATACTATTGAGGATAATTATTACCTGCTTAAAAACCTCGGAAAACTTTTTGGAAAGGAAGACAGAGCGCAGCTTTTCAATCTTAAAATTTATGATGTTCTGAATCAGGCAAAACTGGAATCTCCTGTAAAAGCAGCTTATCTTATCTGGAAAAATCCTTATATGACCATTGGTTCTGACACTTTCATCCACAGGATTTTATCTGAAATTGGTTTTGAAAATATTTTTAAAGATAAAACCCGTTATCCCCAGATCACTACTGAAGATCTGGCAGAAGCTGATGTCATTATGCTTTCATCTGAACCTTTTCCGTTTAAAGAAAAACATATTGAAGAACTGCAGGTTTTCTATCCGGATAAAAAGATTATGATTGTAGATGGTGAAGCCTTTTCATGGTATGGAACCCATATTGCCAAATGTGAAAATTATTTCAAAGAATTGCTGGCCGAAATTCACCTCATGCAGCAAAGCTAATTCTTCACCATCAACTTTAACCCCAAAACTTTAAACTTTAAACATTGAACTTTATATGTCCGGTACAATTATATTATCTGAAGGAGCAGAATTTGATCACGTAATACAGGAAGTTTCAAAATATATTCATTTGTATGTAATGGCGTTTGAAAAAGAGGAAAGAACCATTACACGACTGGAAAAACGTGAAAACATGTATGGAGGAAACGGAACTGTGTATATGATACAAATGTTCGATCAGAAAGAATTAGCCAACAATCGTCTGGCTGCCTATATGGCTTTATTGAATAAAGGGGATGAATCCGGATTTCATACGCACAATCTGAGAAATGAACAGGAGCTGTACGTTGTGGTGCACGGAACCGGAGAATATCGTGAAAGAACCGGAACAGAAGGACCCATACGCAGGAAAGTGCTGCAGAAAGGCGATATTACAGCGATCAGTTCTATAGGCTATCATTCTATTGAAAACACGGGAGATGAGCCTTTAATTATGTTTGTGATCACCACCAACAATCCATAAAAAACTCCGGCAGATGAGCCGGAGTTTATATTTTATATAGTAAGTTTTGATTATAAAATCTTAGAAACCTCATTACAAAGCCATTCTAATAATTCACGGTCTTCCTGCGTGAAAGGATCAATGGTATGAGAATCAATATCAATCTGTCCGATATTTTTTCCATCCTTAAAAATAGGAACTACAATTTCTGCTTTCGTATCAATGGAGCAGCTTAAATAATTGCTTTCCTCATGCACATCAGGAACAACAAATGTTTCATTGGAAACGGCAACCTGACCGCAGATTCCTTTACCGTAAGGAATAATAGTATGGTCGGTAGGTGCTCCTACATAAGGACCTAAAATCAATTCATCCTTATCTCCGTTTTTGAAATAGAACCCTGTCCAGTTGAAATAAGGAATTTCCTGATCCAACAGGTGGCATACTTTTTCAAGTTTTTCTTCTGTATTATGCTTAGGACTTTCAAGAATTGAGGAAAGTCTTTTCTTTAATTCTGACATTGTATTTATATTTTTAAGAGAATTGTTTTAGGGAAAGCTCTTCTTTATATCCGAACATTCCACGCTCTTTAATCATTTCTGCTACGCCTTCCGGTACCTGGGTTTCCCAGCCTTTCACACAACATGCAATTTTTCTCAGGATTTCTCTGGAATAAATTTCCAAAAACTCAGGATTATAATTGGTAATATCTACGATACGGTTGTTGTGTTTGAAGTATTTGTATAGTTCTTTCAGATTTTCTTCCACTTTCAGGTTGGAAGAATCCAGTAACTGATGAGTTTCCGGATCTTTGTAAGGATACAGATATACTCTCATTCCATTTCTGAAAAACTTACCGAATGCTTCAAGAATTCCTCCTGAAAGGTTTTTATAATATTTCTCGTCAAATACCATCAGCATGTTATTTACCCCCATCGCTACTCCGATATCTCCGCTTGTATAAGAAGCAAAGTAATCAATAAGCCTGTAATATTCGGAGAAGTTTGAAATAATAACGGTGTAACCAAGTTTTCCAAGAATATCTACTCTATCCAGGAAATCCCTTTCGTCGATATCTCCGTCTGCTCTCAGATTGGAAATGGTGATTTCAATAAGAACTTCTGTTTCTTCATGAGTACAGGTAGCATCTTTGAAGAACATATCCATCCCATTTTTAAGCATGTCAATGTTCACTTTCGTTACCGGCCTGAAACTTCCTCTTACCGCGAAAATATTTTTCTTATACAATACATCTGCCGGAAGCATATTACTCCCCTGAGAATTGAAGATTACCGCATCGGTCATTCCATTTTTTACCAATTGAAGGGACATCAGTCTGTTATCAACATAGGCAAAAGCAGGTCCGCTGAAGTCGATCATATCAATTTCCAGATTATCTTTAGCAATATCATCGTAAAGAGATTCTACCAAAGTTCTTGGATTGTCAAAATAATGAAAAGCTCCGAAAATAAGATTCACTCCCAGATTCCCTAAAGTTTCCTGCTGAAGAGTAGCATCATTTTCTTTGAATTTGACATGGATTACAATTTCGTTGTAATCTTCATTTTCTTTAGTCTGAAAACGGATTCCCACCCAGCCGTGGCCTTTTACAGTTTTGTCAAAATTGATGGTTGTTACCGTGTTGGCATAAGAAAAGAATTTTCTATCCGGATTATTATCTCTTGAAATTCTCTCTTCAATCAAAGCTACCTCATATCGAAGCATTTTGCGAAGCCTGTTCTGGGTAACGTACCTGTTTTTTACTTCTTTTCCGTAGATGGCATCACTAAAATCTTTGTCATAAGCAGACATTGCCTTAGCAATCGTACCGGAAGCTCCCCCTGCTCTAAAAAAGTGGCGAACAGTCTCCTGCCCTGCTCCAATTTCTGCGAAAGTACCATAAATAGTAGGATCTAGATTAATTGTTAATGCTTTTTGTTTAGGAGTTAGTTTCTGATACATTAGGACATGAAATTTTTTGTAAATTTACCAAAATTAAACCAACCTCAAAACAAAATGAAGTTGAAATTTTTAGGAACCGGTACTTCTCAAGGTGTACCCGTTATAGGCTGTACATGTGAAGTGTGTACTTCAGAAAATCCCAAAGACAAACGTTTACGTTCTTCCGTGATGGTTACCACGGACGAAAATAAAAAAATACTGATCGACTGCGGACCGGATTTCAGGCAGCAAATGCTTACCAACCATGAACATACTGTAGACATTGCTCTGATTACCCATGAACATAATGACCACGTGATCGGGCTGGATGATATGCGGCCCCTGATATTTAAAAGTGGAAAAGATGTTCCGTTGTACTGCTATTCAAGGGTGGCTCATGAGATAAAAAACAGATTTCCTTATGCTTTTGCGGATGTAAGATATCCCAGCGCACCCGCTTTTGAGCTACACGAAATAGAAAATAAGCCTTTTGAGGTATTGGACATAGAAATCACTCCTGTGGAGGTGATTCACTATAAAATTACCGTTTTCGGATATAAGTTTAAAAAACTGGCTTACATTACGGATGCCGGGTTTATTTCTGAAACGGAAAAGCAAAAACTCAGGAATCTGGATGTCCTGATCTTAAACTGTATCAGAAAATTTGATCCCCATCCTGCCCATTTTATCCTTCCGGATGTGATTAAATTATTTGAAGAGCTAAAACCTAAAAAATTATTTTTAACCCACATCAGCCATCATCTGGGACTGCATGACATTGAAGATAAGGAGCTTCCGGCCGGAATACACCTTGCCTACGATGGTTTGGAACTTAATTTTTAAAAAAATTCTTCAAAAAGCTTTTGAACATTGAAAAAAGTTCCTATATTTGCACACCAATTTGAAACAAACATCACGTTTGAACTCAACATCAAGCCCAGGTGGCGGAATTGGTAGACGCGCTGGTCTCAAACACCAGTTCTTAGGAGTACCGGTTCGATCCCGGTCCTGGGTACAAAAAGCCTCTGAAATCATTTGATTTTCAGAGGTTTTTGATTTAAAAATTATACTCATTGAAATGTTCCTCACTCAATACCTTAAGTACCATAATATACAATAGTAACTGATCCCTGAACCATTCTAAAAACTCTGCTATAAGCTGCTGTAACTTTAACAACATCTCCAACATTAAAAAACTGTGTTCCTGTCAGGTTATGTCCTATATCTACTGTTCCATCTACATGCCCCGAAAGATTATATGAAAACATAGAGCCGTTTTTAGAGAGGCTTGTTGTAGCAGATCCTCCTGAGGGGGAGTTCATGGAAATGTCATATTTTACAAATACTGAAAAATTATAATATCCTGCTTTATTTATGGTAAAAGAGCCATTATTATAGGTTAAATTGGCTGCATTATTTTTATTAAGCGTAAAAGTTACTGTATAAGTGAAACCTCCTGCTTGATTAGCAGATGCATTAGCAAAACCTATTGTAGAAATAGAAGGAATATTCAGGTTGCTTCCATCTACCAGAAAACCGTTAGCATCCGTACCTAATACCCCGATATTTTTGTATTTTTCAAACCGTACTCCTCCATCATCTTGCACGCGTAACAATTCTTTATTAGTACTGTCATTAACCTCCAGGGCTTTGGTTGCGCTGGTAGTCCCTTTACTGAGAATATCAAGCGCTGCACTAGGAGAAGAGGTATTAACCCCGGTTTGTGAATATGCCTTAACAAAAACAAATAGAATGGCTAATAATAAAATTTTTTTTTTCATAAAATCGGATTTTAAATAATTCCGGTCAAAAGTACGTCCAAACCAGTCTTCAGTTCAAAATCACAAGTACATCAAAAATACATCATCATAATAACAGGTTGAAAATCAAAAGAGAAAAAATATAAAAAAGAAAAAAAATTCTACATATCCGATCTAAAGCTTAATGTTAACAACGATTCCACCTCACAAAAATGCACCCCCGTTATAAGAAGCTTTTACCTACTTTTGAATTATCTAACCTTTATTTTCAGTATAATCTGATTATTTTGAAATTGCCGGCAGAAAAATTCAGTCTCTAAAAATAACTGATTAAGAAAAACAATGTAGTGTGAGGATCATTTATCTGAACTATGTCTGTGAAAGGAGACTCAATAAAAATTATAAAAAAGAGTCCGTTCCTAACTCGTGAAAACGGATTCTTTATAAACAGAATTAATTGTGACTTAAATACTATCAGCCTTTCATATTCAATCTTTCCTCCTGCAAATCCAATAGTCTCAGATGTTTTCTGATAATATTTTCATCCAGTAACAATTCCTCACGGTTTTTATGGATAAGCCAGCTTCTTTGGGTGTCGAGAATGTCAATATAAATATGTCTGTATTCTTCGTAATTTAAAATAATTTCAGAACTGCTCAACTGATTTTCATATTTCTGTAACTGATCTTTCAACGCCGGAAAACTGTCTATTTTATCAGCATAGTCGCTTCGGATTTTATCAAGCGCTACTTTTGCCAGACTGTTCTGAATGTCATAATCGATCTCTTTTGCACTTCTTACGAAATCACGGTCTACCGGCGGAAATTTTTTAAGTAGAAAAGGAAGCGTAAGTCCTTGCAAAAGCAGCGTTACCAGAATCACAATAAATGTAATAAACAGGATCATATTTCTTTGTGGAAACGGAGATCCATCATCTAAAGTCATAGGAATGGAAAGTGCTGCCGCCAGGGAAACTACTCCCCGCATGCCCGTCCATCCAATAATCAGGGGAGTTTGCCAACCTGGCGACTGTGGATCCGCAACGGTAATAAAATTTCTCATAATTAAGGTAGTAACCAGTGCTCCATATCCTGCTAAAATCCTGACAATAATCAAGACTATCGTCACTGCAATTCCATAGCCAATCGCTGTATAAATATCTGTGTCGCCTAAGCCTGAAACAATTTCCGGCAAATCTAACCCGATAAGCATAAAAACAATTCCGTTTAACAGAAAGCAAAGACTTTCCCAAACTGTTACCGTACGTATCCGCGACGCACTGCTGAGAAAATCATGGCTCCGATAGGAAAGAAACAGCCCTCCGGTTACCACTGCCAGGACTCCTGATGCATGCAGTTGTTCCGCAGCCAGATACATAGAAAAAGGAGCAATAAAAGTCAGCAGAATATCTATATTTGAATCGGTAGGTAACATCTTATGTATTTTCAGAAAGATATATGCAATTGCAAGCCCGATTCCCACACCTCCGAAGCACATCCATACAAAACTTCCGGCTGCTTCATGCCACACAAACTGTCCGGTTGCAGCAGCAATCATAGCAAACCTGAAAATAATCAGAGAAGAAGCATCATTCAGCAAACTTTCCCCTTCCAGAATGGAAGAAAGCCTTTTCGGAACCTTTACAAATTTCAGAATTGCTCCGGCACTCACGGCATCAGGTGGAGAAACAATCCCACCCAATAGAAAACCAAGAGCCAGAGAAAACCCGGGAATAAAATAATTGGCAAAAGCTGCAACGGACAATGCAGTAAAGAAAACAACTACAAAAGCAAAGCTGAAAATAATCCTGCGCCATCTCCAAAGTTCTTTCCATGAGGTTGACCACGCAGCTTCGTATAGCAAAGGAGGTAAAAAGATGATAAATAGTAATTCAGGTTCTATTTTAACGGGCGGCACTCCGGGAATAAAACTGATGACGAGTCCGGCCAATACCAGCAAAACCGGATATGCTACTTTAATCTTATTAGCCAGCATGATCAGCATCGTAATTAAGAAAACGAGGAACAGATAAAATTCAAAGTCTTTAAGCATAGGAAAAATTTAGACACTTAAATATATATTAAATTTTTAAAAACCATACCCATTTTACTTATCGCAGTTTTATCGGAAAACTATTCTTTTTTTCTATTATAATGCAGCTGTATCAAGCCGGTTTCAAATGTTTTTGAAGTAATATATTCAAGTGCCTGCTCGGGGCGGTCATCTTTAAAAAGCTTTGTTCCGCCGCCTAATAACACCGGGATCACAGAAATAATAAATTCATCTATCAGATCATGCTTCAATAACTCATTGATTACTTCAGCACCACCATCACAATATATATTCTTTCCTTCCCCGGATTTTAAATGGTTAACCAATTCTGTTATATCTCCTGTGTAGAAAGTCGTTCTGCCCTCTTTCGGCCTTGTTGTTCCTGTGATTACGTAAACATCCCGCTGGCCGTTGTCATAATGAGATGGGCCAATTTCTTTCATCACATAATCATAGGTTTTCCTACCTACAATTACAGTGTCAATTCCGGCAGTAAAGTCCGCATAGCCGTAATCCTCACCTTCTTTTTCAACGATTTTCAGAAAGCTCAGGTCGTCATTGGGCTGGGCTATATAGCCATCTAAGCTCATAGCAATAAAAAGTGATAGTTTTCGCATTGATTTTAGTTTTAATATAGCAGCAAATTTATTTCTACACAACGATCTGCACTTTGTAAAAATGCGACAAATTAAAGCAATGAAGGTGCAAGTCCCGTATTTCGTTTGATTTCATTGGTAAGATGCGAATGATCATAATAGCCGCATTCAAACGCAATTTCCAATAAGCTCCGGTTTTGATCTGAACTTTTAATCAAACTCATAGCATACTGAAACCGGATAATATTTGAATATTCCCTGGGTGATAATCCGATGAGTTTTTTAAAATTCCGTTCCAGCTGTCTTACAGTAGTACAATGTATTTTGGCCAGCTCGTTAATACTTACTTTTCCGTTTGTTGAATGTATATGATTAAGAACTTCCTGCAGCCGGATATTTTTGTTTTTTAGTCTATCGGAAAAAAACTGGTCAAAATAATGGAAAGGGTTGTCTAATGTTTTCTCAACATTAAACGACTTGCCCTTTTCAAATTCAACAGTAGTATTTGTCAATTCATTTTGTGAGGCATAGCTGTAAAAATTTGAAAAAGTGGCAGGTTTCAGGCACACGCCTGCTAAATGGGTTTCGCTGTCAATAAAACTATCCTTGAAAGAATTCATGGCCCCGACCACATAAGTCTTTCCTGATTCCATTGAGAAAAGGCCATTATCGGTTAAACATTTATTTCCCAAATTTATCAGTATACCTGCGCAGCCATCCGGGAAAACCCTTTCCCATTGTTTTTCTATCAGATTTTCTTTCAATTCCCAATAGAAATGAATAAAAGGTTCTAATTCTTTACAAGGTTTTATTTTTTTGTACTGCATGGCTTATACTATTCGCTCTTTAGGTTATCTGTAAGTATTAGTTAATATTTTTAATAGTATATAATTAAATATACAAAAATATCCCTTTGCAGATGATTCTAAGCCCAATCTTATTCTCCGTTACGGTTTATGTCTTTCATGTCATGGTGACTTCATTTCATAATAAATCCCAGCCTGTAGCCTGGGATTCATTGCTTAAAAACATTCACATGAAATAACCATGGGATGTAGTCTGGGTTATTTCAATTATTTAAATCATACTTACTTAATTCTTAAAACAATCTGTTATGAAGGGATCTCAAGGCTTCTATCTTATACGCAGATGAAACAAGCAGTGAAATATTATTTTCACTTCCTCCGTAAGAAATCATTCTGATCGGAATATGTTTTACCGCCTCGGAAACAATCGTAGCATATCCGTTGTTGTTTTTTCTGAAATCACCTACGATACAAACGATAGACTGTTCGTTATCAATCTCAACGGCTGAGAAAGATTCCAGTTCTTTCACAATTTCAGAAAGATAATCGGTTTGGTCTATGGTAAGTGAAACAGCTACTTCAGAAGTAGTAATCATATCAATAGGGGTTTTATAGCGTTCGAAAACTTCAAAAACCTTTCTTAAAAATCCGTAAGCCATCAACATTCGGGAAGACTGAATACGGATTGCCGTAATATTATCTTTTGCTGCTATAGCCACAATCTGATTTTGATTGGTAGCTTCTCCGGAGATCAAAGTTCCGGATGCACTTAAATTCATCGTATCCAGCAATCTTACGGGAACATTATATTTTCTTGCCGGAAAAACACTTTGCGGATGAAGAATTTTAGCTCCAAAATAGGATAATTCGGCAGCTTCGTCAAAGCTAAGTCTGGCAATAGATTTTGTATTTTGAACATATCTCGGATCATTATTATGGAATCCGTCAATATCTGTCCAGATCTGGATTTCTTCAACCTGCAGTGCTGCCCCTAGTAATGAAGCGGTATAATCTGAACCTCCTCTTTGTAAATTATCAATTTCACCCTCAGCATTTCTGCAGATGTACCCCTGGGTGATAAATAAGGTTTCCTCCGGGAATTCTGCAATTTTACGCTCTGCATGTTCTCTGATGTAATCGATATTCGGTTCTTTATCTTCATCAATCAGCATGAAATCAAGCGCTGACAATAATACTGACGGAACTTCAATTTCTTTTAAATGTAAATGGAAAAGCGTTGTTGAAATAATTTCTCCCTGAGCCAGAATAACACGCTCTGCACTGGAGTTAAAGTTTTTATTTTTAAACTGATAAAACAGATCAAATATTTTGTCAATGAATAGTAATGCTTCTGAAATACCTTCTTCAGTTTTAAATAGCTCATTGACAAATTTTTTGTATTTGTCGTACAGTACATCAATATGTTGGTAAGCGGCTTCAATATCTTTGTTCTCATACAGCTCCGATAATTTTACCAAATCGTTTGTAGTTCCGGAAACAGCTGATAAAACAACAAGGTGTTTATCTGCTGCCTGAGATCTGATGATCGGTAATAACTGTTCGATTCTCTCCGGACTTCCTACTGAAGTTCCTCCAAATTTTAATACTTTCATAATAGATATAAATTGTTAAATATTTTCCAAAAAAAAAGAGCTTGTCGTGATGACAAGCTCCTGATATATTTTAGTTTCTAACCAAAGGAAAATGACTCACGACGTTCGACGTAAGTTCTGTTTCTTTGCTTTTTTAAGGTTAGATAAGTTCATTTTCTTTTTTTGCTCGGCAAATATACGGATTTTTATTAATCTCACAACAAAAATCATTTTATCTGACATTTATGCCACATTAACTCCGAAAATATGCCCTACCAATGCTGTAATTCCCATCGCAACGGTTCCCCAGAAACAGATTCTTAGTACCGCTATCTTAATGCTGGAGCCTCCTGCTCTTGCAGAAATTGCACCCAAAAGCATTAAAAAGATGATTGAAAAGCCATATTGAAAATACACCATTTGTTTGAGTGGTGCCAAAAGAGAAACGGTAAAAGGCAATAAAGCTCCCACAGCAAATGAACCAAATGAAGCCATTGCTGCCAGCAAAGGTTTGGCCTGTGTTATTTCATTAATTCCGAGTTCGTCACGGGCATGTGCTCCAAGCGCATCGTGTTCTGTAAGTTCGATAGCTACCTGCATTGCCGTTTCCTGGGTACAGCCTCTTTTTTCATACACTTTGGCCAGTTCTCTAAGCTCTATTTCCGGCATTTCCTCAAGTTCACGCTTTTCACGGAGCAAATCTGCTTTTTCTGTATCTTCCTGGGAGCTTACAGAAACATACTCACCGGCAGCCATAGACATTGCCCCGGCAATCATACCTGCTAATGCGGCAAGGATAATGATATGACGTTCCGGTTCTGCAGCCGCAACCCCAATGACAATACTTGTGGTGGATAACAATCCGTCATTGGCTCCCAATACAGCTGCCCTAAGCCAGCCTACCCTGTTTACATAATGTTTTTCCAGCTGATGATGCATAACTTTTCTTTTTGGTGGCAGGCTAAAGTTACCCAATATTTCGTCAAGAATCAATTTAAATTACCACATTTCATGATTGGTAAAGGCTTAATAGTTTATCTGATGATCAGGGATTTATTTTTGATACCACTTTCAGTATAAAAATCCAGTAAACTATAAATAGTATTTCAAGAATACAATCTATCATATAAGTCCATTTGATCACATTGTTCAGATAATAATAAAGGTCAATCCCTGCCAGCCCGGCACAACAGAGCATGATGGCGAGAATAACCAAAGGGCTCTGCTTTATTTTTACTACATATACAATAAGAAGGATATAAGGAAAAAGCAGTAAGCTGACCGTTTTTACCAGCCATATATCCGTCTTGGGACCCGTAATTTCCAAAAAGCTTTCAAGGTGTACAAATGGCCATATTATGGTAAGCAGAAAATAAATCATTTGAACATAGGCCAGTGTCTGATATTTTTTCATGAGGCATGATTTATGAAGTCCATTTTCATGAGATATTATATACCTCTATGATCATCTATTTATATCTATGGTAAGCCATGTGCTGATTTTCCGGCCTGTCGTTATCAGGAATATTTTTTTCTCTGCGCTGTTTTTCCAGGTCGTCATAAAATTTATAAAGCTGTTTCAGTTCATCTTCTGTAAGATGTTGTATTTCTTTTATTTTATGGGAGTCTTTGCTTGCTGCCATCAATTCATCAAGCCTTTCCTGAAGTACTTTTATCTCTTTATTCTGTACATTCCGGATAAAAAATACGGTAAGCCCTGCAATACCTAAAAAAGCAGTTCCTTTAACATACACCGGCCAGTCCTGCCATCTGTCTAAAATATCTTTAATCATAACTATTATTTTTAAAATTACTTATGTCAAAACAAGTCATACAGATTGCTCCATATGACCGGTTTTCAACATTAATCTCTATAATCTATAAACTAAAACAAGATCTTACGGTTTTCAATTTTAACCGTATTACTTCTTTCCAGCATTTTTATTGTTCTTATCACGGTTTCTACACAAAGCCCCGGTAAGACTACATTACTGAATATTGTAACTTGTTATTTCATAATAAATTGCCCATGCTGCAAACACGATGACAATGATCCATATCCAGAAAGGAATGGTTTGCGGTGTTTCACTCCCATTGATCAGAAAACTTTTCTGATTTCCTTTATCATAAGCATTGATCATTAAAGAAAGCGTACCGTCCACCACATCTTTATTTTTAAGGCCTTCTATCCGTATTGCCGGGCCATTGGCTACGGTAAACTGTATTCTCCTGATCCCTTCTTTTCCTGATGGTGAATGGCTTATGATTTTAAGGGTATGGTCACCATCTGTGAGCTTTTGGGTATCCAGATCAAAAACAATGGGAGTATCCAGTTCTGCAATGGGAGCCGGATCATCATCAATAAATAAAAAAACTTTGCTTTTATCTTTAGTCATGATCTTGAATTTTCACCTGAAAAAACGGAGTATTTGATATGGGATTTATCTTTTTCACCAGGTCTGAACAGATATTTGGCAGAAAGTATAAAAGCCAGTACAGTTATCAATACGACAAATCCTACGATAAACCAGTCCCAGTTACTTTCCGGACCTGTTCCGTGGGTAAAGTTTCTTGTCACCTCGGGCTGCTGGAGTTTACAGGCATCACAGGCAGATACATAGGTTGTAAACATTATTCCAGACAGTATGATTATATTTTTAAAAAAATCTCTCATTGTCATTTTATTTTATCCATTATGGTTTTCACTTCTTCAGCGGTTACCTTTTTAGCATTATTTCCCCAGCTTGTCCGCTCATGATTCATAATTGCAGCCACATCTTCAGGTGTAAAATTAGCGTTGATACCCACCGGCGGCATCGTTGCAAACTCCGGTCTCGGGTCATAGCCTTTCATGATGATGGTGACATATAATTCAAGATCTCCTCCTGCAACAACAGGACTTCCTTTCAATGGCGGAAATGCACCGGGAACCCCTTCTCCGTTCGCCTGATGACAACTGGCACAGTTTGCTGTAAAAAGTGCTTCTCCATCCGGTAAACCGGCATTGCCTCCCTGGGCAGCTTCTTCTTTTTTCTGTTTATAGAGAAAAGCCGGAACAATAGATTTGTCTGTATAATCTGTTTGTTTCAGGGACTTCAGATAGGCAACAAGCAACAGGGCTTCCGGGCCCGCTACAATTTTTTTATATCTGGGACGGAATTTTTCAGGAACTTTCACCTCAACATCTCCTGGCTGAAGATAATCCCTCTCTATAAAAAGCCAGGGATAGGCAGGCATTACTGATTCTTCAACTGCTGCTCTCGGCTGATAGAGATGAATCAGATGCCATTCTGCACTGGGCTGTCTTTCACCGATACTGGTAAGGTCTGGCCCTGTCCTCTGGGTTCCCATCAGATTGGCTGTATTTCTCCAGAAATCTGTACGGGTATTGATGGCAAAATCTGCAGGTATGCTTGGTCTTTTCCCAAAAACATTATCCATTTCTACATTTCTTACCTGCTGGGTATGGCAGGCAATACAGCCGTTATCTATATAGACTCTTTTACCAGCCTGTTCTTCTTTTGTCAGAATTTTCGACTGTCTTAGCAAAGGTTTATTAATCCTCTGATTATCCAAAGCAGGCAATATGGCAATATAAAGCGTAAGCGAAACAAAAAGTAAAAGTGCAGAGCCAAAAAGGATTCGATGGTCATTTAAAAATATCATGATGCTGATCTTTACGTATTAAACTCTGTATTTCCGTATTGTCTCTTCGCTGCAAGAATTTCTGCAGGCGTTCCGGGAATTCTAACCTGATCTTCTTTTCTTACCATTCTATAGAAATTATAAGCAAAGATCAAATGTGACACCCACATCAATGTTCCTCCGATAGCCCGCCAGAGCCAGAAAGGAGCCATATTGATCACTCCTTCAATAAAAGGTTTTTTCCTGATCCAGAGTTCTCCCGTCTGTGTTCCGCCAATCATTAAAGCAATAACATAAAACAGCAATCCAATCAGTGCAAACCAGAAATGAATTCCCACTAAAAGTTTCGGAGGTTCTTTTCCTGTAAGCCGCGGAACCAGCGTATAAAAAAATCCCCAGAGCATAAATGTGATAATCCCGTACATGGTAAGATGTGAATGCGCTACGGTGAAGTCCGTAAAATGCCAGAGAAGATTGGTATACCTGAACGCTTCCACTGTTCCCTGGAATGATCCTGTAAAATAAAATATGATAGACATAAAATAAAACGGAAGCGTATAGCTTGTTCTAAGCTGATACCATGCGCCATTAAATGTCAAAAGGAAGTTGGCTGTACCTGCAGCCACCGGAATCAGCATTCCCGCACTTGCAATGATAGCCGTTGTCTGCAGTCGCCAGGGAATCGCACTGAAAATAAAATGGTGGGTTCCGATCAGGGTATAAAAGAACGTATGGGTCCAGAAAGCCAAAATCCCTAAGCTGTAGGAATAAATAGGCTTATTGAGCTGTTGCGGCAAAAAATAATACATCAATCCCAAATTGATCATCATAAACCACATTCCGATAGCCTGATGCATATAATATCCCTGAATAATGGTCTCTCCTACTCCGTCCTGCCAGATAGGAATGTAAGCAATGACAATCACAATAACAATAAACATTGTTCCTGATACGATATACCAGTTAGACAAATAAATTTCTTTGGTTTTTCTGTGTGCGATAGGTTTAAAGAAATTATGCAGGGAAAGGGCTACACCTATTCCGAAAGTAATCATAATCGGCCAGATATATTCCCGGTATTCACCACCTCCGTTATTTACCCCGGCAAGAACAGATATTGTCCCGGCAAGAACTGCTGCATTAACCAGAATAAGAGAGAGATAGCCTTGTTTTATATTAAATTTTTCCACATTACTTACCCGTGGTATGACATAATGTGCAAACCCCAGCATGGCCAAAGATGCCCAGCCCCAGAATACGGCATTGGTATGTCCCGGCCTGAGCCTCCCATAGCTGAACCAGTTGGTATGCTCTATATCTGGAGCCACAAGCTTTATCCCTGCATACAAGCCGAAAGTTGTTCCCAATACAAGCCAAAAAATAGCGGTCCCCAGGAAATAAAGAATCAGACGGTTCAACTCAGGGGAAATATATTTCTGAAAAGAGGATGTTCTTCTTTTGTCAGGAAATACCCTCAGCTCTTCTACAGAATTGATATTTTGTACAACGCCTTTTGTATCTGCAGGAGGTAAAGTACCAGAAAGCTCATTTTCCGGCAGTCTGAAGCTGAGTTCTTTTTCCCTTTGCTCATATTTGGCTACTTCTTCCGGGGTAAGATTCTCTATTTCTTTTTTGGTCTCGGCAGATTCTTTCCGTCTTAATATTTTAGCATAGATGGATAAAAACTTAAGAACAACGATGACAAGGCCGGCTACAATGACCATTAAAGTAATTAGTAGGGTAATCTGTATCCCGGTTTCTTTAAATAATGAGATATCGGCCATAACAGTATTATTATGGGTTAATGAATCATGCTTTTCTGGTTTATTTTCTTAATAGAATTCTCTACTGATCCTTTTTTAACAGAGATCAGTCCCGTCTTTTAAAACGTCAGTGGCTGTAAATATGATTATTTACTTTTTTTAATAGAATCTACGTCATACGCAGAGCTGTCCACCGTTGGTGTTTGATCTGCCGAATCCGGTGAAATCCGGGCAGAGCCTGAAACAAGGCTGTCAGATGCCATAATGGTATCTGTATTGGTCTGTTGTGTCTGAGGTTCTTTTTTGCTGCAGCTGACGACAAAAAAGCCGGCAAGTACAATGAATGATACAATGAATTTCATACTATTAAATTTTGTGGTGTGTGTAGTATCAAATGTAGACAACATCGCGCTAACGCTTTATGACTCAGATCATAGAACTCCTGAGCAGTACCATTCTCCCCGGAAAATCCTATTTTCTTATCTTTGCAGCAATGAATTTATTATATATCAACTGGGATATTAATCCCGAAATCGTCAATATCTTAGGACTTCCCATAAAATATTACGGATTATTATTCCTTGCGGGACTTGTTTTATCACTTAATATTTTAAAAAGAATTTATAAAAAAGAAGGCCTTAGTTCACAAGCCCATGAGGCTTTATTCTCCTACGCCCTGATCGGGATTCTGGTGGGTGCAAGACTGGGACACTGCCTTTTTTACGATTTTGATTATTATTCACAGCATCCGCTTGAAATATTTTTACCGATTCAGAAAGGGCCGGATGGTGTCTATCATTTTACGGGATTTGCAGGTCTTGCCAGCCATGGCGGCGGTATTGGTCTGGTGATTATGCTTCTTATCTATGCAAGAAAATATTCTATCCCATTCATGACCGTTCTGGATGCCATAGCGATTGTACTTCCGCTGGGTGGTACTTTCATCAGGCTGGCCAATCTTATGAATTCTGAAATTATAGGAATTCCTACTGATGTTCCATGGGCTTTTATCTTCCGTCAGGTTGATGATCTTCCGAGACATCCGGCCCAGCTTTACGAGGCCATCTCTTATTTTATCATTTTCCTTTCTGTTTATTTGATCTACAGGAAGAATATTTTTAAGATCGGAAAAGGGTTTTATTTCGGAATAAGCATTCTGCTGATCTTCATTATGAGAATCCTGATTGAATTTATCAAGGTGGATCAGGTAGAATTCGAACATGGGATGACCTTAAATATGGGACAGCTTCTGAGTATTCCGTTTGTTCTTCTCGGATTATTCTTTATGATCAAAAGTATACTGGAGAAAGGAAAGGTTAAAACTACTTAATTTACTTATTTCTTTACCATAAAAAACTCACTGAAAACAACTTTCAGTGAGTTTCTCTTTTTTAATGGATTTACAAATACTATCTTGTTGTGTATCCGCCGTTGGCAAATATCGTCTGCCCGGTAATCCACCAGCCTTCTGTTACCAGGAATTCTACCAGCGGAGCAATATCTTTAATATCTGTAAGCCCACCCAATGCGGATGCAGACTTATGATAAGCGACCGCATCGTCAGTTTCCTGCCCGTAGAAGAAAGGAGTATCCATCGGACCAGGCGCTACTGCCGTTACAGAGATGCCTCTTGCCCCAAATTCTTTGGAAGCCGCTCTTGTAAAATGCTCTACCGGTGCTTTTGCTCCTGCATATGTAGAATACAATCCGGTGTACGCTGCCAGCAATGAAGTAACAATCGTACAGATTTTTCCGTGATCGTTTAGTTTTTTACCCGCTTCCTGTAAAAAGAAATACGCAGATTTTGAATTGACATTGAACATGGTGTCATATTCAGCTTCCGTCGTTTCGGAAAATGGCTTTTTCAATACCATCCCAACAGTATTGATGGCAATATCCACTCCTCCGAAACGGGAAATAGTTTCATCGAAAAACTTCGTGATATTATCTACTTTGGTAAGGTCTCCCTGAAATAAGAATGCTTCCGCTCCTAATGCCTGTACCTCAGCCAATGTTTTTTCACTTTCAGCTCTTGAGCTTTCGCTGTTGTAATGGATAGCCAGCTTTGCTCCTTTTGAGGCAAAATCTCTGCTTAATAATCCTCCTAAGTTTTTACCTCCTCCGGCAATTAAAACCACTTTTCCCTGTACATTTTGTGTTGACATGTTTTTATATTTAAATGTTAATAAAACAAAGGTCAATAATAAAAATGGCCTCAACATGGTGAAATTTTCGGGAATTTTTATTTATTCATTTAAACCGAATAAAAAATGTTTATTATTTTATGTAAACAATAGTTTTTAATAGAATGCTATTTACCAACCAGATACACTTCGGAACACGTCATTTCAGTTAAACACTCCTATATAATTCCCAAACCAGCCTCCATTTTAGGCATAACATTTGATACCTTCCTCCCGTATCACGCACCACCACTTCATTTTTAATATATTTTTTTATAATCCTCAGACTTCTGAGGATTTTTTTATACTATTATTACAATTTTATGTACTGCTGCATACAGAACACAAGCATCAATTAAAACCATTTCTGATAATCAATCATTTAAAACCTGATTATTCATTTTATTGTTGTATATTTGCATATTAATAAACCAAGTCATTACTTTGTTTTCTGTAACGACCCGAATATTTTTTATTCAGTCTTTGCCTTTTGAGCAGCCATCTTTTTAACTTTTATTCTTCTATTAAAGAACAATACTTGTCGGAATTTTAAAGCTCTGTATGATTGGAAATATCCAAGACAGGAAACATCGGCAGGCTTTATAGGTCTGATGCAGACCAGATTGAACCAATTAATTTATAGAAACTAAATACTAAAAATAATTTATGGCAGATTCTTTTTCTAAAAAGGAAAATTTCAAGAAAAAAATTCAAAAGCAAAAAGAAAAGGCGCTAAGACGCGAAGAACGTAAAACGAACAACAACAAAGGGAAGGACATGGAGGATGTATTCATGTACGTGGATGAATTCGGAAGATTAACATCTACTCCCCCTGAACAAAGACAGGAAGTAAATCTTGATGATATTCAGTTGGGTGCAGCACCTATTATTGAAGAAGATCCAAGAAAAACAGGAATTGTTACTTTCCTGAGCGAAAAAGGATATGGTTTCATTACGGAAGATAATTCCAAAGAAAACATCTTCTTCCACAATAACAACTGTGCAGAGCCGGTGAAAAAAGGAAACAAAGTATCTTTCGAAAAAGAGAAATCTCCTAAAGGATTTTCTGCTGTTGAAATTCAGCTTGTTAAATAATATGTACTAAAAGTGATTTTGTTCTGACAACAGATTCATTTTAAACCATACACAAAGAGACTGCCCGTTAGGACAGTCTCTTTTTTTAGGGACATATAAAAAAAGTTAACTTAACTTATAAAAAGTTAGATTGTAACGCAATATGCCGGAATTATTTCAATGATCATTACGGGAATCCGTAACCTTTGATTACATTATAAAAGAAGCTGCCTGAAAAGACAGCTTCCTTCATCGTAAAAAAAGTAAAAATTAATTCAGTTTCCCTCCCAGTGCTTTAAACAGCAGGACGTTATTTCTGGTATTCTGATGCTGGAACTGCAGTAAATCCAGTTCAGCAGTTAATTTGCTCTTCTGTGAATTGATCAGTTCAAAATAGTTGGCGTATCCTGTAAGGTACAGATCATTGGAAACCTCAACACCACGGTCGAGAAAGCCTACTTCTTCTGATTTCAGTTTCAGAACACGTTCATAGATTTTGGTTTGTTTCAGAATCGACTGAAGTTCATTAAAAGCTGTTGTGATACTTTTCTGATAGTTTAAAAAGGCAATTTCCTGCTCTTTGCTCGCTACCTTAAATTCATATTTCAGCTGCCCTTTATTGAAAACAGGAACCATTAATCCTCCCAACAATTGTCCGGCCAGTGAACTTGGTTTAAACAGGGTTTCAACGGAAAAAGAATTCAGTCCGAAACCGGCCCCCAGATCAATCTTGGGATAAAAAGCAGCTCTTGCAGCCTTTGCATCAGCCTGAGAAGCTTCTAAAACATAATAATTGGCAGCTACATCCGGTCTGGAATGGATCACATTTTCTACATTAATGGTTTTATTTAATACTTCCATATTGGTAGGCATCAGTATTTTACCACGCTTCACCTCTCCGCCATAGCTTCCCGTTAATGTTGTAATCGCCTGCTCTACTGTAACGATTTCCACTTTGATGTGTTCAATCTCTGCCAGCCAGTTGTTATTCTGGGCTTTAAACTGCTGAACTGCCAATTCCGTAGCTTTTCCCACTTCACGCTGGGCCAGAACAATTTCAAAGGCTCTTTGCTGAAGTTTATAGTTTTTCTGATAAATCGCAAGACGGTTATCTAAAGCAACCAGCTGATAATAGAGATTCGCAATATCGGTGAAAAGCTCTACCTGCAATAATCTTAATCCTTCCGTTGAAGCGAGATATTTCTTCTGCGCAGCAATCTTCTTATTTTTCAGCTTTCCCCAGGCATCAATTTCCCAGCTGCTTCTTGCTCCCAGCCAGTAATTAGGAGTAAAATCCCTGTTAATTTTCTGGTCTTCCGTAATATTAGGCGAAAGATTGGTATCATAATTTCCCACACCTTCCATTGTATATTTTCCATAATGATTACCAGAAACCTCTGCTCCCACTTCAAGGGATGGCAGCAGATCCATCTTTGATCTCTGAAGGAAGCTGTTGGCAATTTCCACTCTTTGCCGGGCAATCTGGAAGTCCGGATTTGCCTGAACTACTTTATCAAAAAGCTCAAGCAGCTGCGGATCCGTAAAGTAAGCTTTCAGGTTGATCTGCCGGAACTCATCAGGGTTTTTATTTTGATCTGCTTTAATAATCTCTTCTGGTAATTGCTGAGCCTTTTTCAGCTCCATTACTTTGGGAACAGCACACGAAACAAGGCTCAGTGATGCTATTCCGTACAATATATTTCTATGATTTAATCTTTTCATTTTTCTTCTTATTTTCAAGTTTTGCAAAGAATATATACAGTCCCGGAATCACCACCAGTCCGAAGATGGTTCCAATCAGCATTCCTCCTGCTGCTGCCGTACCAATGGAACGGTTACCAATGGCTCCGGCTCCTGATGCAATACACAAAGGAATAAGCCCTGCTACGAATGCAAAAGAGGTCATCAGAATCGGTCTCAGACGCTGTCTTGCCCCTTCAATAGCTGCAGGAATGATATCAAATCCCTGTTTATTTCTTGCCACGGCAAATTCTACAATCAGAATGGCATTTTTGGCCAGAAGTCCGATCAGCATGACCAATGCCACCTGGGCGTAAATATTATTATCAAGGCCCATTATTACCAAAGCGATATAGGAACCGAAAATACCTGTCGGAAGGCTTAATAATACCGGCATTGGAAGAAGGAAACTTTCATACTGTGCCGCTAATAAAAGGTACACGAATAAAAGACAGATCGCGAAGATATAAACGGTCTGGTTTCCTGATAGGATTTCTTCTCTTGTCATTCCTGACCATTCAATATCGAATCCTCTTGGCAAAGATTCTTTGGCTACACGTTCCACAGCAGCAATGGCATCCCCGGAGCTGTAACCGTCTGCGGGTTCTCCATTGATCATGGCCGACATATACATGTTGTACCTTGTAAGCACTTCAGGACCATATACTCTTTCGATAGTAATGAAAGTGGAAAAAGGAACCATCTCGCCTTTATCATTTTTTAAATATAAATTCAGAATACTTTCAGGTGTATCCCTGTGTTCCGGACTCGCCTGCACCATCACTTTATACATCTGGCTGAAACGGATAAAGTTCGTAGCGTAGTAAGATCCCAGCATCGTCTGCAGCGTAGACATCGCATTGTCTACCGAAACTCCTTTCTTCGCTGCCATATCATAATCCACATTGATCATGTACTGTGGGAAAGTAGCATCAAAACTGGTAAAACTGTTCTGCAGTTCGGGCGCTTCATTGAGTTTTTTAACAAAATCCTTGGTGATCTTATCTGTATTTTCAATCGTTCCTCCGGTTCTGTCCAGCAAACGTAATTCAAAACCACTGGTATTCCCGAATCCGGGAACGGTTGGCGGCGCAAAGATCTCAATCTGGGCATCTGCAATACCTTTTGTTTTATCAGAAAGTTCTGCAATGAGATCATTTACTGAAATACTTCTTTCTTTCCAGTCTTTCAGGTTGATCATTGCCATTCCGTAAGAAGAGCCTGCAATTTCAGTTACGATACTGTACCCTGCAAGCGTGGTCACGTTTTCTACTCCTTTAATTTTCTTGGCAATAACTGTTACTTCATCGAGTACTTTTTCTGTTCTTTCCACTGTAGCGCCCTGCGGAGTGGTAACACTTACATATACCATTCCCTGGTCTTCCATTGGGATAAATCCTGTCGGCAGGAATTTGCTGGTCACAAAAGTAAGTCCGATAAATAAAAACAGCAGTCCGAAAGTTACCGTAGTTCTTGTGGCAAATTTTGATAAAATACCTACATAACCATTCGTCAGTCTTTCAAAACCGGTATTGAAGCTCTGGAAAGCCCTGTCGATGATCGTTTTCTTCTTATTGTGGTCATGAGGTTTTAAAATAATAGCACAAAGTGCCGGAGTAAGTGTCAATGCATTCACCCCAGAAATCACGATACTGATGGCCAGCGTTAATGAAAACTGACGGTAAAATACTCCTACAGGACCATCCAGGAATGCCACGGGAATAAATACGGCAGACATTACGATCGTAATCGCTACTACCGCTCCTGCAATTTCTTTGGTAGCACTGATGGTGGCATCCATCGCATTCATTCCTTCTTCCATTTTCACGTGGACGGCTTCAACGACGACAATGGCATTATCGACGACAATTCCGATGGCCAGAACCAACGCAAAAAGGGTTAAAAGGTTGACAGAAAAATCCAGCATATTCATAAATGCAAAAGTTCCTACCAATGCTACCGGAACAGCCAGTACAGGAATTAATGTTGAACGCCAGTCCTGAAGGAAAATAAATACTACAATTCCTACCAGAATAAAGGCTTCAATAAGGGTTGTTAACACTGCACTGATGGAAGCATCAAGAAATCGGGAAACATCATAAGCCATGTTATATTCCATTCCCGGCGGAAAAGAAGTGACTTTTAATTCTTCCATTTTTGCCTTTACACTTTCAATCACTTCAGATGCGTTGGAACCCGGGCGCTGCTTCATCATAATGGATGCAGAAGGTCTTCCGTCTGTTTTGGAAACCATTCCGTAGTTCATGGCTCCAAACTCCACTTTAGCAATATCTTTAAGCTTTAAAATGGTTCCGTCCACATCAGATCTGATGGGAACTTCTTCATATTGTTTAGGCTCAAAAAACTTTCCTTTGTATTTTATAACATACTGAAGCTGGCTTGAGGTTTTACCAGAGGTTTCCCCTACTTTTCCAGGTGCAGCTGAAATATTCTGTTTTTGCAGGGAAGTGATTACCTCATCTGCAGAAATATTGTACGCTGCCATTTTCTGAGGATCCAGCCATACTCTCATCGAATATTCTTTCTGTCCCATAATTTCAGCACGTCCTACTCCATCAATACGTTTCAATTCCTGAAGGACGTTGATATCCGTAAAGTTATAAATGAACTGTTCATCCTGGCTCGGATCTGTACTTGTGATATTAAGGTACATCAGCATACTGTTCACCTCTTTTTCAGTAGTTACCCCGGCTCTGATTACCTCTTCAGGAAGTTCATCAAGAATAGTGGTTACCCTGTTCTGAACGTTTACTGCTGCCACATCAGGATCTGTTCCTACTTCAAAGAACACCTGAATAAGGGTAAGACCGTCATTGGAGGTTACCGTAGACATATACGTCATCCCCGGAACTCCGTTGATGGCACGCTCCAGAGGAAGAGCCACCGCATTGGCAGACACTTCAGCATTCGCTCCTGTATATTTTGCTGTAACGGTTACTGAAGGCGGTACAATGTCGGGAAACTGGGTGATGGGCATTTTCAGCAATGCCATAATTCCCAGCAATACAAATAATATGGAAATAACCAACGAAAGAACCTTTCGTCTTATAAACATTTCTACCATAGTCGATTGATTTAAAGATTATGAAAGGTTAATACTTCTTTTTGATTTTGATGATATCTCCATCTTTTAAAGACTGAGTTCCTTCATAAATGATTAAATCTCCTTTTTTAAGACCACTTTCCACCATATAAGAATCTCTCAGGGTAGTTCCGATCTTAATATTGGTCATTTTCACTTTATTCTGTTTATCCACAACAAAAACATAGGTCTTATCCTGAATGGAGAAGGTCGATTTCTGTGGAATAAGGATCGCATTATCCTGCTGTTCGGAAATGATAAGCTTCCCGGAAGTACCGTGTTTGATCAAACGGTCCGGATTCGGGAAAAGCACTTTATATCGAATAGAACCTGTAGTTCTGTCGATTTCCCCTTCGGCTGTTTTCAAAGCTCCGTTGAACTGGTAATTGACTCCATTAGGCAGCGTCAATTCAATTTTTTGATGATTTCCAATTTTATCGTTAGCTAAAAGTTCAAAGTATAAGTTTTCAGGAATGGAGAAATAAGCGTACACTTCGTTCAGTTGTGAAAGTGTGGTTAATAAAGTTCCGTTTTCCACTAAACTTCCGTCTTTATGAGGAATAACGTCAATCACTCCATCAAAAGGTGCTGTAATTCTTGTAAAGCTTATTTTCTGAAGAACGGTTCTTTTTTCTGCATCGGCAAAGGCATGTTTTGCCTTTGCTGAAGACAGTTTTGCCTTTACCATTTCCAGCTCGTTATTGGCGACAAATTTCTTGGCATGAAGACTCTGAATCTGCTTCAGCTCTACTTCTGCAATACGAACGTCTGCTTCAGTCTGTTTTAATGCTGCATTGGCTTTCAGAAGTTCCATTTGCAGCTCAGCATCATTGATTTTAAATAAAGCCTGTCCCTGCTGAACAAACTGTCCCTCGTTGACATAGATATGCTGGATAATACCTCCGATTCTGGAACGCATTTCAACATTTTTTTTAGCCTGGATATCGGTGACAAACTGGTTGCTCACCAATGTATCTTTTTCCTTGATTTCCAGTACAGGAACTTCTTTATCTTTTTGATTGTTTTTTTTCTTGTCTTTACTGCATGACACAGCGAATAATGTTGCAAGAATGCAAATTATTACAGTTTTAAAATACATTTTTAAATGTTTAAGTTATAAGATTTCCGTTAAAATGATTTGGCATTCAGAAACTTAAACCTAATACAGCTGGAGGAGATGGAGAAAGGATTTAACGCCACAAATCGTGGAAACCGCAATCTCAGGAAGGGAAACTTTTGGAATAACTTTTAATATTCCTGAAAAATCTGCAATGGCAGAATCATTTTTTTTAACTGAATGTTTTACAATTTTTGAAGCAGCAGGCAGCGCATGCGTATTCATATCTGCTTCCTCGTAAACATCCAGAACATGAATGTTGGTTACAGGAGGAACATGAGGGATATTTCTCAATGATTTTTCCGCCCAATTCGAATTGAAAAGGGAAAAAACCAGTATGATATAAAATAAGAAAAATGACCTCAGACCTGCCATGTCAATCAGAATACTTTAGTTTTTCAGTAAAAACGATAGTTGTGCAAAAATAGGGATTTCTACTGGAAAATCCGGCCATGGAATTGTTAAAAAAACTTAAACAATTAGTGAATAATTCTGCTCATTCGTATTTATATTCATACGTAATGACAATACAACGCAAAGTCTATTCATGCAGTCTGTTATTGCGTAGGAATCCAACTTTTAAAATTCTGAATGAAAAACGGGATTAGGTTTTGGCCAGATGAATTTTGGCTTATTTTTAACGGGCTAAAGCCCGTTCCTATTGAATACTTAGAACAGTTTACTCAATACTCTGAAACGATAATCAAAGATGTATTCCAGTTTCTTTTTCACGAAAAGACCGTGGGCAATTTCACCTAAAAATCCCATGGGAAGTTCATAATCTATGGTGTCTCTCATCAGAACCCCTTCGGCATTGGGAATAAATTCATGATGATGGTTCCATAATTTGTACGGTCCTTTTTTCTGAAAATCAATAAAGCTTTTCCGGAAGTCTACATGGGTAATCTCAGTCTGCCACTTCATTTTAATACCGAATAACGGAGAAACGTAATAATCGATGAGCATCCCTTTATAGATTTCATCGTTTTCCATTTCCGTTAATACAATAAAGCCCATATCCTTCGGGGTGATTTCTGAAAGATTGTTGGCTGAGGAAAAGAATTTCCATGCCGTTTCTATATCACAATTGAGCTGTTGTTCGCGGAAAAGGGTATGTTTCATAAGGTGGAATCAGTTAACACGATTGTTATGAAACAAAGGTAAAGATTTAATTATAGATCCACATCAGTACAGGTTTTCCCGATTTCTGAATCATCGGATCAATTTCTTTCATGGCGTTATTGGAAACAGTCGGGCAGCCCCATCCTTCGGGAGATCCGTCAGGAAACACTTCCTCATCGCTCATAAGATCCCAGGAATGAAAGACAATATATCTTTTTAAAGCATTGCTGTTGGTTTCTTCAAGGCCGTGCATAAGGTATTTTATATTGATTCCCCAATCGCTGTAGCCTCTTCCTTCCAATTTATACTTTCCTAAAGATGAAAGGTGGCTTCCATCTTCATTGCTAAAACCCGGATTGGCTTTAGAATTATCTTTACTCCATGAATTGGAACCGCAGCCATGTCCTACCAGATATTTCTTTGATATTTTATTATTTTTAAAATCCCAGATAAAAAAACGGTTAACACCGGAATGAAGGCTCATATCAATAAGAATGCAGAAGTCTTTGCTGAGGTTCTTTGAATCACAGAATTCCAATGCTTCTTCCGCTTTACTTTTTATTTTGGAAAGATCGGCTTCAGGCTTCTTTTCTGCCGCCAGAGGTCTATTGGTTATTATTGTATTGCTGTTCCTTTCCTGGGAACATGAACCCACCAAAAAGATAATGAACAACAGATAAATCCTCTTCATGTATTATTTATAGTGTTGAAAAATTCCAAAATCTGAGGGGGTCCAAAGTGCGGCTTTTTGTCCTGCAGCTTTTAAAGCGTTATTGCTCCAGGTATTGCAGGTATAAAGAAAGCTGTACGTTCCTTTTGCATCATAAAAGGCATCATTATCACCGTATACGGCATCTGTTGGAATCAACATGAAGTTTCCGTTCTGGTCTCTGTCAAATTTATCTTCTACAAATTTTACCAGATTCTGGTATTGATTTCTGCTGATCATGATCATTTTACAGTCGTCGCCTTCTTTCATCGTATTATAATAGGTACAGTGCATTGCGGAATCACTTAGCCAGAATGCAGCTTTTATGGCTGTTGAAAATTTCAGATCTGCCCAGGTAGGAGTATCAAGATAAAACCCTTTGTCTCCCCATCCTATTCCTATATACTGATAATCTGTTTTTTTTGATTTTGTATTGGCAAAAGGAATTTTCCGGCTCCAGTCCTGAAGGTCATTTTTTACAGGCATTACGATATCGGTATGCACTCCATTGGTGTAAATATAGATTGGGATTTCTTTCTTCTGTCCGTCATCTTTTGCAGAAACGGGAATATAGGGAATCAGCAGCCCAAGGATTACGTAAATAATCACAATTCCTAAAATAATTCCTAGCACTTTCAGGATATACATTAATATCGTTTTCACAGTCATGTTTTTTAACAAAATTTAATCTTTAATTTTTAGTAAAAGTATTTGTTTTAATCGAAAAAATGGCTATATTTAGTTACGAAATATTCATAAATATGCGTAAAAATACTAAATCCCAAAAAAGATTTAAAATAAGAGTAAAAACTGCTCCTAAAAGAATACAAAAAAGACGTTGATTTTCGGTGAGATTCTGATCTCCTGAAAATCAATTTTTCTTTATAGGAAAGGCTTTTTAAGAAACTTATTGATATAAATCTTCACCTCCTTAAAGCGAAAAATTTAAGGAATGGTCAATTATCAGCTCTGGTTTGGAACTTCAAAAAATTCCAAAAGAGGAATTGTCACCGAAAGTTCAGAGAAAAATCAGTCGGAAGTCTTCTGTAAAAACTCAATATTTCTCTTGAGACCAGCAAACTTGGTTCGTTTTACGGGAGATTTTCTGAAGATTTCCGAGAAAATTTCCTGGGTAAGTTCTTTCCACTCTCCTTTCTTAAAGTTTTTCAAGGCTTCATTGGGCTGGAAACGGCTCTGTTTATTGGGCGCAGAGAATCTGTTCCAGGGGCAGACATCCTGACAGATATCGCAGCCAAACATCCAGTCTTCCATTTTATCCTTAAAATAATCCGGAATTTCATTTTTGAGTTCTATGGTTGCATAAGAAATGCATCGGCTTCCATCTATAATCTTTTCAGAAACAATGGCATCTGTGGGACACGCATCGATACATTTTCTGCAGCTTCCGCAATGATCTGTAGTGGCATGGTCAGGGATCAGCTCCAGATCGCAGATGATTTCGGCCAGAAAATAAAAAGAACCGCTTTGTTTGGTAATAAGGTTGGCATTTTTCCCTACCCAGCCTATTCCTGACTTTTTCGCCCAGGCTCTTTCCAGAACCGGCGCAGAATCTACAAAGACACGAAATCCAAATTCCCCTATTTCTTCCTGCAGCTCTGCAACCATTTCACGGAGTATTTCTTTGATTACTTCATGATAGTCTTCTGCATAAGCATATTTTGAGATTTTAAAGTTCTCCAGCGTAGAAATTTTTTCTTCAGGAAAGTAATTGTAAGAAAGTGAAATTACAGATTTTGAACCTTCTACCAAAAGTCTCGGATCAAGTCTTTTATCGAAATGATTTTCCATATACTTCATTTCGCCGTTATAATTATTCTTCAGCCATTTTTCAAGATGGGGAGCTTCTTCCTCCAGAAAATCAGCTTTGGAAATGCCACAACTCTGGAATCCAAAACTTTTTGCCCTGGATTTTATGAGTTGGGAATATTTTTCAGCGTCTGCATTCATTAATTTCACACTGCAAAATTAAGATTATTTTATCAATCTTCAGATTTCTGCCAAAGTACATCCCACTGATGGTTCTTTTCTGAAAAAATTATGTTTTAATTAGGATTTTTTTCAAAAAAAAAATACGTAATTTCGTTTCTAATTTAATGTTTAAACCAACAACTATGTCTTTAATAGAAGTAATACAATCAGGAAACTATGAATTAATCGACGTTCGTGAGCCAATGGAGCTTGAAATGGACGGTAATATAGATGGTGCCAAGAATATTCCTTTAGGTGAAGTAGAAGACAGACAGGATGAAATCCTATCTATTGAAAAGCCTGTTATCTTATTCTGCAGAAGTGGAAACAGAAGCGGAAAAGCATTGGATTATCTTAACGCTCAAGGATTAAAGGACGGTTACAACGGCGGAGGCTGGGCCGAGCTGAAGGCTGTTCTGGAAGCAAATCAGGGAACTTTTTAAAAGTTCCTTTTTTTATATCTTATTTCTATGAATCTGAAAAATTATTTTGAAACGCTTTGTTCTTCTTTCACCGAAAACAAACAGCTGATCGACAGCCTGTGGAACGAACTTGAAACCAGATATTCTGAAAAAGGCAGACACTACCACAATCTTCTTCATCTTGAAAATATGTTCAGTGAACTTGAAGCTGTGAAAAGCGATATTTCAGATTTTACAGCCATTTCTTTCTCCGTGTTTTACCATGACGTTATCTACGATGCTTCTTCTAAGTCTAATGAGGAGAAAAGTGCGGCCAAAGCAGAAAAAAGGCTTGGAGAACTTCATTTGAACAAAGACAGAATTTCACTCATTTCTGCGCAGATTCTGGCAACAAAATCACATCAACGTTGTGATGATGAAGACACCAATTATCTGCTGGATGCTGATCTTTCTGTATTGGGAAAGGATTTAGAAAACTATCTGGAATACACTCAGAATATAAGAAAAGAGTATTCCATTTACCCTGATTTTCTGTATAAACCGGGACGAAAAAAAGTGCTCAAACATTTCCTTGAACTTAAAAGTATCTTTAAAACAGAATATTTTAAGGAAAAATATGAAGCCCGGGCAAAGGAAAATATTGCGGCTGAACTTCAGTTATTGAAATAAAAATAGATCAATCTGTTTATTTAACAAAACAAAGACACCCGTTAACAGGTGCCTTGTTGATATTGTATATTAGAAATATTTGCTGATAAATCCGGCCGCTTTCTCCAATACAAGCTCAGGTACTTCTTTATGCGGTGTATGGCCTATATCGGGAATGATATATTTTTCCGAACTTCCACTGACCTGAGTAACTGTTTTTTCTACCTGATCCAGTGTCCCGTATTCATCAGCCTCTCCCTGAATAAATAACAACGGCGCTGTAATATCTTTCAGGAAATACTCTATATTCCAGGTTCTGTAATCATCCCGTGTCCAGGTTTCTGTCCAGGCTCTGAAAAGCATTTCTACTTTATCACCATGATATTTCTGTAAACGTTCCGGAAGATTGGTCGTTTTGTAAGCTTCCCATGCGTCGTAAACTCCTTTTAAAGTTGTTTCTTCTACAAAAATATGACCAGCTTCACAAATAACGGCTTTTATTCTTTCGGGATATTTTGCAGCGGTGATCAAAGCAATTGTTCCCCCATCACTGTGCCCAAAGAGAATCGCGTTATCAATATCCATTTCAATCAGTACATCATTCAACAAATCTGCTTCCAGTTCCATATAATGTACCGGCCGCTCATGAGTAAGCATAGGAAATGATTTACCATAGCCTAAACGGTCATAAGCAAGGGTATTGCACTGTGCTGCTTCAGACAGTTTTGCCGGAAAATCTCTCCAAAGCTGCACAGATCCTAATGAATCATGCAGAAAAACAATCGTAGGCCTGTCCCGAAGCTGATTATTGTGTTCGATATATAATTTTTGTCCCTTTACATCTATTATCCTTCCTTCCATCGAATAAAATCATATTAAAAAACCGGCATTTTCGTTTCTTCAAATTCTTTTAAAAGATGGCTGAAAACAGTTTCCACCGGAAGAATTTCATCAATTAAAGCAGAAACCTGGCCTATTTCAAGTTCTCCCTCTTCCATATCTCCTTCAAACATTCCTTTTTTTGCTCTGGCTCTTCCTAAAGAGGCAATTAAAGCGTCTTTATTTCTTCCGTTCACATAAATATCTTCCAGCTCATTGAAGAATTTATTTTTAACCATTCTTACAGGCGCCAGCTCTTTCAAAGTAAGATGAGTATCTCCTTCCTGCAGTTCCGTGATTTTCTTTTTCCAGTTTTCATGGGCACTAGCTTCGTGGGTAGCAGCAAAACGGGAACCGATTTGTACACCATCTGCACCGAGAATCATTGCAGCCTTAATTTGTGAACCTAAAGCAATTCCTCCGGCAGCGATTAACGGTTTAGAAATATGTTTCTTTACATTCGGAATAAGACAGAATGTGGTGGTTTCATCTCTTCCGTTGTGGCCTCCTGCTTCGAAACCTTCTGCAACAATGGCATCTACTCCGGCATCTTCACATTTTACAGCGAATTTGGTGGAAGAAACGACGTGAGCTACTTTTATTCCTTCTTTCTGAAGGGTTTCCGTATAGGTTTTCGGGTTACCGGCTGATGTAAATACAATTTTCACTCCTTCTTCAAGAATGATCTGAATGATTTCCTCAATATTAGGATATAACATCGGTACATTTACTCCGAATGGCTTATCCGTTGCCAGTTTACATTTCCGGATATTTTCTCTCAGGATATCAGGATACATACTTCCTGCTCCGATTATTCCCAATCCTCCACAGTTGGAAACGGCAGAAGCAAGTCTCCATCCTGAATGCCAGATCATACCAGCCTGGATAATGGGATATTTAATAGTAAAAAGGTGTGAAATTCTATTGTGTGTGGCCTCCATGTCATGAAGTTTTTTTGCAGCGTTAAAATCTATAAAATTGCTCATGCGTAAAAATACTAAAAACAATGGTTTTCCGGGAAATATCTGTCAATATTTTCCATCGTGGATTTTCGCCTTTACAAAGTTCGATGATAAAAAAACCTTCAGAAATTCTGAAGGTTTTGATTTTATTTTGTTAAGGATTGTTTCTTCCAGTTAGACTTAAAGTTACAGCTGTCGTAACGTCCGTCAATTGAAATAAAGGTTGTCGGCAACTTGGAGTTGACAAACTTTTCAACCATTTCACTTTTCTTTTTATTCAGTGCCATCTGCTTGATTCTGCTGAAATCTGTTTCCAGCGTAATCTGATGAGAAGGAATCACATCTTCCACTTTGATGATCTTGATTTGTTTTCTTTTGTTCTCTTCATCTTCAAAAGCAGTAGTGATATCACCTTTGTTTAAACCTGCCAATTCGTAGCTGATTGTTCCAGGGATACTTTCTCTTTCAATTTTATCAGAACCATCAGCTCCAGGAATGATCCCTGCGTTGAACTTTGTTCTTTTATCATCTGAGAATTTAAAAGCGGCATCTTTGAATGTCATTTTACCATCGATAATAAGACCTCTGATACTGTCTAATTTTGCTTTTGCAGTTTTGATCTCATCATCAGTAGGAACAGCTTTCAACAAGATGTGTCTTGCATCATATACTTTACCGGATCTTTTCACCAACTGAATAATGTGGAATCCGAATTCAGATTCAACAGGATCTGAGATTTCATTTTCCTGGAGGTTCAATGCAGCAGCTTCGAATGGCTTCACCATCTGCCCTTTATTGATATTTTTATATAATCCTCCGTTGGCTGCTGACCCTTCATCTTCAGAATAAATTCTTGCCTGGCTTTCGAAAGTTTCCCCTCCGATAATATCCTGCTTGATTTTTTTCAGTCTGTTGATAAGGTCTTGTTTGTGAGCTTCTGTAAGTGACGGGTAGATCATAATCTGAGCTAAAGTAACTTCATCCTTTACCTGTGGCAGCTGTGTTTTATACATATTGTAGAAATCAGTTACCTCATTTGGAGTTACGTCTGCTTTATCAGTAACTCTCTGGTATTTCGCCTGTCCGTAATACTGGTCTGTATCTATTTTTTCAATAGCATTTTTCAGTTCATAAGAGTTTCTGAACTTATAGGCTGCAAGCATTGTTTTTTCATCCGGAAACTGAGAAAGCATCTGACGGTATTTTGCATTAGCTTGTTCTTTGATGGCTGCAGAACGGTTTTCAATTAACGTATCTTTTTTGGCTTCGTATACGAGAAGTTTATTGCTGATAAGGTTTTCCAGGAATTCACATTTGTCTGTGTTGGCAGCTCCCTGTTGTTTACCATAATTCATCTGCTCGATTACATCAGATTCCAATACAATCTCATCCCCGATAACAGCTGCAATACCATCCACCAGATCTCCTTGTTTTAGCTGGGCATTCATAATATTTGAAGAGAATATCATGATGAAAATCCCAAGAAGAAAAGTGATTTTTAGTTTATTTGTCATTTTACTATTTTAACAAGTTGCAAATTTAGAATTCTTAACGAATTTCACTCAATTTTTTATTATAAATATTTCTTAAAAAGACTTATTTATTGCAGTTCAACATCAAATGTTGTCAATTCTTTGAATTGTCTCAATCTGCTGAACATATCAGCTTCATTTACTTCCTCTATCCTTTCTGTTCCGAATTTCTCTACGGTGAATGAAGCCATTGCAGATCCTACGATAAGAGCAGACTTCATCGTTTCGAAATCAATTTTTCCTTTCTTAGCAAGATATGCCGCGAAACCTCCTGCGAAAGTATCTCCTGCTCCTGTAGGATCGAAAACATCTTCTAACGGAAGTGCCGGGATAGCAAATACTTTATTATCATGGAAAAGTAGAGCTCCATGCTCTCCTTTTTTGATAATTACATATTCAGGACCCATAGTGTGGATCTTTTTAGCTGCTTTCACTAAAGAATATTCTCCTGAAAGCTGTCTTGCCTCTTCATCATTGATGGTAATAACATCTGTTTTAGCAATCATATCCATTAAGATATCCCATGCAGAATCCATCCAGAAGTTCATAGTATCAAGGATAACCAGCTTAGGACGGTTGTTCATTTTTTCAAGTACAGATAACTGAACTCCAGGGTGTAGGTTTCCAAGTAGTAAAATTTCGGCATCCTGCATTGAATCCGGGATTTTCGGATCAAAGTTCTCCAACACGTTTACTTCTGTAGCCAAAGTATCTCTTGTATTCAGATCGTTGTGGTATTTTCCGGACCAGAAGAATGTTTTTCCTTCTTTCACGATTTCAATTCCTTCAATGTTTACATCTCTGTTTGTGAACATATCCAGATGTTCCTGTGGAAAGTCTCCTCCTACTACAGAAACAATTCCGGATTTAACGCCTAAAATTGATGAAGTGATCCCGATATAAGTGGCTGCACCTCCTAAAATTTTGTCCGTTTTACCAAATGGTGTTTCAATTGCATCAAATGCAACACTTCCTACAACTAAAAGTTTCATATATTTTTCAATGTATATTAAAAGTAATTATTTTTTCCATTCAAAAGTGTCCAGCAGATGTTTCATATCATTTTTGATATAATTTACTGCAGGCGCAAGGGAGTCCGGTTTCGGTCTCGTATTAAAGTATAAGTAAGCAGTTACGAAGTGTTTCGTACTGTCTGTAATGTAAAACTGAAGATTGGAAGCGCTCTGCCCTTTCAGTTCATAGAAGTTCCCGTATACTTTCTTTTCAGGGTATTCGAAGGATTTTGTATCTATAGAACTGGCTTTGATGGTATGCTCATACACCATTTTTTCAGCTTCCTTGATATGGTCAGCAAAGTCGTTTTGTATCGGATAATAAGTAACGAAAAGCTTAGCTTTCATTTTCGGATAGTTCAGATAAAACCAGCAAGGTTTTTTGGCTGGCGTTATGGAAGCAAAATCCGAATACTCAAAGGTATAGGCGCAATCGTTTTCAAACTTCTGGTATTTCGGTGCGGGATATTCAAGACGCAGTTCTCCATAAGGTTTTGGTGAAGGGTCTTTTCCACATGAAATTAAAAGCAGCGATACAAAAATAAAAATGACTTTTTTAATCATTTTGCAAAAGTACAAATTAGATTTCAGATTTCGGAAGACAAATTTCAGTCTTTCAGTGCGTTTTGAATGTAAATTTCCAAAGGCTTCGGAAAGGATTTTTCATGAGAGCCTTCAAGGTCTGTAATCAGGTATTGATTTTCAGTGATAAAATCATTCCATTGTTTTTCTGAAGTAACCTCGACATTCCAAATTCCGATGCTTAAATTCTTATGAGTCAGTTTATGGGTAACTGTTTTTGAACCTGTAATGAAGGGTTCCATATCGGAAGGAATAGCTGTGGGAAATTCAAATAATTTCTTCCATATGAAGTCATCTGCTCTCTGACGGATCAGAAACTGTCCTTTTCTGTGAACAAAATAATAAGTCAAAGCAAGATCTTCTGCTTTTACTTTTTTCGTTTTTACAGGATAATCTGAAATTTTTTGCATGGAAAATGCCAGACAATCTTCATTTACAGGGCATTCTCCGCACAACGGATTTTTGGGTTTACAGATTTCCGAGCCGATATCCATCATAGCCTGATTAAAGTCTCCTACATTTTCCGGCATTACCAGGGCGGCCAGTTCAGAAAAATAGGTAAACGCTCTTGAATTTGAAATATCAAAATCATCGGCAAAAAGACGGCTCAGAACACGGTAGAAATTTCCGTCAACGGCAGGCATTCTTCCCCCGAAGCAGATGCTTGAAACAGCTGCTGCAGTATATTTCCCTACTCCTTTCAGTTTTAAAATTTCTTCATATTCGTGAGGAAAGACACCCTGATAATCGTTCATGATCTGCCGGGCCGCTTTATGAATATTGATGGCTCTTGAATAATATCCCAATCCTTTCCAATAGAGTAAAACTTCGTTTTCTTCAGCTTCTGCCAATGTTTTTACATCGGGAAATCGTTTAATGAAATTATTATAATGATTCAATCCCTGATTGATTCTCGTCTGCTGAAATACAATTTCACAGATCCAGATTTTGTACGGATCTTTTGTCTGTCTGAAAGGCAGATCTCTTGCATTATTTCTGTACCACTCCAAAAGCCTGTTTCCTATATGAAGGAATTCTGAACCTGTTCTATTTTTTTCCAAAAACCAATCTTATTTTAAATCATTGAAGAGATGATTTTCTCTTCATCCTGAACATTGTTTCTATGCTGCAAAGATAGGTTTATTTTATTTTTCCTGTTTTTGATGTTGAAGGAGTTTTTTTGTGAATCCGTTATTGTATAACTTTTTTACTCTTATCTATTCCTACTATTTGCGTATGAAAAAAAGATAAATAATTAAAAAGTTCTCATCAGGATATATAGTTTATGAACTAGTTGATATTTATTAGGATTTATTGATAATCATCATCTTGGGGTGAAGTTGTACTCTCGTTTTCTAGGCCACCGCTTTCAATATATTTTTTTAAATATGGATAACCAAAATAGTTGTGTTTTTTTAAAATATCTAGTACTTCAGGGTGATTCATTGTGCTTTTATTTTGAAGGTAGAACAATGTAGTTCCAAGAATCCGTATTTAAACCTTTATAGTTGTTGAATGCAGGGATTTCTATATTGGATATATTTGCTACAATTTCAGCCTTTTCATCAGGTGAAAATAGAGATTTTATACTGTCATTATAAAGTATACCAATCACATAATTTGATAATGCAGAGACATATTTATCATTATTTTTAGTTGTGTTTTTTTCTATATACTTAAGTAAGTTTTTTCTAATACTTAGTTTTCCTTCACAATTTTTTACAAATAAAATATTTCCTATTTTTTGAGAGGATTCTGGCGTTTCTTTGGAATATTCTTGAAATAGATCATTTAGAATTACTTCATTTATTTTATCCTCTTTATCAAAGCCAAAATTTACAAGTAATATTTTTAAAAAATCCTTGTCATTAGCTAATAACCAAGCCAAGTCTCCTTTACTGTTGTTAAATAAATATTTGTTTCTAGCAATAATAGTTTGATTTAAATTTACTTTCAAATTATTGTTTTTTAACTCCACAATATCATTTAAAAGAGGCAGATCTGTTAAAATTTTAAGATTGGGATAAACATATATATGATCATAAGTGTAATCAAATTCTGTTTGTTTAATATTTTGTTCCTGTGACGAATTGACAAAATAAGTAGTGAAATTTTGATGCTGCTTTACTGAGGTACATGAACAATCTTCCTGTGTTTCAAAAATATCCTTAATTTGCTTTGAAAAAAAGCTGTTTTCAGGTACTTTATAACCATTTTCTTTCAATCCTTGTAAGGTTAACTCTCCACCTAATTCTAAATCTTTATCTATTAGCTTATACTGATTTGATGTATTTGTGTCATTTTCAGAAAGCTCAATTTTTTCTTGAAGCCTCATATGTTTTTTTATAAAATCTATATCATTATTTATATTTTCAACTGTTGTATTTTTCTCTTTATTTTGACAGCAAATAAGACTTGTTGCTGAAAAGAAAATGATTACAAATTTTTTCATTTTTTATTATTGCTAAATTATTTATTCTGATAGGATTTTATCCAAATCAAGCTGTTTGAGCAATATTTTTTCAGAGATCTCTTTTTGCATCCATTCTTCCTCACCTGTTTTCGCACTTGTTCCTAAAGTTGCGATGAATAATTTTTCAATAAATAAATCATTATTCTTGAAAAAAACGGGCATAACAATTTTTCGAGACGTATTTTGATACTGATCTGTGTAACCTAAAATTAAATTGAAGATTTGTTTGTTTTTTGTATTAGTATCTATTTCTATAAAATCACAGTCAATGTTTTTTGTAAAAAATACTTTATTATCAGTTTGCGCTTTTAAAGTATAATCATTTGTATTTTTTTCTATAATAATGAGATCATTTTTATCACTTTTATTAAAGTTAACTCTATAACTTTTAGTTTGTGTTGAATTTGAATTAAAAGAAGAAGGTAGATCTTCTTCATCAATATTTTCTTTTAAATTTATTTTATCACTATTAATGGCTTTCGTATTATTTTCTTTACAACTAAAAAAGAAAATGAGAGGTACTACAGTTAAAACGGGTTTCATCATTGTCCATTTATATTAATTTTCAAACATTTGGAAACAGTAAGGATTATTTATTTAATTTTTTGTAATGGGATTTCATTATTTCCGGGGTTGATAAAATATATGGGATTTCCTGAAATAAAGTAATTGTCGTCTGATTTTTCAATGTAAATAACTCCCATCTCATCAGAAGAATCATTATATTTTATTTTAATTTTTTGATAATTAATTTCTTCAGCCTTTAATTTAGAATATTTATTTGTTGTTCCTTCTTCAGTAATATCCATAGAAATATCTTCAAGGGAATTTATTATGATGTTAAAAATAGTTTTTACTTCGTCTCTATTTGAAGCTTCAAAATGATATTTTCCTTTCCAAAAATCAATACTTGTTTTCGTAATATTATTATCTTTTGAGAAAGATTTTTGTTGTACTGAAGATATTTTGCCTGAAGAATTTATTTTATAATGTTCCCATTTTTCAACATTTACTCCAGATTCATCTTCTACGATATCTAATAAATAAATTTCATTTTTATCAAGATAATAATATTTTGTTTTTACAGTTAATGCTTCTGAAAAATTAAAAGATTGGTAAATAACAATCGAGTCAGTTATTGTTTTATTTTTTTCAATATACAATGTCGTTTGGTAACTTAAATCTGCATTATTGCTTTTAGGAATATTATTTTTAATAAATAGTTCTATATTAGAAGCCAGTTTTCCAATAATGTTTTTTTTATTTATTGAGTTTAATTTTTCATAATTGAATTTGATTTTAGATAGGGTACATTTTGCATCATCTTCTTCAATTTGTTTTTCTGATCTATTAAAAAAAGTAGTTTTTAATTTACAAGTAGGATTGATAGAGCTGACAAAATTCAAATCAGAAATTAACTTATCACCATTCCAATTTTTATCAATGGATATTTCTTGGGAGAAAGATGGTTTTGAAACATTCTCTTGCGCTTTTTTGCAAGAAAAAATACTTAAAAAAGATAATAAAATAATTAGGTTTTTCATTTTTCTTTAATTGTTTTTATAACACTACTATTAAAATTTCCAGAATGCAAATGACTATTGTGAAGGCTTCCCCCATTACCAGCTCTTTTTAGCTTCTGACAGTACTCATTTATACCCTTTAAAACCTCTGTAAAATGGAAAAATATTGCACTATCTATTACCTTTTGATCTTGCTCAACAATACCTAAATAAAGTGTATCTACACTTCTTCCATTACAATGTTCCTGACTTGGAAAGCTTGAGCCTTCAGAAAAACAACTACCTGTTGTAGTTAGTTTGTATCCAGATTTAGCTAAATACCCAATAAATCCAGCAAAAGAATCTGCTCCAGTATATCTTCTTTGAGTTTTTGAAAAGCTATAAGCAATAGAAACACCATCTTTTTTATAATTTAAACTATCTGGCATTTTAATTAATTCAACATTATTTTTTCCCGCTTTATATAATAGCCAAATGATTCCTTTTTTAGGATGAGTTCCGTATTCTGCAATATCTCCATTTTCATATTTTACACGTCTAGATGTATTTCCTTCAGAAACATATTGATCAGAAAGAACTTTTGAATGAGTAGGTTTAGTGTTATAAACTTGTCCAACACCCTTTTCTTTAGTCGTATGCCAATCTACAGTAGTTATTTCATGCTCATTTCCTATTGAATCATGATAAACATATTTATATCTAGTTTCATTTCCTTCCTTTATTTTTTTAGGAATATGTTTTTCGATTTTATTATCATGATATATATGATAAGTTACAATATCTTTTGCATTAATATTATCACTTTTTGTACTATTATTGCCGCATGTAAAAGTCTTTGTTTTATTAGATCGTCCTAATTCTTCTACTTCTTTCAAAGCTTCTTCGAATTCCCAAACATAGGATTTTCCCTCTTTACCTTTATAAAATTGCTTTTTGCCATTTTTATCAATCCAAAATTCGTGTGTCTCTCTTTTGAACATTGAGTTGTCATCATATGCATCTTTCGTACTATCATAAACAACATAATTTTTTTCAGAAGCATGGGCTGTTGAATTTGGATAGTTTACAGCTAAGTAAAGAGCAGTTCTATTTTTTAATAGATTTTTATACATTTTTTTCTTAAAAATGTTTTTCAACGTAGTCTAATTGTTGTTCTGCAGTTAATGACATCAAATGAGTTCTTGTTGTTCCAATTTCCTCTGCTGCAGCTTTTCCAAATTGTATTAATCCAATATATTTGTATTTACTATTTTCATCAGGATTTTTCCTAAAAGTACCACATTTAGGGCTAAATGAATATGCTGATTCTAGAGCTATAATTGTCATTAGCCAATTTGCCCCTTCATAATTTTCTTGTGGTAGTTCTAAATTTTTAGCAATTTGCACTACTTTCTTTCTAAACTCACAACTTACTTTTCCTCCCCATACTAAATCTTTATACTGTTCCTGACATATACAACTTCCTGGTTTATCTGGGTTTTGCGTATTCTGTACTCCCACCGCACTCTTCACCTTCTCCACCTGCATCAGTCCATCCGAATTTACCCCAAATTTCTGAGATTCTGCAGAAAGATCTTTGGAGATAATTTCTATAAAATAGTTTTGTGTATAGGAATTCAGATTGCCGATAGGAAAGCCTATTCCTTTTTCAGAACTCACTTTTGTAATGATAAATCCTGAGGTATCGTATACATCGGCAGTAATTTTAATCATTGCACTTCTATAAACTTCATGAGTGGATGTGGAATCATATTTCCAGATAACATATTGGATGTGTTTTCCCACCATATTCTTGGAGTGAATTCTTACCCTTGCTTTATCTCCTACACCTACTTTCGAGAGCTCTTTTCCTGTATCATCTATGAAAACCGCTTCTATAATATTACCTTTAGGATCAGGTTGTTTGGGACCACCTTCTGGTCCGACAGGAAATTTTGGTGTATGTTTCTCAGGCTGCGGCTTAGGTTGATTTTGAGGCTGGCCCTTATAATCAGGGTTGGCTACCTCTACATTCACCTGGCTGGCTCCCAGAATTTTCCCGGAGTAGGTGGCCGTAACATAATATTCATGATTCGGTCCTTCATTTCTGTCTCCTTTCATCAGAAACCGATTGGCCATCTGACGAAGGATTTTTTCATCAGACATTAAATGAATAGATACTTCCGCAATTCCTTTTTCATTGACGCGAGCCTTGTAGCTGCGTGTGTGACGGTTGTTTTTGTTAATACTGACATCGTGCCCTTTCCCAGGAGCGTCATCTTCCCAAAGGTGAAATTCAATTTCTTTATTAAACATCGCGATGCAGTGAGCCTGCGCAATAAGAGTATCACGGTAGCTGGCTGTATTGAAATCTTTTGCTCCTCTGTTAAAGAGGACTACTTTATCAATCTTCGGAACCTTGTTACTGATAGGAACAATTATAAGGCTGCCAGCAAGTTCCTTGGTAACGGGAAAACCAGGTAAAAGCCCTTTTTTAATCTCATAGACTTTTATTTGAAATTCTACTCCCAGCGCTATTTCCCCAAAGTTGTATGTTACCTTTTCACCGGTCTTTGGTTTTCCGGTGATGTCTTTCCAGCTTCCGTTTTTTTGTTTCTTAAAAAGATACCATTCATAGTCTCCATTCAGTACGAATGAAAGTCCTGAAGGCTTTATTTCGTAGGAACACACTGTTCCAACCCGAGGATTCTGATCCCCGGCAATATTCCCTGTCATGGCTGATAGAATTTAAATAGCTTTCAGCTGAAAGCCATAGAGACAGGTATTACTTTTCAGATTAAATTGTAGGAGAGGATGAAGGATTATATCCTCATACGGGGTTACATTCTTTTTCATTTTGTTTTTGTGTTTGTTCAAAAACAAAAGTAAAAAAAATCATGATATAGTGATATAAAAAACTTGAATTTAAAGTTAATTTTTCTCAACTGAATATACCGGAGCCGCTTTTAACCACTGATACTTAAGGTTTCTATCTTTGGCTATAAAACGATACCCTTCAAGCTTCTTCAGATACACATACATAGAATCTGTATTTTTGATCTTTAATTTGTATTGAGATAAAAACAGCATTGGCATATCTAGCGTAGAATCTCTTACTGTTTTCAATACTTTTCCGGATTTTACTTTATAGAGATAGAATGATTTTCCGCGGCCTTTTGAACTGTCTGCCAGTTTTACCTCTGAACTTGCGATAACGAGCTCACTTCCATCAAAACATTCATCTTCATTCATGATGTATGCTTTTCCTTCCTGACGTTCCTGTGCGAAGAGATCATTTTCGTAAGTGCCCGGACTTTGGTATTTTTTTTCACAACTTATCAAAAGAAGTATTGATAACATTGGTAAACCAATGATAAGTTTCTTATTCATATTCAATTTCATAGGTGTTGGTTGAAAAAAAACCGATGTAATATTGCATCGGTTTTTGTTATCTAAAGTACGTTTATGTTACTCCTGAGTATATTCTGCATCCCATTCGTTACCATCATCTCCTTTGTGTCCGTCCAATTTAATAACGAAACTTTTTGTAGGGAAATAAGGGGTCATACGGATATCCAGCCATACTCTGTCTTTGTTTACTCTATCCTGCTCGAAACGAACAATTTTGAATTTCTCAATCAACTTGTCCGGTCCTTTGATGTTATCCAGGAATGTTACAATCTGTCTTCTCAAATCATCCTCATTCTTAGCATTCCAGTTTTCGAAAGCTCTTCTGTTAAGGAAATCAAGTAATACTTTAGTTACATAGTCGAATACACGAACTACGGAATACGTCTGAAGACCGATATTGTCTCCTGTAAATAAGGTCTTCGCTGAGAAAGCCATAATTTTTCCGTATTCGTTAACCATTGGTACAAGACCCATTTTTTCAAGCTGAGAAATTTCACTTTTCTTAAGCTCGAATTTTACAGCGTCTACTTCGTTGATGTTACCATGTTTTTTACCTGCTGCTACCTGAGACATCAGTGTTTTATGGATTTTTCCTGCTAATGACGTGGAAGGTGGAAGTTCTACGTTTTCTTCTTCCCCTACTTCTTCAGCTTTACCACGTCCTACCAGCCAGTTACACGTCATGATAACGTTACTTCTGTGAAGCTCACCTCCTGTAAGGTTGGCAGAGTGGAATAAGTCTACTACATCATCCGGCTTATCAAGGTTGGCGAAGTCTGTAACCATCATTACTTTGTTTTCGTTACAGATTTTTGCCCACTTCTCGATGACCTTGTTTGATCCTAAATATCCAGGTATGGCAAGGATTGAGTAGTTATCTCTAAGGTCAAGACGGTCATAATAATTTTTGAATTCTTCTGAAATAGCATCAATGAACAGAGGATTATCCAGATCGGAAACCTGCTCAAGGCTTGCATTGACGATACTTACGTTATCCACTTTATCCAATTCCGTATTTTTGTAGAATTGGGCTACTGTTCTGTAGTTGGTTTCCAGCATACGAACAGCATCCAGTGTATTTTTTAAGTTTTTCTTTAAATTCTCGTCGGCCTGTTGTGCTTTACTTTTGCACGTATCAGCCATTTTATCAGCAGATTCGCTACCTTCTAAAAGGTTTATCCAAAGGTTGATCTTCTGAAGAAGTTCTTTTCTTTCTTCTGCTTTATTGCTGTCATTCAGGAAGATTTCTTTTCTTGCCTTTCTTGTGGGGTTCATATTGGCAATACCGTCTACAACGGATTCAACAAAGCCAAATCCTCCCATTTTATTGAGCTCTGCAAGCGGGTTGCCCTTCGGCTGCCCTGCGTGTTGCTGCTGACCCTGCTGCTGGCTTTCTTGTGCCTGTAATTTGCTATCCATGATTTAATGTAAGTCTTTAATTATTTTTCAAGTTCTTGTGCCACTTCTTTCAATACCTCTATGAACGCCACTCTTGTCTGATCGTTCTCCAGCATATTGCGTAGAATTTTGTTTGTTTTCAGCTGACGTACTATTTTATTGTACTGCTCCTGTTCCATGCTCAATTGCTGCAGATAATCTGACTTCTGAGTAAGGCTTTTAGGGGTAAAGTCTCCAAGGTTTTGAAAACGGAATTCTTCTTCTACCACTCCACCATCTTCTGTTTCGTGCTGTACCGATACTGAAGGCTGGAAATGTCTGAAAACGTCTTCCACTGTTTTTAATCCTGTTACGATTTCAGGGGTATAAGACTCTTCTGTTGTAAGCTGGCTTACTATCAGTGATTTATTTTCCTGTATTTCCTGAATAGCTTCATTAGCGTCTACTTTTACCTCGTTTCCGCCAACACCATAATTAAACATTGCCATATTATTGTTATTTTGAGATTTACTATTTTGGTTTGGATCTGTCCTTGAGTAATTTACCGATGAATCAAATAAATTACCAATCCAATGTTTAAATTTAAAAAAAAACTCTAACATACAAAATTTTACTAAGATTTTTCTTGGATCATCAAAATTCTTCTGCATTTATTCAACATAAAATCACCGTATTACGATATCACTAAGCTATGAAAAAATAAATAAAGTCTTCCAAGAAAAATCAAATAATTTTTCGTTCGCCGTACTCGTTACAAAATGGTAAAATGAATGTTAAAATAAGAAATCCTCAAACTTTACAAGAAAATATTCTTTATATTTAAAGAAAGTGAACAGTGTTATGAAAGATGTAAAAATAGCGTTCAGAAAACCGATATTTCCAGTTTCAGAAGCATTACAGCAATATTTGGAAAAATACAACAGAACCACCAAAATTAAGTTTCTGTATGAAGATCTCTTAAGATTTAATGACAGTGTAAGTATTCTGGATAAGGAAGGAAAAGATACCTTATGGCTTGGAGTACTGTATTCTGAATATGAGTTTAAAGAAATAGAAGCTAATTTAAATAAAATTTACACCCTCCTTCATTCTGATGGAGATACCGCTACGCTACCTTATCTGACAGTAGATACCATCGATTTTTGTACTTTCGGAAATTCAAAACCTTTCCGGATCCGGGTGAGAAATGTACTGAATGATAATTATACCTATTTTTATATTAAACAGGCTGATGCTTCCCGGATATTCGGGCTGGAACTTGAGGATCTGCTTTCTCCCAACCGGATTAACTTTCTGGTGTATAAAAACACTCTGATTGAAGAGCATATCTTAGGAATTCCCGGGGATGTCTTTATTCAGAAACATCTGCCCAACTGTACAGAACTGGAAAAAGCACAGATCTCCAAGGAATTCGTGAAATTCAATGAACGCTGCCTCATCGGACTTCTTGGGGACATGCGTTCTTATAATTATGTGGTGATTCCCATCCATGATTTCGACCAGGTAATTTACAGAATCCGCCCCATCGATTTTGATCAGCAGACTTATGAGGGAAACCTGAAAGTATATCTTCCCCAGTATTTCAAGGAAAACAATCAGATGGTGAATATGGTTCTGGAAAAACTGAAGCCAAGTTCTATCGAACAGTACCGCAAGGAAGTGCGCTCGCAGATCGTAAAAAGAGTTACGAGCAGCCAAAACAGATTTTATGAGCTCATTTCTATTATGAAAAAAGACAATATTGCGCCGGAAGCCAATGTTATCGAGTTAAGAACAGCTTTGCAAAAGCTTACCTATGATGTTAATTTCAAGTACTGTAAAACCATGGGTGACATTATGGAAACCGGAATCAAGTTTGTGCTCCGGAATTATAAGAGAGAATATTAAAAGAAAATCCATCTCAAGCAATATGAAATGGATCTTTCTTTTCTAACAATTTAAGGTAAAATTACCAGATTTTTATTCTGTCCTGAGGAGCTTTATACATTTTGTCTCCCGGTTTGATATCAAATGCTTTGATGAATGAGTCCTGATTGACCAACGGACCAAATGCTCTGAACATTCCCGGAGAATGAGGATCGGTTTTCACCTGGTTGATCATATACTGATCGGTAGCTTTCGTTCTCCAAACTGTTGCCCAGCTCATGAAAAATCTCTGATCCTGAGTAAATCCACTGATCTTTCCGGGGTTTCCTTTATCTTTTAAGTACATCTGAAGGGCATCATAAGCCACTGCTACTCCACCTAAGTCACCGATGTTCTCACCGCTTGTAAACTTACCGTTCACGAAGCTTCCTTTTACAGGTTCGTAAGCACTGTACTGAGCGGCTAACTGGCCTACTTTTGCATCAAAGTTTTTACGGTCTGCATCCGTCCACCAGTTATTCAGGTTACCATCTCCATCGAAACGGGAACCGCTGTCGTCAAATCCGTGAGAAATTTCGTGACCGATTACGGCTCCGATTCCTCCGAAGTTCACTGCAGCATCCGCTTTAGGATTGTAGAAAGGAGGCTGAAGAATAGCTGCCGGGAATACAATTTCGTTGTTTGATCCGCTGTAGTAAGCATTTACAGTCTGTGGAGACATTCCCCATTCTGTTTTGTCAACCGGTTTTCCTACTTTATCTAAACTTCTCTGATACTGCCATGCAGCAACATTCTGAAGGTTTGAATAAAGCGTAGCTCCTTCTTTTGGAGATTCTACTTTCAACTGTGTATAATCTTTCCATTTATCCGGATAAGCAATTTTTACGGTAAACTTGGATAGTTTTTCCTGAGCTTTTACTTTGGTTTCCGGAGACATCCAGTCTATATTGGCAATATGTGTTTTGAATGATTTTAAAAGATAATCAATATACGTTTCCATCTGCTTCTTAGCTTCAGGAGTGAAGTATTTGTCAACATACAGTTTTCCGAAAGCTTCTCCAAGAACACCATTGACAAGGGTAAGCCCTCTCTTGTTCATTGGACGCTGTTCTTTCTGGCCCTGTAAATATTTGGCATAGAAATCAAATCTGATCTGCTCTAAATTGTCATCCAGGTTGCTTGCGTTTCCGTTGATGATATGGTATTTCAGATAGTCTTTCAGCAGAGGAAGGTTTTTCTGGGTAATGAACTGATCCATATTCTGGTAATATTTCAGTTCTCCAATGATCACTCTGTCTGTGTTTACACCTGCATCTTTCAGGTATTTGGCAAGATCAACGTTTTTCACAAGATCTGATAATTCAGATACATTTTTAGGGTTGTATCTTAAGTTGGCATCTCTGTTCTGCTCAAGTGTCAGCAAGTAATTGGCAAGCTGTTTTTCAAAGTCTACCACATTCTGTGCAGCCTGAGTTGTATTTTTATATCCTAAAACTCCGAATAACTTTCCAACATAGGTTTGATATTCCGCCAGTGTTTTTGTATTGGCATCATTTACTTTCTGATAATAGTCTCTCCCCAAACCAAGATCCGGACCACCAAGATACACCGCATTCATCTTGGAATTCTTCATATCAGCACCTACTCTCCATCCGTAGAAAGAATTATCTCCTAATCTTGTAGCTTCCAAAAGGTATTTCTGAAGATCAGCAAGAGTCTTAATAGCATCTATTTTGGCAAGATCAGCTTTAATCGGTGCCAGACCTTCCGCATTTCTTTTATTCGTATCCATAAAAGAAGCGTAAAGATTCTGGATTTTCTGCCCTTCTGATCCTGCAGGGTATGATTCTGTAAGGATTTTGTTCAAAATATCTAATGAAGCATCATCTACATTTTCTCTCAAAGCATTGAAAGATCCCCAGTTGGCTTTATCGGAAGGAATCTGAGTCGTTTTCACCCAGTTTCCGTTCACATAGCTAAAAAAGTCATCCTGTGGACGGACACTTGTATCCATATACGATAAATTAATTCCCTCTTCTTTTGCTTCTTCTTTTACCGGTTCGGCTACTTTTGCCGTAGCTTCAGTTTTATTCTCTGTCCCTGCAGTCTTAGCTGTACCACACGAATTAAGAAATACAATACCTGAAAGGGCAAGTATTCCAATATTTAGCTTTTTCATTAAAGATAATTTTTGATTTTACACAAACTTATCAAATATACAAACTTTAATGATATGTAGTGAATGATATTTATATATGGCTGAAAATTGAAAATTTGGATTAAAAGTTTAAGGTTTGAAGTTATTATGTGTAGAACCACCCCGTCAAAAATTCTTTGAATTTTTGCCACCCTTCCGTAGGACTATCGTGTGGACACAATTATTCCTAGTTTTATACATTTATTGTTATTTAGTATTATGACAAGAAATTTCAGGGAATTAGCCGATAAACGTTTACTTAAACGTGGCAATAAAATTTTAGATGATTTATTTTCCAAAAGCGTTCATTCGATTCGCCGTTTAAGTGAAGATGAAGCTTCCGCCAAGGGATATTACCGTTTTCTTCAGAATGATCGTGTCAGAGAAGAAGACCTGATCCGCAATATGTCTTATAACTGTATTGAAGCCTGTCAAGGCAAATATGTGATCTGCATTCAGGACACTACTGAAATTAATCTTTATAGTCATAAAGGGAGAATAAAAAAAGACCACTTTATTGGCACGACCACCTCCAAAAAGGATCT